>JBFJZW010000176.1:0-9742 GCA_041621875.1 Pseudomonas sp. | reverse complement strand
GTTGCAGGAGCCGACACTGACCCAGTCGTCCACCAGCACCATCTTCAGGTGCAGAAAGCGCGGCTGGTACTCGAAGATCTGCACCCCGGCCCTGAGCAGGCCGGGGTAATAGCGCTGGCCGGCAAAACGTACCGGCGGATGATCGGTGTGCCGACCGCTGAGCAGCAGGCGCACCTCGACGCCCCGCGAGGCCGCCTTGCGCAAGGCCCGACGGACTTTCCAGGTCGGCAGAAAATAGGGCGTCGCCAGCCAGATGCGTTGCTTGGCACCACGCAGTGCACGCACCAGCGACAGCAGAATATCGCGGTGCTGAAGGGCGTCGGCAAAGGCGACCCGCCCCAGCCCCTGCCCCGCCGGCGGCATGGGTACCAGCGGTTTGACCCCCAGGGGCACACGCGGTCGCCAGGCGACTCGGAGGGCCTGGCAGGCCAGCCACTGGCGTTCGAACAGCTGCAGCCAGTCGGCCACCAGCGGACCGCCGATCTCCACCATCGCCTCGTGCCAGCGGCCGGCCTGCTCGCCCGGGTTCCAGAACTCGTCGGTGGCACCGGTACCGCCGACAAAGGCGAATTGCCCATCGACCAGCAACAGCTTGCGGTGATCACGATGGAAGTTGCGCAGCCCCTGCTTCCAGCGCACTGGGTTGTACCAGTGCAACTGCACCCCGGCCTCATGCAGTCGACGGCGCTCGGCCTGGTGCAGGCCCTGCGCGCCAAAGGCATCGAACAGACAGCGCACGACCACGCCACGCTGCGCCGCGGCGCACAGCGCGTCGATCAGCGCCGCGGCGCAGGCACCGCTCTCGACCAGATACAGCTCCAGCTCCACCTGCCGCTGCGCGCTCGCGATCAGCTCCAGCATGCGCGGGAAGAACCGTTGGCCATCGAGCAGCAAGGCGAAGCGATTACCCTGCCGCCAGGGAAAGACGTTATGGGGCATGGACACGGGCGCATAAGCAAACAGGGCTGGGCATTACGCCTCCGACAACGGATTGAGCTGCCACCATAGCCATCTGGCCGCACCTTGCAAGCCTCGACACGGGCGGCGATGACGCGCGCACCCGCTCAGGGCAGCGGCGCGGCCACGGGGAGCAACTGGCAACCCTGACGCGCACCCAGCCACTGGGCACTCTGGCGGCTGCCCAGGCCACGGGCGGTCACCCGTTTGTGCGCTGCATCATCGAACAGCTCGCCGAGCGGCACGTACTGCTCGACATAACCCAGGCAGTAGTCGGCCGGCTGCTGGCTGACATAGCGGCAGGAGCAATATTCCTTGGCCGAGTAGGCCGCGATGATCCCGGGAAAGGCCTGCAGGTGCGCACGGTTCTGCCAGGCCCAGACCGCGAGCAGGAGCATACCCAGCACCAGCAGAATGCGTAGCGGACGACGACGGATCATGGCTGCACCTCGTGGGCAAAGGCCGCCTGCACCAGTTTCAGCAGCTGGTTGTGCTGGAAGCTGGCGTCGCGGTCATCGGCATAGCGCACGACCACCAGTTTTTCCCGCGGCAATATATACAGGCCCTGGCCCCAGTGACCGAGGGCGGCGAAGGCCTCGCCCGGTGCATCCGGCCAGGGCTTGCGCGCGCCGGCCACCGCGGCGTTGAGCCACCAATGGCCGCCCGGCACGGCCCCGTCGGGCTTGCCGGCCTCGGGCCGGTAGTTGGCGAAAGGCGTGCGGTTGAACTCGACCCAGGCTTTGGGCAGCAGTTGCCGCTCCCGCCAGCGGCCGTCGCGCTGCATCAGCAGGCCGACGCGGGCCAGGTCGCGGGCGCTCATATAGAGGTAGGAGGAGCCGACGAAGGTGCCGGCCGGGTCGCGCTCCCACACCGCCGACTGGATGCCCAGAGGCTCGAACAGCGCGGTCCAGGGGTAGTCGGCATAGGCCTCGGCACCGACCATCCCGCGCAGCGCCGCCGCCAGTACATTGCTGTCGCCGCTGGAGTAGCGAAAGCGCGCGCCGGGTTCGGCGTCCGCGGCATGGGCAGCGGTAAAAGCGGCCATATCGGCGCGCCCGCGGGTGTAGAGCATGGCCACCACCGAGGATTTCAGCGGCGCGTATTCGTAGTCTTCCTGCCAGGCCAAGCCCGAGGCCCAGTTGAGCAAATGGCCGAGTTTGACCTCGGGGTGCGCGGCAAAGGGCGGGTAATGCGCGGCAGCAGGCTGATCCAGGCGAAACAGTCCCTGCCCGTAGGCCACGCCCAGGGTGCTGGCCAGCAGGCTCTTGGCCATGGACCAGGTCAGGTGCGGCGTACTGGCAGTGGTCGGCGCGGCGTATCGCTCATACACCAGCACACCGTCGCGGATCACCAGCAGGGCATCGCTGCGCACGCCACTGCGGCCGACTTCATCGCGCGCGGGGAAGGCATAGCTTTCCAGGGCGCTGAGCGCCGCGCTGGCCGGCGCAGGCTGGCTCGGCCAATGCGCATCGGGCCAGCTTTGCCCGCGGGCCATGCTGCCGGCGAGGGCGACGCTGCAGGCCAGGGCCCAGCGCATACAGCTGTGGAAAAAGGACATGGTGCCGCCTGCAGAATCATCGAAGGCGGCACCCTAGCACGCCATCGATGACGCTAAAAAGCGTCAGAAGCGTCTGTTTCCGGACCGCGCCTATTTCGGCAGGCGGTAATCCTCGGGGCCCATCAGGTCCATGCCGCACTCGAGGTTCTCGATCCAGTAGAGGAAGGCATTGATCATCTCCGCGCCGACAAAGGGCCGGCCGTGCTGCGGCACTATCATCGCCACATCCATCTCGCGGACCATGGCCGCCCAGAGCCGGCAGATCTTGTTGCTGCCCATATAGCGGCGGTGAAAACCGAGCATGTTCGGCACATGGTTGATGAAGTCGTTCACCGGGCTGGCGTCATCCACCAGGGAGGCCCCCATATCGCCGGAAAACAGGATCTTGCTCACCGGGTCATACAGCTGGAAGTTGCCCACCGAGTGGAGAAAGTGCGCCGGCACGGCTTTCAGCGTGCACTTGCCAAGGGCAAAGGACTGACCACCATCCGGCAGGGCGATGATCCGATCAAAGGTGTTGATGCCACGGCTCAGCGCCAGGTAGTTGGCTGTCAGGTGCGGCAGAAAGCGCGCCCACAGCTTGGAGCAGATGACCTTGGCGCGGGTGTGCAGCAGCCATTTGTCCAGGGAGGCGATGATGTCCGGGTCCTGGTGCGAGGCGAAGATATAGGTCAGGTCCTGCACCGGAATGTGCTTGGACAGTTCCAGCGACAACGGCGTATAGGTCAGATCGCCGCCCGGATCGAGCAGCAGGTATTGCTCGTGGTCGGTGATCAGGAACTGGTTGGACTGCACCCCTTCGCCGCTGACCAGATCATCGAACATCATGCATTGGTGGTGACCGTTGTCGAACAGAATGATGGGTTCGCGTCGCATGGCTGGTTCCCCTTGGAAAGCCCGCGAGCCTACCAGCACAGGGGCCCGAGCTTACTGATCCAGGTCAAACCAGCAAGGCATGCACGATCCGTAGCCCGGATGAAACCCGGGGCAATCCTTTGCCGATACAACCGCTCTCGGATTGCATCCGGACCACTGCGCTTTACAGGGTTATACCGAGCAACGCCTGCGCCTTCTGCAGACGTTTTTTGCGCGCGCTGCCGGCAATCGCCAGCAACCCCTGGTCACGCTGCCACAACTGTGCCCAGCGCCCATCGCCGGCGGCAAAGGCCGCATCCAGCTCGCCACGCAGGGCGTCGAACTGGGCGAACAAACCGGCCAGCAGCAGGTGGCTGGCCGCTGCACTCGGGCACTGCCGCGCCACTTCCGCGCAACCGGCCAGCAGGCCGAGCAGGCGCAACTGCAGGGCCTGCGGCCAGGCCGATTCCTGGCCCACACCGAACAGCCAGGCCGTCAGCGCCGCCAGTACATAGGCGTCTTCCAGGGTGCGAAAGGGTTTTACATAGTCATCCCAGCCATCGCCGGGCAGCCGCTCGCAGTGCGCGCCTTGCAAATGCAGACGGCCATGGCTGATATCCGGCATCAGCGGCAACGCCGGCAACGGCTCGATACGCACGCCCGGTGCGCCATTGCGCACCACGCCCAGGGCCAGTTGCACCGGTGCCCCCGCGCCTTCCTCACGGGCGGCCACCAGCAGCCAGTCGGCGGCTTCGGCGGCGGTGACGAAATCCTTGCGGCCATCGAGGGTCAGCGCGTCGATCCGCGTGGTCATATCGGCCGGCCGGGTGCTGCGGTTTTCGGTCACGCAGAGCGCCCCCAGGGTCCAGGGCGCAGCCGGCCAGAGTGCGCGCAACGCGCCCTGATAGCCGGCGAGAAACGCCAGCCCCGGGGTCGCCGCCAGCCGCCCCCCAAACAGGGCCAGCTGCAACGGGGTCGGGTTGCCGATGCGTTCCAGCAGGCTGGCGTACCAGGCCTCCAGGCCCGCGACCGGCAGACGCGCTTGCGGGCTTAACAGCTGTTGCCAGGGCATGCATGGCTCCTTGTTGAGGGGGTGAAGTCACTGTCACACAAGCATCACCAAAGATTCACGGAGGTGACACCGCTGCTACCTAGCCTGAGCTTGCCCAACAAGATCGACCGGCTGCAAGGCAAAAAGCCGGCTAACTAGGCCAAGTGAAAACGTCGCGAGCGAAGGTTAGGCAAGGCGAAAGCAAACGAGGAAGCGGAGTGTACGAGTTGTACATGAGCATTCCGAGGTTGCTTTCAACGCGGCATAACCGAGCGCAGTAGTTTTCACACAGCCGAAATGGAGATGACGGCATGACCCAGATGGCAATCACCCGCGACCGCACTACCCCAGCTCGTCGCCTGCAGTCCGAGCGCTTACAGGGCGCTGCCGCCCTGCGCGAAGCCCAGGCGCTGCGCTTTCGCGTATTCAGCGCCGAATTCGATGCCAAGCTCAAGGGTGCCGAACTGGGCCTGGACATGGATGACTACGACATTCACTGCCAGCATATCGGCGTGCGTGACCTCAACAGCGGTGAGCTGGTGGCCACCACCCGCCTGCTCGACCACCGCGCTGCCGCCAGCCTGGGGCGCTTCTACAGCGAAGAAGAATTCAGCCTGCACGGCCTGCCGCACCTCGAAGGGCCGCTGCTGGAAATCGGCCGCACCTGCGTCGACGCCGCCTACCGCAACGGCGCGACCATCGCCGTGCTCTGGGGCGAGTTGGCCGAAGTGCTCAACGAAGGCGGTTACCGCTACCTGATGGGCTGCGCCAGCATCTCCATGCAGGACGGCGGCATCCAGGCCCAGGCGATCATGCAGCGCCTGCGCGAACGTTACCTGTGTACCGAACACTTGCGCGCCGAACCGAAAACCCCGCTGCCGACGCTGGATGTGCCGGGCAACGTGATCGCCGAAATGCCGCCGCTGCTCAAGGCCTATATGCGCCTGGGCGCGAAGATCTGCGGCGAGCCGTGCTGGGACCAGGACTTCCAGGTCGCCGACGTATTTATCCTGCTCAAGCGCGACGAGCTGTGCCCGCGCTATGCCCGGCACTTCAAGGCGGCCGTCTGAGCGCACTTGCCCAAACCGCCGACAGCCCGGTAGGGTGCGCCGCGCGCACCGCAGAGCCACCCTGGTGACGGGCGCAGAAATCCCTGTGGTGCGCATGGCGCACCCTACCCGCTGTAGCACTTTGCCCGCGGAGTGGCCGATGAAGAAATTGCGTTTATACCTGCGCCTGGCACGCCTGCTGGCGGTGATAAGTCTGGGGGCTCTGCTGGCCAGCGGCGTGACCCTGCTGGAGCGCCTGGTCCGGCATGACCTGATGCCGACCCGGCAGCGCCTGACCCGCTGGTTTCTCGCGCGCCTGGCCGCCGCCCTGCCGTTCCGCCTGCAGGTGAGGGGCGAGCTGCCGCGCCAGCCGATGCTGTGGGTCAGCAATCACGTGTCCTGGACCGATATTCCGCTGCTCGGCATGCTCACCCCGCTGTCCTTTCTGTCCAAGGCCGAGGTGCGCACCTGGCCGGTGGCCGGCTGGCTGGCGCACAAGGCCGGCACCCTGTTTATCCGCCGCGGCTCGGGTGACAGCGGCCTGCTCAATCAGCAACTCGGCCGCCACCTGCAGCGCGGGCGCAACCTGCTGATCTTCCCCGAAGGCACCACCACCGACGGCCTCGGCCTGCGTACCTTCCACGGCCGTTTGCTAAGCAGTGCGATCGACAGCGGCGTATCTGTACAACCGGTGGCCATCCGTTACCTGCGCGGCGGCCAGCCCTGCAGCGTCGCGCCGTTTATCGGCGATGACGACATGCTCTCGCACCTGCTGCGCCTGCTCGGCAGCGAGCTGGGCGAGGTGCAGGTCCAGCTGCTGACGCCGATTGCCAGCAGCGAGCTGAACCGCAATGCCCTGGCCCGCACGGCGCAGCAGGCGATCAGTCAGGCGCTGTTTGGCGCAGCCGAGGTTACCCAGACGCAAAGCCAGGCCGCCTAGCGCTGTCGAACAGGTCGTTGTTAACGGCCTGCGCGCTCACGGGCGGCATAAGCCTGCAGTTCAGGATAGAACTGGCGAAAATCCTCCAACAGCGGCTGATACAGCCACTCCAGCTCAGCCAGGCCGCCTATCAGCAAGCCGGGCCGCGACAAGCGCCGATCGATCCCCGCCACCACCTGCTCCAGCACGGCGAACTCACGGTAACTGCCCAGCCAGTCCTGCGCCGCCATGCGCGGCGCGATCAGCGCCAGGCGCTCGGGCAAGCGCGGTTCGGCGGCCAGTGCCTGGTACACCCGCCCGGTAAAGCGCGGCAGCGGCTCATTGGCGTAGTCGGCCCAGTGCAGCGCCAGACAGTGGTCGAAAAACACATCCAGCAAGATGCCGCTGTAGCGCCGCCGCTCGACGGCAAAGCGCGCCCGCGCCTGTAACTGCAGCGGGTGGCTGTCGGTGAATACGTCGATGCGCCGATGCAGGCGGATCGCCGCCTCGATATCCGCCGGCCACTGTCCGGCCAGCGGCCCTTTGACGAAATCGCCATACAGGCTGCCCAGCAGTTGTGCCGGCGCGTCGCCGCCAAGGTGTAGATGCGCGAGGTAGTTCATGACCACAGCTTACACATCAGCAGGCGTGATGAAGACTATCGCCACGAACGATCTGTATATCGCCAACAACCGATATAAGGTTCGCCCCATCGCGATATGACGTTACAGCACACAGGGAACACCCCCATGCCACTCGACATCGATGAAGTGATCAAGGCCCTGGCCCACCCGGTGCGGCGCGACATCCTGCACTGGCTGAAAGACCCCCAGGCCTATTTCGCCGACCAGGAGCACTCGCTGGAAAACGGCGTGTGCGCCGGCAAGATCGACCAACGTACCGGCCTGTCGCAATCGACGGTCTCCGCGCACCTGGCGACCCTGCAGCGCGCCGGCCTGATCAGCAGCAAGAAGGTCGGCCAGTGGCACTTCTTCAAGCGCAATGAAGAGGCCATCCAGGCGTTTCTCAACCATATCAGCCAAGCGCTCTAGCCATTACATAAAGGAAGCTCACCCATGACCACGCTTTTCGACCCTATTCAGATCGGCGACCTGCACCTCAACAACCGCATCATCATGGCCCCACTGACCCGCTGCCGCGCCGATGAAGGCCGCGTGCCCAACGCGCTGATGGCCGAGTACTACGTGCAACGCGCCAGCGCCGGGCTGATCATCAGCGAAGCCACCGCCGTCACCCCGATGGGCGTCGGCTACCCGGACACCCCCGGCATCTGGTCGGATGCGCAAGTACGCGGCTGGAGCAATATCACCAAGGCGGTACACGCGGCCGGCGGCAAGATCGTGCTGCAGTTGTGGCACGTCGGGCGCATCTCCGACCCGCTGTACCTGAACGGCGCACTGCCGGTGGCCCCGAGCGCCATCCAGCCGGCCGGGCACGTCAGCCTGGTGCGGCCGATCAAGGACTTCGTCACCCCGCGGGCCCTGGCAACCGAGGAAATCGCCGACATCGTCGAGGCCTATCGCCAGGGCGCGGAAAACGCCAAGGCCGCCGGTTTCGACGGCGTGGAGATCCACGGGGCCAACGGCTACCTGCCCGACCAGTTCCTGCAGAGCAGCACCAACCAGCGCACTGATCGCTACGGCGGCAGCCTGGAAAACCGCGCACGCCTGCTGCTGGAAGTCACCGATGCGGCAATCGAGGTCTGGGGCGCTGGCCGCGTCGGCGTGCACCTGTCGCCACGGGCCGACCTCCACGATATGGGCGACGCCAATCGCGCCGAAACCTTCACCTACGTGGCACAGGAACTGGGCAAACGCGGCATCGCCTTTATCTGCGCCCGTGAGCAGGAAGCCGACGACAGCCTGTCGCCAAGCCTGAAAGAAGCCTTCGGCGGCGTGTTTATCGCCAACGAACGCTTCACCAAGGATCAGGCCAATGCCTGGCTGGCAGAAGGCAAGGCCGATGCGGTGGCCTTCGGCGTGCCCTTTATCGCCAACCCGGACCTGCCAGCGCGCCTGGCGCAGGATGCCGAACTAAACGCGCCGCACCCGGAAACCTTCTACAGCCAAGGCGCGGTCGGCTATATCGACTACCCGGCGCTGTAACGCTGCGATTCACCTGCATAAAAAAGCCCGCCAATTGGCGGGCTTTTTTATGGCTGCGGTTTTACGCCGACGTGCAGCAGATCCGAGGCCGGATCCTAGCGCGCGTCGATCTGCTGCTGCAGGTTCTGCACCTGCGCCTGCAGGGCACTGATATTGCGGGTCATCTGCGCGCGGAAGGCATCGAACTCGGCGGTATTGCTGCTGGCCGCCGGGCGGGTTTCCAGGTCACCCTTGAGCACCAGGATGTCCTGCTCCAGGCGAGCGATGGCCTGATTGGGATTACCGATCTTCTTCAAGGCCTCGACCTCACCGCTCAGGCTCTTGAGCTGAGCGTCGAACTTGCCGGTATCGGCCAGCGCCGTCTGCAGTTTCGCCTGCTGGCCTTTCAGTGTGGCCTGCTCACTGCCCAGGGCTTTCAGGCTGCTCTCGAACTTCCCGGTGGCCCCTTGCTGATTTTTCAGCTCGGTCGCCAGCTGCTCGATCTGCTTGCCCTGGCCGCTCTGCTGGCCGGCCACGGCCTGCTGCTGCTTGCTCAGTTCGGCCAGTTTGCTTTCCAGTTGCTTGACCTGCAGCTTGAGCGCCTCGCTGCCGCTGGTGACGCTGGACTCGGTAGCCACCACCTTGCCGGAAATATCCTGAATGCGCCCGGCCGCTTCCTCGCTGATACGGGCGAAGCTTTCCTGGGTGGCAACCAGTTGCTGCTCCATCAGCTTGATCTGCTGGAAGCTCCACCAACCCAAACCGCCGAGGGCGATCATCAGCGCGCCGACCAGGGCCCAGAGCGGCCCGGTGCTGGCGCTTTTGACCGGTACCGTCCGGCCATAAGCCGCAGGCGCGGCGGCGGGCTCGTGGTGATCGGCGGCGAAATCGTCGTGATCGCGCAGACCGGCCCTCAGGCTGGGCACATGATCGAGTTCGTCGTGGGCATCGTTACGCATGGGTCAACCTTCAAGAAAGTGCTAATGGCGCGAAATGCCGCGCAGTATAACGGCTAGGGTCTGTTGCCGTTTCGTCGCGAGCCACGTTGCTGCGAAAAATCTCGCCAGGCTAGGCGTAGGACGCAGGTAATGGTGTCCCCTTGCCAAGTCCTACAACACCGCATGGCGAGATTTTCCGCGCAACCCGAAGGGCCGGGCCAGTTTTAGCGCGATGCTGCGTTTCTCGACACTCATTTGGAACAACCAAACTTCGTGTCTCGTGCCTTGCCTCGCGCTAAAACTGGCTCCG
>JBFJZW010000175.1:0-9745 GCA_041621875.1 Pseudomonas sp. | reverse complement strand
GGAGCGGGCCATCCCCGCGAACCCGCGATATCGCGGGCATGGCCCGCTCCTACGGAATAGGTACTCGGGGGTTTCCTCAGGTACCCGACTTGATGGTGTTCCACACCCGGGTGCGTATGCGTTCGACCTTCTGCGGCAAGGGTTGCAGCACGTAGAGGGTTTCCTGGGCTTCGGCGGTCGGGGTCAGGCCTGGGTTGTCGCGGATTTCCGCGTCCACCAGCGGCATGGCGTCCTTGTTCGGGTTGGGGTAGCCGAGAAAATCGCTGATGGGTGCCACGACTTTCGGGTCGAGCAGGTTGTTGAGGAACTCGTGGGCCTCACTGACGTTCTTCGCGCTTTTCGGGATGGCGAAGGAGTCGTACCACAGCGGCGCGCCTTCCTTGGGCAGACGCCAGTCGACTACCACGCCGTTGCCGGCTTCCTTGGCGCGGTTGGCGAACTGATAGAAGCTGCCCGAGTAGCCGATGGCCACGCAGATGTCGCCGTTGGCGATATCGGTCATGTACTTGGCCGAGTGGAAGTAGGCGACATAGGGGCGGATCTTCAGCATCAGCGCGCTGGCCTTGTCGTAGTCCGCCGGGCTGGTGCTGTTGGGGTCCAGGCCCAGGTGGTGGAGGGCGATCGGCAGGATGTCGCCGGGCGAATCGAGCATGGCCACGCCGCACTGCTTGAGCTTGCTGATGTTCTCTTCCTTGAAGATCAGGTCCCAGCTGTCCACTGGCGCATCGGCACCCAGCACGGCCTTGACCTTGTCCGGGTTGAAGCCGATCAGCACGGTGCCGTACATATAGGGCACGGCGTATTGGTTGCCGGGGTCGTTGGCGGTCATCAGTTCGAGCAGGCCGGGGTCCAGGTGTTTCCAGTTGGGCAGCTGGCTCTTGTCCAGCTTCTGGAACACCCCGGCCTTGATCTGGGTGTCGAGGAAGGTGTTGGACGGCACCACCAGGTCGTAACCGGAATTGCCGGTGAGCAGCTTGGCCTCCAGGGATTCGTTGGTGTCGAACACGTCCCAGGTCAGCTGGATGCCGCTCTTGGCCTGAAATTCCTTGGGCACCGAGGGCAGCATATAGTCGGCCCAGTTGTACACGCGCAGCTCGCGCGGCTTGTCTGGGGTTTGCGCCTGGGCCGCGGTGGCCAGCAGGGTTGCGCCGCAGATGGCGACGGCGAGCAGGTGTTTGATCGTGTTCATCGTGTCTCACCCTTTTAGATGTCTTCAAATCTGTAGGGTGGATGGCGCTTTATCCATCCACCATGGGTATGCGCTGCCTAGCGGTGGACGAGAAGAGCGTCGTCCACCCTACGCGCCTTCGAACCCTTCCAGCACATTGACCGCGTTGACGCCGATGGCCTCCACCGCATAACCGCCTTCCATCACGAACAGGGTCGGCTTGCCGAGGGCGGCGATGCGTTGGCCCATGGCCAGGTAATCCGGGCTGTCGAGCTTGAACTGGGAGATCGGGTCGTCCTTGAAGGTGTCCACGCCCAGCGACACCACGATCACCTCGGCATCAAATTCGGCGATGCGTTGGCAGGCTTCATCAAGCGCCGCGCTCCAGACTTCCCAGGGGCTGCCCATGGCCAGTGGGTAGTTGAAGTTATAGCCCTCGCCGGCCCCGATACCGTGCTCATCGCTATAGCCGAGGAAGAACGGGAATTCCTCGGCCGGGTCGCCGTGGATCGAGGCGAACAGCACGTCACCCCGCGCATAGAAGATGTCCTGGGTGCCGTTGCCGTGGTGATAGTCGACATCGAGGATCGCCACGCGCTGCTTGCCCTGGTCGAGAAAGGCCTGGGCGGCGATGGCGGCGTTGTTCAGGTAGCAGTAGCCGCCCATCAACTCGCCGGCGGCGTGATGGCCTGGCGGGCGACACAGGGCGAAGGCGCTATGGGCACCATTGGCTATTTCCTGCTGAGCGCTAAGGGCGACTTGGGCGGCGCTGTATGCCGCCTGCCAGGTGCCGGCGGTAATAGGTGCGCCGCCGTCGAAGCTGTAATAGCCGAGCTGGCCGTGCAGATCCCTGGGGATCACCTGACGCAGGGTGCGTGCCGGCCAGGTAAAGGGCAGCAGATCGCCGCTGCCGCTCTGCGCCAGCCAGCGATCCCAGGCCCCGGCGAAGAAATCCAGGTAGGCGGCGCTGTGGATGCGTTCGATCGGCCCGCGGCCGAAATCTTCTGGCGCACGCACCTCGCCGAGCTGGCGATCCTTGACCCGTTGCAGGATATGGTCGGCGCGTTGCGGTTTCTCGAAACAGGGCATCAGCTGGCCATCGATCAGCTCGCAGCTGCCGTGGTGCAGGTGATGGTCGTCGCTGTAAAAGGTCAGCATGCAGGTGGCTCCCAGGCTTGTTGTTCTGGCAACCATTGTTCGCCGCTAATGCGTTGTGAAAGAACGCTGATAACGGCCAATAGGGGATCGAAGTGGCCAAAAAAAACGCCGGGAGCGATTTTTAACGTCGCGCAGCGATGGCCGTGGGGTGGCCGGCCATCAATTACCTGGCCGATTGCAGCTATGAATTTTTGCCCGGTGGAGGCGTGGTGACACCTGTCAGGGAATGTCCCGCTCGGACGGCAAGACGATCCTGGCCTGCATGCCTTTGCCAAACAGGCGACTGGGGGGCACGCCCCACATGGAGCAGAAGTAGTTGCTGTAGTGGGGCAGGTCGGAAAAGCCTGCGTCCAGCGCCGCAGTCGTCAGGTTCTCACCCCGCCCGATCGAGATCACGGACTCGTACATCCGGTGCCAGAGGCGGAAGCGGCGAATGGGCACGCCCGTTTGCAGCTTGAACAGTTGCACCAGTCGGGGCACCGAAAGCTCCGCTACCTCGGCCAGCGTCCCCACCGGCAGGTTTTCCTGAAAGCACTGCTTGATGCGAGCGACTACCTGGGTGATACGCCCATCGATGCTCGACGTGCCGTCCCCGTTGGCATAGGCATAGTCGAGCAGGCGATCCAGGCGCTGGTAGGCATCGTCGGAACTGGCCGGCTGGCTATGCAGGGCGGTGAACTCAGCCCTGAAGTCCGCTTCCTCGCGCAGCTCGATACCGACGCCTTGGGCGGTGTCCCGCAGGCAGCCGCTGATGCGCAAATAATCTTCGCCAAGGACATCCAGATGGCAGATGGCGACCACTTCGCTGCGTGCATCTATCGTCACGGACAGGCCGGCTGGAATCACCAAGCTGTGGCAGCGCACGGTGCCCTTTCCGGCGCTGAAGAAAATCGCTGCGCCCAGGCTGACCACCAGGGTGGCGGCACCGTAGGCCACTTGGACGGGCTCGGGCAGCGAGCCGAGGAAGAGGGTGCGCTTGCTCCATGGGTACATGAGCGCGTCTTTGGGATGGCGGTGATAGCTATGCATCTCGCGTTGACTGCCCTGGCGGGAATCGGTCGTGTCGAAACTGTACCCCATTCGGCTGCTGGCCAGCGCCTGCTGTGACTGTTTCTTCCGACAGCTGGGGGGCGAATCATCAAAAACTACAATCGCTGTTTTTTTCCGCCGAGTAAGGTTGCGCTGCAAGGGCGATGGCAGTTGCTCGCCTGCCGACCAATAAGAAGAACTATTCGGGTATTTGCATGACGCTCAACTGTCCCCGGTCTGAACCCAGGTCGCGCCGCACTCCCCGGCAGCAACGCTCGATGATGACAGTCGATGCCATTCTGCAAGCCGCCGCCATCCTATTCGCCCGTGATGGATTCGAGAAGACCAGCACCACCAGGATTGCCGAGCTGGCGGGCGTCAGTGTCGGTTCGCTGTACGAGTATTTTTCCAACAAGGACGCCTTGCTGGCCTACCTGATCAGGCGTCACTGTGACTGGATGCTGGAGCATGTTGCGCAACGGTTGCGGGCTTCGCAGGACTGTCAGGTGATGACGGCGCTGGCGGTCTTCGTCGACTCGATCCACGAAAGCTACGCGATGAACATGCCTCTGCAGCGGGTGCTGATCGAGCATCTGGGCCGGCTCAGCAAACCGCATCACTTCGAGCGTGTCTCCGGCGCGTTGATCAGCGTACTGGAAGAGCATCTGCAGGAGCGCGGCCACGAGGTGCCGCGGCCCGACGTGCGTCAGGCGCTGTACGTCGTCGAGTGCATCGTTGAGTCCCTGATCCACCGTTCGATCCTGTTCGACCCGCACTTCTTCCACGACAAGCTCAGGGGCGAGTTGTTGAGCATGTCTGCGAACTGCCTCGGGCTATCGGCGAGCCGGAACTGAGCCGGGCGGCAACCGTGCTTCCGGCCAGGCTGCCCGGGTAGGCAGCGGTTGGCTCCCGATGCGGATGCAGGTTATCCCTGCGGGTGCCCGGCTGGCATAGCCCAGAAGCCGCGACCGATAGAAAACCCGAATATGAGTACAACTCTGGCTGAGCAGGCCCTGTAACGCGTGAGCTGGCAGCCGTATTCCGACCCGAATAGCGCCTCTCCTGCTTTTATCGGTAGGCTTTTTCAACTAATTCAAGCACCTGCTGCAGGCCTGAGAGCGGGCGGCAGGGGCAATGCTCCGCTCCGGGTGCCAGTGCGTTCGGGCGAAAACAATAATTCCAAAGACCCCGGAGAAACCTATGTCGCAGCCCACCTTGCCCGGTTGGAACTGGGGGCCGTTCACCTTCCGCTTGCCCTTCTATCACACCAAGCTGTGCTGGCCCGAGGCGCTGCAGGGGCTGTTCGTGGCGGCGGCCACGGGTTTGGCCCTGGTGCCCTTGATGACCAGCTTCTTCGGTCTGAGCTTCGAAGAGGCCGTGGCCATTTCCATGCTCCATATGATCCTGCTCAGCTCGGCCCTGATCGTCTTCGGCGAGCCCTATGCGCCCGGCTGGATCACCCCGGCACTGCCGCTGGTGCTGGCCTATGTGCTCGGCACCTATGAGGAGCCGGCCATGCGTTTCCAGGCGATGACCGCGTTGTCGCTCAACTTCGCCTTCCTGCTGTTCTTCCTCGGCATCAGCGGGCTGGGCAAGAAGTTCGTATTCTGGCTGCCCGATACGCTGAAGGCGGGCATTGTCCTGGGGGCGGCGATTGCTGCGCTGAAACGGGTGTTTATCGATGACGCCGAGCGCTTCCTGCTGCAGCAGCCGATAGCCACCACCCTGGCCTGCGCCATCTGTCTGGCATTCGCCTTTTCCCTGCCACTGCAGAAGCTCAAGCTGCGTTTTCGCTTCTTCGCCCTGCTCGGTGCCCTGGGGCTGCTGCCCGGCTTTATCGTCGCCGCGATTGTCGGGCCGATGGTGGGGGAGGTGGCCTACGATATTCAGTGGGGCTTGCTGCTGCCGCCGGTTGGCGCGGCCTGGGCCAAGGTGTCACCCTTCGCCATTGGCTGGCCGAGCCTGGAGATGTTTATCCAGAGCGTGCCGCTGGCGATCATCACCTACGTCATCCTGTTCGGCGACCTGGTGACCGGCAACGAGGTGATCCGCGAAGGCTTGCAGAGCCGTCAGGACGAACACCTGGATATCAACCCCACCCGCTCGCACCTGTCCCTGGCAGCGCGCAATACCCTGATGGGCATCGCCGCGCCGTTCTTCCCGACCCAGGGCGCGCTGTGGACGGGCGTGCACGTGATCATCATGCAGCGCTGGAAACTCGGCAGCAGTGCCATGGGCAGCCTGCACAGCGGCCTGGTGTCCTACTACCTGATGGGCGTTCCGCTGATGTTCCTGGTCTTGCCGCTGCTGACCGGCCTCAAGCCGCTGCTGGGCATTGCCCTGTCGCTGACCCTAGTGATGACCGGCTTTGCCTGCGCCTATATCGCCATGTCGATTCCGCGCAACAACACCTCGCGCGGCACGGTGCTGCTGATCGGCGCGGCGCTGGCTTTCTTCGAACCCTGGGTGGGGTTGCTGTTCGGGATACTGGTCACCCTGGTGCTGGTGGGCTGGGATCGCAACCCCGACCCGATCCCCCACGAAGACTGAGCATAAATGGACCTCGGCCCGTAACGCCCTTCGTTCCGGCCGGGCCAATGTGTCCGGCCCATGCTGTTCGCGGCTATTGCCGCGGGCGTTTCGCGAGCAGTCGCCAGGCCTGGTGACGGCTTGTGACTGACTAGCGAGCCGCCAGGCGACCAACCTCTATCTGTCAATCAACCGACCCGGTCTGCTGCTTGGTACGGCAAAGTCGTTGGCCGCCTTCAACCCGAACGTCCGTCGAGAGGGGGAGCGTACCCATGGTCTTTAATCAGACCAGCCAGGAAACCAAGCCGCGGCGCAAGCCCCGGCAGAATCGCTCGGTGATGACGGTCGAGGCGATCCTCGATGCGGCCGCGATTCTGTTTGCCCGGGATGGTTTCGAGTCGACCAGTACCACCAAGGTCGCGCGCCTGGCCGGGGTCAGCGTCGGTTCGCTGTACGAGTACTTCCCGAACAAGGATTCGCTGATCGCCAACCTGATCCAGCGCCACTGCGAGCAAATGCTCGCGCGCTTTACCAGGAACTTCGCCCAGGCCCAAGGGGCGAGCCTGGAGCGGGTCATCGAGGTCTTTATCGATTCGACCCATGAGGCCTATGCCGAGGACTATCCGTTGCAGCGCGTCTTGCTGGCGCATATCGGCCGGGTGAGCAAACCGCACCATTTCAAGCGGGTTTCCCACGCCATCATCGACATGCTCGAGCACACCCTGCTCGCCAGCAAAGACGAGATCAGGCGACCCAATCTGCGCAATGCCCTGTTTATCGTGGAGTGCGCGGTTGAGTCGCTGCACCACCGCGCCCTGCAGTTCGAGGCGCAGCTGTTTAGCGGTGATCTTAAGCAGGAGCTGCTGGTCATGGCCGTGGCCTATCTGAAGACCCCGGTGGCCGAATAGGCTGCTCCTCATCGCCGAGTCGGTAGATTCTTATCAGATGCTGATAAGCAAAGCGCTCGACCCGCCGTGTAGCGGGTCGAGCGCTTGAACAGCAGCGACTCAGTAGGGCTGGTAACACACCACCATCCAGGTCGCCAGCAGGCCGCTGAGCAGCGAGCCGGTGTAGATATTGCCCGTGCGCAGCAGGCAGTAGGTGGACATCAGGCTGGTCACGGCGAACAGCGGGATAAAGCCATTGCCCAGAATCACCAGCAGGGTGTCGTAGCCGACTTCGCCGATATAGGGTTGGCCCGTGCCGTACAGCGACGCCATCTGCGCGGCGATGACGATCATCACGCCCAGGGCGTTAACCAGAAAGACTGCCAGGGTCCAGATAACCCCGGTACGCAGCGCGCTGCCGAAGTCCTTCATCCTCAGCCAGCCAAACGCCAGCAGGTTGTTGACCAGGAAGATCGCGGTGAAAGGCAGCACATAGGCCGCCGCCGTGGCCAGCCGATGTGGTTCCAGGGGGCGGATCAGCAGCATCCACCAGCGCACATCCACGCTCAGGGTGCTGTAGACCCAGGTCAGCAGCACATAGCCACTGCCCACGGTGAGCAGGGCAATGCCGAGCGCCTTGGCCAGGTAACCCCAGCACAGTTCGGACTGGGCGGTGCTGGTGGACAAGCCGTAGCTGATCAGGCTTTCACCACGGTTTTTCGCGAAGCACAGATGCCAGACGAAAAACAGGCCGAGGAAACTCAGCTGCACCGTGGCGAAGAACACCAGGGCGGTGTTGGCGAACAGCAGGGGGAACAGCTGGTTGACGCCGAGGTGCTGCATCGCCGCCATTTGCAGGGGCACCAGCAAATAGGCGACAGCGCAGACGATCAGCGCCACGCTGGTGAAGTAGACCAGTGCAGCCTGCGGCCGGTGGACCTTGCGCGGCTGCACCAGGCTGCTGAAGTAGGGGGTCGAGAACGCCTTGATCAGCACCCCGAGCATAAACAGGATCAGCCCGATATAGGCGCTGGCGGTCGCCACTTCCTTGTAGGGCCACACCTGGTCCTGCGCGGCCAGTTGCACGGGCGCGGGCGAGGACAGTTCGAGCATGCCGATGACATTGGCGATGGCGGTTTTCGACTGGTGCACCCCGGCGTGGGTCTCGGCGGACTGGGTGGCCATACGCCCGGTACCCTTGGCGAAATCGCCGTAGACCTGGCCCAGCTGGACCGGCTCGTCGGTGTGGAAGGGGCCCATCAGCCAGAGGCTTTTGACGAAGTCCGCGGCCTTCTTTTGGTCGAAGTAATTGATCGCGACGAATTCGTCGTAGCGGCCGAACTCCACGCCGAAATTGAAGGGGCTGTCGTCGGGTATCCAGGGCGCACCGAGCATAAAGTCGACCTTGTGCCCACCCTGGGCGGAGCCGACGACGATCAGGGTTCTGACCAGTTCGGGGTTGTCCACGGCGGCGGTTACGGCCGACCAGCCGCCCATGGAGTGGCCCACCAGGGCGACATTGGCCTTGTCGATAAAGGGCAGGGTGTGGGCGTAGCGCAGGATGTCGCCCACCCCGCGGCTGCCGTCGTTGTCGATGACCTGGGAGCCACCATGGCCGGACAGATCAGGGGCGATGACCACGTAGCCGCGGCGGGCGAACTCGATACTGAAGTTGGCCATGACCTCCTTCTGATTGACATAGCCGTGGGCGATGATCACCGCCGGCGCGGGGTTCTCCGTCGTGGCATTAGGGGGGATAAAGAGCCGGGCGCTGAGCGGCGCAGCATTCTTGGCGCTGATAATAATCTCATTGACTTTAATGGCGTCGTTGCTCGATTGGATTATCGAGGCAGTGAAACTGCCGAATAACACCAATAGCAACCCGAGCAAGAGTAACTTTGCGTTCTTCATAGTTGGACCCGTTGGGCGATTTGGCTGGCGTAATAGTGATAAGGAAGTGGGGCGGAAGTTGAATTAGAAGGCGTAAGTGAATTGCACGCTGAAACGACTGGTTTTCGGCCCATTCTCCACGCTGAGATCGCGCAGGTACTGAAAGTGCACCAGTTGATTGGGGGCGAGTGCCAGGCGTGTAGTCAATTGCATGGAGTGGGTATTGATCTCGGGATCGATGGTATGACCCGCGCGTGTGGTTTCGCCGCCGCGGCTGAAGAAGTTATCCAGCGAAACCATCACCGAACTATTTACGTCGTAACTTAGATGGGTCTCCACGGCATACAGCGGCTCGCGTTTCAGGGTGTTTCCATCTGCGCCGAAGTCATTGTTGTTGGAATACACCTCCACCGAAGGAATCACCTCCGCGACAAAATCGCCAAAGCCCTTGACCAGGCCCGTCTGGGCCTTGAATGCCCACTGGTTGCGGCCGAGGTTGAGCGGCCGGTCGGCGTCGTAGTCGCCCAGCGGAGCGGTTAGCCAGCCACTGACGCCGAACCAGGTCTTGTTGGCCGGATCACTGACAGGCCAGAAACCCAGCAGCAGGGTCGGGTCGGCCAGCCCTGAGGTGGACAGGTGATTATTGCCAACGGCGGCACCGTCAATCTCGACCCGGCCGAATGGAACAATGGCCTCGACGATGGCCGGCATCGAAAGGAAGGTGGTGTAGTAGACCGGTAGAAACACATTGATATTGGTATCGATATTGAAGTCATCCGATACCTTGTCGCCATCCTGATACAACTCATTGCCCGAGCCCTGCATATGCAGAAACTGCACGGCGGTTGTGCCCGCGGGGTGGGGAATATAGTCACGGGGTTGAACGGCGTGGGCGGTCGAATGCAGCAGTGTCAGTGCAAACAGCGGGCAAAGTGTGCTGCGCAAAGCACGAGATAGTTTAGCCATTAGAGACTCCATCGTAATGGGATGGTCACCCCCACACCCCGTGAGAGCTATGCTCTCGCTGGGTTTATCTCGGAGGCCATCGCCATGAACAAAGTTGCACTGGTGTGTATCGATCTCG
>JBFJZW010000174.1:0-9802 GCA_041621875.1 Pseudomonas sp. | reverse complement strand
GACTCAGTGAATCAACGCACCCAGTTGGTGGGTGAGAATCGCCTGGAAATTCTGATGTTCCGCCTGGCCGGTCGGCAGTTGTTCGCGATCAACGTATTCAAGGTGCAGGAAGTCCTGCAGATGCCCAAACTGACCCTGATGCCGCAGCGTCATCGGTTTGTCTGCGGGGTGGTCAATCTGCGCGGGCAGACCCTGCCGGTGATCGATCTGTCCCAGGCCATCGGCATGCGCCCCATCGTCCCGGATGAGCGCAGCACCATCATCGTCACCGAGTACAACCGGTCGGTGCAGGCGTTTTTGGTCGGCGGGGTCGAGCGCATTCTCAACCTCAACTGGGAGTCCATCCTGCCACCGCCCGGTGGCGCTGGGCGTCAGCATTACCTGACGGCGATCACCAAGGTCGAAGAGCAGATCGTCGAAGTGATAGACGTGGAAAAGGTGCTGGCGGAAATCACCCCGATGAGCACCAAGGTTTCCCCGGAAAAGCTGGCCGAGCCGCTGCTGGAATACGCCAGGGGTCGCGAAGTGCTGCTGGTGGATGACTCCACTGTGGCCATGAGTCAGCTCAAGGGCACCATGGCGCAACTGGATGTCCGCTGCCATGCCGCGAGCGATGGCCTGCGTGCCTTGAACCTGCTGAAGAGCTGGGCCGACGCCGGGGTCGATGTGCATGAGAAGCTGCTGATGGTGATCACCGATGCGGAGATGCCGGAGATGGACGGCTATCGCCTGACCACCGAAATCCGCAACGATCCGCGTCTCAAGGATCTTTATGTGGTGCTGCACACCTCGCTGTCCGGCAGCTTCAACGAGGCCATGGTGAAGAAGGTCGGCTGCGACAACTTTCTCTCCAAGTTCCAGCCGGACAAGCTGGTGGATGTGGTGCATGAGCGTTTAGCGCTCTTGCACCCGCAGGAATAAGCCAGGTGTGCTACTCGTTCAGGCGCTGGCGCAGTCGCTCGATACGCTCGCGGTTGACGTCGAAATCCGCATAGCCCAGGCGTGACGCCGAGCGTACATCGACGGCGGCTTCGCCGATCATAAATTCCACATCATCGACAAAGCGCATCAGCCTGCTGCTGAATTCCGCGCGCAAGTATCCCGGGCTTTCCTCCACCAGGCGCGTTCGCGGTTCGCTGGCGAGTACTTGCTTGAGCAGTGCCTGGGTGGCTTGCGCCGACCCCTTGAGCGGTAGCGGTTCTATCGCGTGCCTGGGGTCGTTGGCCTGGCTGTTGACGCAGTTGGGCGAGTCCGGGCAGGGGGCCAGGCGACCGTCATGGATGCCCAGGTTCTCTGCCGGGCTGCCACTGCAGGCAGCCAGCAGCCATGTCAGGGGTAACACCAAGGTTGACTTGTGGGCGCGGCGGGTTACTCGTATAAGGGCGTTTTGCCAGAAGGAGCGCGGGTTCATGTATCTCTCCGGGTTGTACCGATATCCATTGAAGTCTGCTGCGGGCGAATCCCTGGAGGAAACTGGCCTGGATGTCCTGGGCGTCGCGGGTGACCGTCGCTGGATGGTAGTCGATGCCGGGACTGGACGCTTTCTGACCCAGCGCCTGTTGCCGCAGATGAGCCAGCTGCAGGCGCGTTGGCAGGGCACCGAACAACTGCTGCTCAGGGCTCCCGGCATGTCCGAGCTGCGGGTTGCGCTGCCGGGGCGGCGGGCCGAACTGCGCGCAGTTACCATCTGGCGCGACAGCCTGCAGGTGCCCGATGCCGGTGAGGCCGCGGCGCTGTGGTTGAGCCAGCTGCTCGGCCGTGCTTGTCGCCTGGTGCAGGTGCCGGCCGCCTATGCGCGGCAGGTCGATACCGCCTATGCCGAAGTGGGCGACAAGGTGGCCTTTGCCGATGGTTTTCCCCTGCTGCTGATCGGCCAGGCGTCGCTGGACGACCTGTCGGCCCGGGTCGGGCGGCCGCTGGAGATGCTGCGCTTCCGGCCGAACCTGGTGGTGGCGGGCAGTGAGCCCTATGCCGAGGACAGCTGGAAGCGGATTCGCATCGGCGCGCTGGAGTTCCGGGTGGTCAAGGGCTGCTCGCGCTGCATCATGACCACACTGGACCCGCAGACCGGCGAACGCAGCGCCGACCGAGAACCGCTGAGCACCTTGAAGACCTATCGCGAACGCGAGGGCGAGGTGTATTTCGGGCAGAACCTGATCGCCTGCGGCGAAGGCCAGCTGGCGCTGGATATGCCGGTGCAGGTGCTGGAGTAGAGGAGGCCATGCACGCTCAACAGGGGCTGTTGAGCGTGCAGGTTTAGCCGTTACTGGTCGAAGTAACGCTCGTGCCAGGCCACCAGGGGTTGCGGCGCGTTGAGCTTCTCGCCGTAGATCACCGAGTAGGACAGTACGTTCTGCACATACTGGCGGGTTTCATCGAACGGGATGTTCTCGATCCACACGTCGTAGGACAGGTGATCCGCCCCGCGCAACCACTGGCGCACACGGCCTGGGCCGGCGTTATAGGCGGCGGAGGCGAGTACCCGGTTGCCATTGAACTGGCCATAGATCTGGCTCAGGTAGGCCGCGCCCAGCTGGATATTGATTTCCGGACGGTAGGCCAGTTGCGGCGAGGACAGCGGGATACCGAAGCGCCTGGCGGTTTCCTTGGCGGTGGCGGGCATCAGCTGCATCAGGCCCATGGCCCCGGCGTGGGACTTGGCATCGGCCATAAAGGCGCTTTCCTGGCGGGTGACCGCAAATACCCAGCTGGAGTGGATGTCGCGGTTCTTCGCTTCGCGCACCAGTTGCTCGCGGTGGGGCATGGGGAAGCGTACGTCCAGATCGTCCCAGTACTGCGCCTGGCTGATGGTGCGGATGGCCGGGAAGTACCAGCCCATATCGTAGGCCAGGCGGGCCTGGGCAACCATCTCGTCGCGGCTGAACAGGCGGCTGACGTTGTACCACTCGCGGCGGCCGTCGGCGATCTGGCCGCGGGCGTGGAACTCCAGAGCGCGGCGAATGGCCGCCGAATTGCGTACTTTCTGCACGGTTTTCGGGTTCAGGGCCAGCGGCTTGTTGTTCAGCTGGTAGGGGGCCTGAACCTGGTCGGCGGCCATAAAGCCGTAGAAGTCGCGCTCCTTGGCCAGGGCCTGGTACAGCACCTTGGGTTCCTGGCTGTTGGGTTGCGCCAGCTGCAGGCTGCGCGCCTGCCAGTAACGCCAGCGGTTGGTATTGCCGAGTTCGGCGGGCATCTGGCGGGTCAGCTGGTTGGCTTCATTCCAGCGCCCCAGGCGTAGCAGCAGGCGCGCGCGCCATTCGCTGACGGTGTTGTCGCGCAGCTCGGGGTCGTACTTGGCCATGACCTGCAGGGCGCGCGGATCGAAGCGCTTGGCCAGGGTCAGGCCGATTTCGCGGGCGATGGCCACCTGCTCTTCGCTGGAGAACTTCATCCGTGCGGCATAGCTATCGAGCAGGCGCAGGGCGGTTTCGGGGTCCTGGCGGGCCAGGCGGCGCAGGCCCAGGCCGACCACATCGGCCATGGCCGCGTTGGTTTGGCCGAAGCGCGCGGTCTGCTTGAGCAGTTCGGGCTTCTGCGCCACCTCCAGCAGTGCCTTGCCTTGGCTGCCCAGGGTCGACATGCCTTTGATCAGATGGGTGACCAGGCCGTAGTTGCGCGCCTCGGCCGCGAGCTTGGCGCGCTGCCAGCGCTTCTGTTCGCTGAGCTGGCCCTCGGCGGCCCAGCGCTCGAACAGCGGGTCGCAGGCATTGGGCTGGGATTTGCCCACCAGCCAGAGCTTCTCCGCAGTGGCCAGGCCCTCGGCGCGCATGCCATGGCTCAGTTGGTACTGGCCATAGAGGCAGTCCAGTTCGGTGAAGTTCAGCGCCGGATCATAGTGATTGGCGAAGGTTTGCCATTCGCCGCGTTCGGCCAGCCAGCGCAACCAGCGCAGTTTCATCCAGCCGATCTGCGGCAGGTCGCCGTGCTCGGCGAGAAACTTCTCGATTTCGTCGTTGCTCGCCGATTTCAGACGCGCGGTCAGCTCGTCATAGGCCAGATAGGGTTCCAGCGGGTAGTCGCGCAGCGCGCTGGCATGGCGCTGGTAAGGCCCCTTGTCGCCTTTGGCCAGGGCGGCCTTGGCCTGGTCATAGTACTGACGTTGCTGGGCGAGCGTGGCGGCATGGGCCGCAGAGGCACTGAGGGTGGAAATCAGCAGGCAGGACAACAGGTTGAGCAGAGAACCGCGCATGACACTTCCAGGCTAGAGACGCTTGATTGCGCTAGCTTAGTCCTTTGCCGAGGAGGGGTGAAGGCCGGAAGGCGTTTGCCCTGTGACTAAAAATTGCCCGCGATGCCGGAGCGCTTCTCGGTTAGAATGCGCGCCCTGTTTTTGTTGGCGTCCAGCGGGCGGCGGCAAATGATTTTTTTGGTGAGACGGGCCAGCGAACAGGTCCAGGCGCGTGTTACGCGTCTATACAGGGCCTTTGCGCTGTCAGCCGTTGCCACCTGTCGTACTTGTTGAGGCACACCATGACCCTGCTCAAATTCACCGATGTTTCCCTGGCCTACGGCGCTATGCCGCTGCTGGACAAGGTTTCGTGGCAAATTGCCCGTGGTGAGCGGGTGTGCATCATCGGCCGCAACGGTACCGGCAAGTCAAGCATGATGAAGCTGGTCAAGGGCGACCAGAAGCCCGATGAAGGCTCGGTCTGGCGCGCTCCGGGGCTGAAGATCGGCGAGTTGCCCCAGGAATTGCCCCTGGCCGACGAGCGCACCGTGTTTGATGTGGTCGCCCAAGGTCTGGACGGTGTGGGTGAATTACTCGCGCAATACCACCACTTGGCGCAGAACTGTGTCACCGAGGCCGATCTGGACAAGCTGATGCACGTCCAGCAGGACCTCGAGGCCCGTGACGGCTGGCGCTTGCAGCAGCTGGTCGAGAGCACCCTGAGTCGCCTGCAGCTGCCGGCCGACAAGACCCTGGCCGAACTGTCCGGCGGCTGGCGGCGCCGCGTGCTGCTGGCCCAGGCGCTGGTCTGCGAGCCGGATCTGCTGCTGCTTGACGAGCCGACCAACCACCTGGATATCGGTGCCATCGCCTGGCTGGAAGAGGCGCTGAGCGGTTTTCAGGGGGCCGTGCTGTTTATCACCCACGACCGTTCCTTCCTGCAGAACCTGGCCACGCGCATTCTTGAGCTGGATCGTGGCGGCCTGATCGACTGGAACGGCGATTACGCCAGCTTCCTGGTGCACAAGGAGGCCACCCTGGCCGCCGAGGAAACCGCCAACGCCCTGTTCGACAAGAAGCTCGCTCAGGAGGAGGTGTGGATTCGCCAGGGCATCAAGGCCCGTCGCACCCGTAACGAAGGCCGCGTGCGTGCCCTCAAGGCCCTGCGCGTGGAGCGCAGCGAACGTCGCGAGCGCACCGGCAAGGCCAATATCCAGCTGGAAACCGCGGACAAGTCCGGCAAGCAGGTGATGGTGCTGGAGAATGTCAGCTTTGCCCATGCGGACGGTCCGTTCCTGGTCAAGGACTTCTCCATGGTGTTGCAGCGCGGCGACCGTATCGGCCTGCTCGGGGCCAACGGTACCGGCAAGACCACGCTGCTCAAGCTGATGCTCGGCGGCCTGCAGCCGACCCGCGGCACGGTGAAGGAAGGCACGCGCATCGACGTGGCCTACTTCGATCAGTTGCGTCACCAGCTCGATCTGGAAAAGACCGTGATCGACAACGTCGCCGAAGGCCGCGACTTTATCGAGATCGACGGGCAGAACCGTCACGTATTGAGTTATCTGGGCGATTTCCTGTTCAGCCCGCAGCGTGCGCGGACCCCGGTCAAGGCCTTGTCCGGCGGTGAGCGGGCACGCCTGCTGCTGGCCAAGCTGTTCAGCAAGCCGGCCAACCTGCTGGTGCTGGACGAACCGACCAACGATCTGGACGTGGAAACCCTGGAGCTGCTGGAGGAGGTGTTGCTGACCTTCCCCGGCACCGTGCTGATGGTCAGTCACGACCGGGCCTTCCTCGACAACGTGGTGACCAGCACCCTGGTCTTCGAGGGCGAGGGCCTGGTGCGCGAATATGTCGGCGGCTATCAGGACTGGCTGCGCCAGGGCGGTTCGCCGCGTCTGCTGGGGGTCGGCGAAAGCAAGGCCGGCAAGCCCGAGCTGGCCTCGGCAGTGGTCGAGACCCCGGTTGCTGCGGAGCCCGTGGCCGCGCCGGCAGCGCCCGGCAAGAAAAAACTGAGCTACAAGCTGCAGCGCGAGCTGGAGGCCATTCCGGGGCAGATCGATAGCCTGGAACAGCAGGTGGCCAGCCTCGAGGCGCAGATCGGCGACCCGCAGTTCTATCAGCAACCCGCGGAGCAAACTGCTGCGACCCTGGCGCGTTTGCAGGCCGTGCAGCACGAGCTGGAGCAATTGGTCGAGCGCTGGGCCGAGCTGGAAGGCTGAGCCCCTACACGCCTGCCGAATACCCTCAAACAGAACATCAAGAAGTCTGGCGGAGCATCCATGGCCATCGAGTACCGCATCACCCTCGACGACGATCACCAGTTCAGCTATTGCATCGAGCTGGACCGTGCCTATGTGCTGGAGGCCGTCGAGGCCGCCCCGGCCTGGGCGCGCCTGGGGCATCAGCAGTGCAGTAACTGCCCGTTGAGCAAGGACACTTTCAGCCATTGTCCGGCGGCGGTCGATCTGCACCGGGTGATCGAGGATTTTCAGGGCTTGCCGGCGTTCAAGAAGGCCTCGGTCTGGGTGCGTACGCCGGAGCGCGAATACACCAAGCAGGTGAGTCTGGAAGAGGCCTTGCGCTCGCTGCTCGGGGTAATCATGGCCACCAGCGCCTGCCCGATACTGGGCAAGCTGCGGCCCATGGCGCACAACCATCTGCCCTTTGCCAGCAACCAGGAATTCACCCTGCGCACCGTGTCGCTGTACCTGAGCCGGCAATATTTCAACTTTCGCGAAGGCCGGCATGCCGACTGGGAGCTGAAGGGCCTGGTGCGCATGTTCCAGCAGTTGCAACTGGTCAATCAGGCGTTCTGGCAGCGTATTCACGACACCTGCGAAGGGGACTCCAACCTCAAGGCCTTCCTCACCTTCTTCTCGATGTCGTCGAGCATGAGCTACTCGCTGGAAACCCAGTTACAGAAGATTCGCCCGCTGGTCATGAGTTCGGGCGAGACGCCTGATTGATGTGCGCCGAATGCTGCTTGGTAGCATTCGGCGCTTGCAGCTCGCCGTTATTCGGCCTTTTTCAGGCGCACGGCGAGGACGTCGCAAGGGGCTCCGTGGAGTACGTCGTTGGCGGTGGAGCCGAGTAACAGGGCCAGGCCGTGGCGGCCATGGCTGCCGACAATGATCAGGTCGCAGCCCTGCTCCTCGGCCAGGCGATGGATTTCCTGGCGCGGCTGGCCATAGGCGAGGTGGCGGTGGTCGGCGGTCACTGTTGGATATTTGCCGGCAAAGCTGTCCAGGCGCTCGCGGGCCTGATCGAATTGCTGCTGCTGGAGCATCGACAGATCCATCGGTACGTCGCCACCGAAGGCCATGGCCATGGGTTCGACTATATGCACCACGGACAGGCGGGAACCACTGGCGGCTGCCAGCTTCTGGGCACGGTGCATGACCGGGTCGCATTCTTCGGTGAGGTCGACGGCAACCAGAATATGCTGGTAGGGCATGGGTGACTCCTTAATAAAGGACAGTTGAATAGCTCAAGTATGGCTGTCCTGAGCGCTGATGACAGGCTTTTGCCTGCGAGATAAGTATATGAGTCCGTGGATACCTTTACTGCTGGTGGCAGTCGCCCTCAGTCCGCTGGCAGCGCTGCTGCCGTCACGCCGTCAGCGTGGGCAAATGGATGTGCGATTGCAAGCGCGGCGCATGGGTGTGGCCATGCAGCTGATGCCGCAGGACTGGCCCCATTGGTTGGTGCGGGTACCGCCGAGCCCTTGTCCCCAGTATCACCGTGCGCGGCACGCGCGGCAGGATAGCTGGTGTTACTGGCAGGGCGAGCCTGGCCAGTGGTTAAACAAATGGCGTGAGCCTTGCGAGGACGGCGCGCTGTTGGCGCAGTTGCTCGAATTGCCGGCGGACGTGTTCAAGGTCGAGGCGAGCACCAAGATGGTTGCGCTCTGCTGGGGTGAGCGGGGTGGTGAAGAGGCGCTGCAGAGGATTGCCGACTTTCTGCAGCTAAGGGCTTGAGTATAAGCAAGGCGGTGTAGCCATTGCGTGTTTGGGCGGGCGAGAGGCCGTTGTTTGCTCGAGGGTGCCCGGGCCGTGTGTGCCAGCAATTCGTCACCTGCATTGCTGTGTGCCTACGCAGGCTGCAAATCCCGGCGCACACACAGTGCACCCTACAGATTGTCCTCGCAGGGCAGCGTTCGGACCTGCCCTCATGCAACACATCCAAAAGAAAGCCCAGCGCAAGCGCTGGGCGAGAGACGGCCAGGCAGGCCGGTAAAGCGAATGCTGTGGCTGTGGCGCTTCAGAGCTGGCTGGCGGCGTACTGGCTGGCGATCTCTTCGCTGCCCTGAATAATGCTTTCGGCGTATTTGTTGACCAGAAAAGGCACGCTGTTTTCGTTGTAATTGATCAGCGAGTTTTCAATATAGCGCCATTTGGTCGCTACGTTGCCCCAGGATTGCCGAAGTTGTGCGCTGTTCTTCGGTTCTTTCTCCAGAGTGCTGAGCTTGATGGCGAACTCGCTCACCAGCTCCTCGATCGGCCGGCTTTCGCCGCCCCCCATAAAGGTTGCGCCCACCGAGGCACTGCGCGATGCGTAATCGACGGCGATGGCCTGCATCAGCAGGCTTTGCTCGCGGCTGCGCTGGGTCATTGGGCTCACTGCGTAGGCGCTTTCCTGCTGCAGCTTGTTGTACAGCTCAAGACCCAGGGCCATAAGCTGGCTGTTGCTGTCCGCCAGGTCGGCCACCGGCTGCAGGTCGGTGAACCCATTGGTCTTGAGGGCGGCGGTCAGGTTGTTCAGGTCTAGCTGATAGCCTTGCCATTGCTGCTCGAGCTGGGCGCGCAGGGCCCTGGAGCCGTCCCCCGGCATGTCGGTGAGCGCATTCAGGTGGCTGCCGACCGCTGCCCGCGACTCGTTGATCATTCGCTCGTAGCGTTGATCGCCTTCCATGCCGTTGAACATATAAAAATCGCCCAGGCTTTTTTGCGCCGCCAGACGTAGTTGATGCAGCTGGAGCAGCTGGTTGGCCGGTTCTGCGGCTTGGCTTGCAAGGCTCAGCAGGGGCAGGGTGATTGCGAGCAGGGTGCTCAAGGCGCTGGCAAGCAGGCGGCTCGACATGGGGACTCCGTGCGCCTGTGTCGGTGGGCGCTAGCTGATTGTTATTCGTTGTGGCTGCGGCCGCTCTGGAACGGCCGTATGGCGGCGACTGTACCCGCAGACCGGGGATTTTTCCAGGCATTCAGCGGAAGTCGCAGCAATACTATGCTTGCCCCGAATGAGCGGATATCGATGCCAATGATCGCCTGTTCTCTGCAGAGTTTGCGCGGCCGTTACCTGCGCCGAAACGTAATTTTTTGTACGGCGCGCAAGCCCTAACGGGCCAATTGACAAGTTGGGGCTTTTCCTTGATGGTGTGCACACCCAAATCAAACGGGCGTATGAATTGAGCGTTTGTCTTCTAAGGCACCGCCTTTACAGCCCGATTATCGCGTCGGTGGGTGTGCCAGGCTGATTGGGGCTACTCTGAGGCGGCTATGCCGTGGAGTAGCTTGCTGGTTGGCTCCGATGTGTACTGTTCAGCTTCCATACCGTGGAGATCAGTTGATGATTTACGAAGGTAAAGCCATCACGGTTAAGGCTCTTGAGAGTGGCATCGTCGAATTGAAATTC
>JBFJZW010000173.1:0-9825 GCA_041621875.1 Pseudomonas sp. | reverse complement strand
GCGTTCGCCTGCTGGTGTTCACTGTGTTAGCGGTTGCGCTGATGGTGGTGGATGCCCGTTTCGCCGTGCTCAAACCCTTGCGCGCTCAGCTCGGCCTGATCGTCGAGCCGGTGTACTGGCTCGGCCGTCTGCCGGTGACCCTGTGGGAGGGGGCCACCCAGGGCCTGAGTTCGCGTAGCGAACTGACCGCCGAGAACGAACGACTCAAGGCCGAGCAGCTGATGATGCAGCGCCGCCTGCAGAAGCTTGCCGCGCTGACCGAGCAGAACGTGCGCCTGCGCGAATTGCTCAACTCGTCCGCTCTGGTCGACGACGAGGTGCTGGCCACCGAGCTGATCGGTATCGACCCCAACCCTTTCACCCATCGCATCCTGATCGACAAGGGGGCGCAGGATGGCGTGCTGCTCGGCCAGCCGGTGCTGGATGCCCGTGGCCTGATGGGCCAGGTGGTGGAAGTGCTGCCCTACAGTTCGCGGGTGCTGCTGCTCACCGATACGACCCACAGTATTCCGGTGCAGGTCAACCGCAACGGCCTGCGTGCCATTGCCAGCGGCACCGGCAACCCGGAGCGCCTGGAACTGCGCCACGTGGCCGATACCGCGGATATCAAGGAAGGCGACCTGCTGGTCAGTTCGGGCCTGGGGCAGCGCTTTCCGGCGGGTTATCCGGTGGCCACCGTGACCGAGGTGATCCACGATTCCGGCCAGCCTTTCGCCATCGTGCGGGCCATGCCCACCGCCAGCCTCAATCGCAGCCGCTATATGCTGCTGGTGTTTACCGACCCGCGCTCGCCGGAACAGCGCGCCACCGAGTCGGCGCAGGCCCAGGAAGCCCTGGATCGGGAAATTCTGCAGCAGGCGGGTACGCCGTCAGCCGCGCCCCCCGCTGCTGAACCGGCCCCTGAAGCGGAGGCTGAGCAATGAGATCGACGCGGGCGAGCAATCTGTGGGTGGTCTGGCTGACCCTGGGCTTTGCCCTGCTGCTCAGCGTTTCGAGCATGCCGCGCTTTATGGAAATGGGCCGACCGCTGTGGCTGGCGCTGTTTCTGACCTTCTGGGTGCTGGCCTTGCCCCATCGCGTGGGAATGACCACGGCCTGGTGCCTGGGGTTGTTGGCCGATGTGCTGAATGGTTCGCTGCTCGGGCAGAATGCTCTGGTGCTGACCCTGATCACCTTTCTGGTGCTGACTCTGCATCAGCGCCTGCGCATGTTCCCCATGTGGCAGCAAAGCATGGTGCTGTTGGTGGTGTTCGGCCTGGCGCAACTGGTGCAACTGTGGCTGCATGCCCTGACCGGCAATCGTCAGCCGACCCTCGAATTCGTATTCCCCGCACTGGTCAGTGCGTTGCTCTGGCCCTGGGTCTGCGCAATCCTGCGTGGGTTGCAGCAACGCATTGGCGTCAATTGAGCAGGGCCTGCGGGCCTTGCGCTTATCCGACAGGGAGAAGTCTGCATGGCCACGCTCTATCTGGCATCCGGTTCGCCGCGTCGACGTGAATTGTTGACGCAGATTGGCGTGCCCTTTCTTAGCCAAATCGTCCCCATTGATGAAAATCCATTGCCAGATGAGCTGCCAGTCGCCTATGTAGAGCGTCTGGCCCGGGCGAAAGCGCAGGCCGGCCTGGCGGCGTTGAGCCGGCCACTGGATGCTGTGGTACTCGGTGCCGATACGGCCGTGGTGCTGGATGGGCGTATTCTGGGCAAGCCCGCCGATGCGGCCGAGGCCCGGACGACCCTGATGGCCCTGTCCGGACGCACGCATCAGGTGCTGACGGCCGTGGCCCTGGCCAGTCCGGCGCGGGTGGCCGTGCGGGTGGTCAGCAGCCAGGTGAGTTTTCGGCCCTTGCGCGCCGAGGAAATCGCCGCCTACTGGGCCAGCGGCGAGCCCCAGGACAAGGCTGGCAGTTACGCGATTCAGGGGTTGGCGGCGGTGTTCGTCAGCCAGTTACAGGGCAGTTATTCGGCGGTAGTGGGCTTGCCCCTGTGCGAAACCGCCGAGCTGCTCGAAGAATTTGCCATTTCGTGCTGGCAGTCGTTGCCGGTTGACAGTCAAGAGGTTGCGGGTCGCGTGTGAGTGCTGAAAGTATGTGCTCCCCGGCTTGCCGCTTCGCCGGACAAGAGATAGAGCCATGAGCGAAGAAATTCTGATCAATATCACGCCGATGGAATCGCGTGTGGCGCTGGTGGAAAACGGCGTGCTGCAGGAAGTGCACGTCGAGCGTACGCAGAAGCGCGGCATCGTCGGCAATATCTACAAGGGCAAGGTGGTGCGCGTGCTGCCGGGGATGCAGGCGGCTTTCGTCGATATCGGCCTGGAGCGCGCGGCCTTTATCCATGCCGCGGAAATCTCCAGCCGCGAAGGCAGTGCGGTGGAGAGCATCAGCGCCCTGGTCCACGAAGGCCAGAGCCTGGTGGTGCAGGTGACCAAGGACCCGATCGGCACCAAGGGCGCGCGCCTGACCACCCAGCTGTCGATTCCCTCGCGGTACCTGGTGTATATGCCGCGCACCGCTCACGTCGGCATCTCGCTGAAGATCGAGGACGAAGCCGAGCGCGAGCGCCTCAAGCAGGTGGTGGCCGACTGTGTGGCCGCCGAAGGCATCGAGGAAGCCGGTGGTTTTATCCTGCGCACCGCCGCCGATGGGGCCCGGGCCGAGGAGATCCTCGCCGATATTCGCTACCTGCGCCGGCTGTGGGAGCAGATCGCCACCCAGATGAAGGTCGGCCCGACGCCGCTGGTGATCTACGAGGACCTGTCCCTGGCGCTGCGCACCCTGCGCGACCTGGTCAACCCGAAGATCGAGAAGATCCGCGTCGACTCCCGGGAGACCTTCCAGAAAATCACCCAGTTCGTCGCTGAGCTGATGCCGGAAATCGCCGATCGCCTCGAGCACTACCCCGGCGAGCGGCCGATCTTCGACCTGTATGGCGTCGAGGACGAGATCCAGCGCGCCCTGGAGCGCAAGGTGCCGCTCAAGTCCGGCGGTTATCTGATCATCGATCCGGCCGAGGCGATGAGCACCATCGACGTCAACACCGGGGCCTTCGTCGGTCACCGTACGTTGGAAGAAACCATCTTCAAGACCAACCTGGAGGCGGCCACCGCCATCGCCCGCCAGCTGCGCCTGCGCAACCTGGGCGGGATCATCATCATCGACTTTATCGACATGGAAGACGAGGAGCACCAGCGCCAGGTGCTGCGCACCCTGGAGAAGCAGCTGGAACGCGACCACGCCAAGACCAATATCATCGGCATCACCGAGCTGGGCCTGGTGCAGATGACCCGCAAGCGCACCCGCGAAAGCATCGAGCAGGTGCTATGCGAGCCCTGCAGCGCCTGCCAGGGCCGCGGCAAGCTGAAGACCGCGGAAACCATCTGCTACGAGATCTTCCGCGAGATCCTGCGCGAGGCTCGGGCCTATCAGGCCGAGGGCTACCGGGTGCTGGCCAACCAGAAGGTGGTCGACCGCTTGCTCGACGAGGAGTCGGGCAATGTCGCCGATCTGGAGGCCTTTATCGGCCGCACCATCAAGTTTCAGGTCGAGACCATGTATTCCCAGGAGCAATACGATGTGGTGTTGCTCTGAAACCTCGTCTGATTTGCCGGGTATAAGCTGAATGGAGGCATTGGCTCGCTGGATCATGGCCCTGCTGCGCTGGACGCTGGGGCTCTGTGCGCTCGGCCTGGTGCTGGCGGCGCTGTATGTCAGTCTCGGCAGGGAGCTGCTGCCGCTGGCCGCCGAATACCGCCTGGAGGTGGAAGACAAGGCCGCTGCGGCGCTGGCCATGCCGGTCCGCATCGGCACCCTGGAGGGGCGTTGGCAGGGCTTTGCGCCGGTGCTGATCGCCCATGATCTGCAGGTCGGCGAAGGCCCAGGAGCCCTGCATCTCGATCAGGTGCGGGTGGTCCCCGATGTGCTGGCCAGCCTGGCGGCGCGGCAACTGCGGGTGGCGCGTCTGGAGCTGGACGGCCTGCAGCTGCTGGTCGAGCAGGATGCCGAGGGTGGCTGGGCGCTGAAGGGGCTGGCGCAGCGCGAGGCGGCCGCGCCCCTGGACGTGGCCCAACTGTTGCGCCAGTTGCAGACGGTCAAACGGCTGTCGCTGCTCAACAGCCAGGTGACCCTGCAGGCGTTCGAGCAGCCGGCGCGCACCCTCACTTACGTCAACCTGACGCTGCGCAATGGTAGCGCCAGTCAGCGCCTGGACGGCCGTCTGCTGCTGCCCGATGGCCAGCAGCTGGCTCTGCAGCTGCGCACCCGGCTGCAGCCCGAGCGCTGGCGCGAGGCCCGGGCCGAACTGTACCTGAGCCTGCCGCAGAGCGACTGGGCCGCCTGGGTGCCGGCCAACCTGCTGGCGGATTGGCGGCTCGAACGCCTGCAGGCCGGCGGCGAGATCTGGTTGTCCTGGGCCGAGGGGGCGGTGCAGCGTGCTGTCAGCCGCCTGCACGCGCCGCAGTTGCAGGCGGGCCATGGTTCCCGTGAGTCGGTGGCGCTGAGCAACCTGAGCCTGAACGCCTACTTCACCCGCACCGCCGAGGGCTCCGAGGTGCTGTTCGATGACCTGGCCTTCAGTCGGGGCGAGCAGCGCTGGGGTGAGGCGCGCGTGGCCCTCAGGCAGCAGGCGGGCAGTGCGGAGCTGCAAGAGCAATGGCTGCTCAGTGCCGATCACCTCGACCTGGCCCCCCTGCAGCCGCTGGTGGCGGCGCTGGCTCCCCTGCCGGATAACGTCCAGGGCGTGCTGGCGCAACTCAACCCTCAGGGCGCGGTGCGCAACCTGCAGCTCGATTACCGGCCGCAGGTCGAGGGGCCTGGCCGTCTGCAGTTCTCGGCCAATCTCGACGGCATCGGTTTTGCCGCTTACCTGGCGTCGCCTGCGGCGGAAAACGTCAGTGGCAGCATCAGCGGCGACCTCGCCCAGGGCGAGCTGCGCATGGCCAGCGAGAACTTCTCCCTGCACCTGGACACCCTGTTCCCCCAGCCCTGGCACTACAGTACGGCCAATGCCAGGCTGACCTGGCAACTCGATGAGCAGGCGTTCACCCTGCGCAGCCCCTATCTGCAGGTGGTGGGCGAAGAGGGGACGATTGCCGGCGACTTCCTGATTCGCCTGATGCGCGATCCCCAGGCCGAAGACTATATGGACCTGCGCGTCGGCCTGCGTGATGGCGATGCGCGCTTTACCGAAAAATACCTGCCGAGCCTGGCTCCGGGCCTGAGCCCGGAGCTGGATGCCTGGCTGAAAAGCGCGATTCGTAGCGGCCGGGTGGATGAGGGCTTCTTCCAGTACCAGGGCTCGCTGATCAAGGGGGCGGAAAATGCCGCGCGCAGCCTCAGCCTGTTCTTTGCCGTGCGCGACGCCGAGCTGGCCTATCAGCCCGGTTGGCCGACGCTGCGTGAGGGGCGCGGGGAAGTCTATATCGAGGACAGCGGGGTGCGTGTCGAGCTGGCCGAAGGGCGCATTCTCAACAGCCGGGTAAGCAATGCCCAGGCCCTGATTGCCACGGCCTTGCCCGGGCAGCCGATACGTTTGCTGCTTAACAGCGAGCTGAGCAGCAATGTCGATGACGCCCTGAAAATCCTTCAGGATGCGCCGCTGGGCACCGCCGAGATCTTCGCCGGCTGGAGCGGTGCGGGTGATTTGAGCGGCAAGCTCCAGCTCGATCTGCCGCTACGCAAAGGGCTGCAGCCCGAAGTGGTGGTCGATTTTGCCAGCAGCAATGCCGAGCTCAACCTGAGCAACCCGCTGCTGCAGCTTAGCCAGGTGCAGGGAGCCTTCCGCTACGACACGGCCCGCGGCCTCAGCGCACCGGATATTCGCGCCCAGGTGCTGGGCCATGCGGTGCGTGGCAAGGCCCTGGCCGACGGTCGTGGTGGCCGTGCCCTGACGCGCATCGAGGCCACGGGCCGGGTCGGCGTCACCGAGCTGAGCGCCTGGCTGGGCGTGACCCAGCCGCTACCGCTGAGCGGCAGCCTGCCTTATCGCTTGCGCCTGTCCCTGGATGGAGCCGACAGCCAGCTGCGGGTCGACTCCAATCTGCAGGGCCTGGCCATCGAGCTGCCCGCGCCCTTCGGCAAGGCCGCTGACACGGCCAGCTACGCCGACTGGCGGATGACTCTCAGTGGCCCCGAGCGGCGCTACTGGCTGGATTATGCGGAGCTGGCCAGCCTGTCTTTCGCCGCGCCGCTCGGGCAGTTCGGCGCAGGGCGCGGCGAATTGCGTCTGGCGGACGGCCCGGCTAGCCTGCCGGGTGACAAGGGCGTGCGTTTGCGCGGCCGCGTCACGGAGCTGGACTGGGATGCCTGGCAGACAGTGTTGCAGCCCTACAAGCGCTTGCCGACCGCCGAGGCGCAGCAGCTGTTCAACGATGCGCAGCTGCAGATTGGCCGCTTCAGCGGTTTCGGCACCGAACTCGACTCTCTGGCGCTGCGCCTGCAGCGGGTCGCCCAGAGCTGGGTGGTGAACCTGGACAGCGAGCGGATCAAGGGGCGGATCGATGTGGCGGATGATGCCGCAGTGCCGATGGCCCTCAACCTCGACTACCTGCGCTTGCCCGCCGCCGAGCCCAAGGCCGAAACCAGTGTGACGGTAGACAAGCCCGACCCGCTGGCCGGCGTCGATCCGCGGCAGATTCCGGCGATCGACCTGCGTATCGCCACGGTTTATCAGGGTATCGAGGCCCTCGGTGCCTGGTCGCTGAAGATTCGCCCGAGCGGGGAGGGGGTGAAGTTCAGCGACCTCGATCTCAATCTCAAGGGCCTGCAGCTCAGCGGTCAGGGCGGCTGGCAGGGGGCACCGGGGGCCAGCCGGAGCTGGTACAGCGGCCGCCTGGGCGGCGCGGATCTGGCCGATGTACTGATCGCCTGGGGTTATGCCCCGACCGCCAGCAGTGAAAGTTTTCGCCTGGAGGTCGACGGCAACTGGCCGGGTTCGCCGGCCTGGTTCGGTCTGAAGCGTTTCTCCGGCAGCCTGGATGTGGCCATGCGCAAGGGCCAGTTTTCCGAAGTGCAGGGCCCGGCCTCGGCGCTGCGGGTATTCGGCCTGCTCAACTTCAACTCGATTGGCCGCCGCCTGCGCCTGGACTTTTCCGACCTGCTGGGCAAGGGCCTGAGCTATGACCGGGTCAAGGGGCTGCTGGTCGCCAGCGAGGGGGTGTTTGTCACCCGTGAGGCGCTGACCCTGACCGGCCCATCGAGCAACCTGGAGCTGGACGGTACCCTGGATATGCGCCAGGAAAGGGTCGATGCCAAGTTGTTAGTCACTCTGCCGGTGAGCAATAACCTGCCCCTGGCCGCCCTGATCGTCGGGGCCCCGGCCATCGGCGGCGCGCTGTTTATTGCCGACAAGTTGCTGGGCGACCGGGTGGCGCGTTTCGCCAGTGTACAGTACGACGTCAAGGGACCCTGGCAGGACCCGCAGATCAGCTTCGACAAACCCTTTGAAAAGCCGCGGTGAGTGCGCGTCTTTGGACGTGTGGCTGTGCAGTCTGCGGCCATGGCTTGTAAGCTGACGGTTCGAGCCGTCTTCGGAATCCGCATGTTATGAGTCTCGCCGTTATTCAAATGGTCAGTCAGGCCGATGTGCTGGCCAACCTGGCCCAGGCCCGGCTGTTATTGGAGCAGGCCGCAGCCAGAGGGGCGCGGCTGGCGGTATTGCCGGAAAATTTCGCCGCCATGGGGCGCAGTGATCTGGCCGCGCTCGGCCACCGTGAAGCCGCGGGCGAGGGGCCGATACTGCCCTGGCTGTATCAGACCGCCCGCGATCTGGGCCTGTGGATTGTCGCCGGTACCCTGCCGCTGCCGCCGGACGCCCAGCCCACGGCCAAGCCCCGCGCCTGTTCATTGCTGATCGACGAGTACGGCCAGCGTGTGGCGCGTTACGACAAGCTGCACCTGTTCGATGTGGAGGTCGGCGACAGCCATGGCTGTTACCGTGAATCGGATGACTTCGCCTGCGGTGAGCAGGTGGTGGTGGCCGACACGCCGCTGGGGCGTCTGGGGCTGGCGGTGTGCTACGACCTGCGCTTCCCCGAACTCTTTAGCGCCCTGCGCGAGGCGGGGGCCGAGCTGATCAGCCTGCCGGCGGCCTTTACCGCGGTGACCGGGGCGGCGCACTGGCAGGTACTGACCCGCGCCCGCGCCATCGAAACCCAGTGCTATATGCTGGCAGCCGGGCAGGGCGGCAGTCATCCGGGCGGCCGTGAGACCTTTGGCCATTCCGCGATCATCGACCCATGGGGCCGGGTATTGGCCGAGCAGACCGCGGGCCAGGCGGTGGTCGTGGCCGAGCGCGATGCCGCGGAACAGGCCGCCGTTCGTCGGCGCATGCCGGTTGCCCGGCACAAACGATTTTTTGCCACAGCCGAACCCCGGCTGCCTGGCGTGGAGCAGTCATGAACGAGATAAAGCCGTTATGAGCGAGATGTTGGTGTCCGTCAGTGAACATCTGTTGGGTCCGGGTGGTTTGACCCTTGAGCATCTGCCCGGGGTACTGGCCGAACTGGCTGGCCCGGGTATCGATGCTGCCGACCTGTATTTCCAGAGCCAGGTCTCGGAAACCTGGGCCCTGGAGGATGGCATCGTCAAGGAAGGCAGCTTCAACCTCGATCAGGGCGTGGGCGTGCGTGCCCAGTCCGGAGAGAAAACCGGTTTTGCCTACAGCAATGCGATTACCGCCACGGCCCTGAGCCAGGCGGCGCAGGCCGCCCGCTCGATTGCCCGGGCCGGGCAGCATGGCCGTGTACAGGCCTTCAGCAGCCCGCTGCTTACGCCGCTCTATGCGCCGGAAAATCCGCTGGATGTGCTGGGGCGGGCGGAAAAGGTCGAGTTGCTCAAGCGTATCGACGTCGCCACCCGCGCTCTGGATCCGCGGATCAAACAGGTCTCGGTCAGCCTGGCCGGCGTCTGGGGCCGGGTGCTGGTCGCCGCCAATGACGGCAGCCTGGGCGCGGATATCCGCCCGCTGGTGCGCTTCAATGTCAGCGTGATCGTCGAGCACAATGGCCGGCGTGAGCGCGGCGGTCATGGCGGCGGCGGGCGTACCGACTACCGCTACTTCCTCGAGCAGACCAGCAATAACGAAGAGCGCGCCATGGGCTATGCCCGTGAGGCCCTGCGCCAGGCTCTGGTCAATCTGGAGGCGATTCCCGCCCCGGCCGGCAGCATGCCGGTGGTCATGGGGGCGGGCTGGTCTGGCGTGTTGCTGCACGAAGCGGTCGGCCATGGCCTGGAAGGCGACTTCAACCGCAAGGGCAGCTCGGCCTACAGCGGGCGCATGGGCGAGCAGGTGGCCTCCAGCCTGTGCACCATCGTCGATGACGGTACCCTGGCCGAGCGCCGCGGTTCCCTGAGCATGGACGATGAGGGCACCCAGACCCAGTGCACCACGCTGATCGAGAACGGCGTGCTCAAGGGCTATATGCAGGACAAGCTCAACGCCCGCCTGATGGGCGTGGCCTGTACCGGTAACGGTCGGCGTGAATCCTACGCGCACCTGCCGATGCCGCGCATGACCAACGCCTACATGCTGGCTGGTGAAAGCGACCCGGAAGAAATCATCCGTTCGGTGAAGAAGGGCATCTACTGCGCCAACCTCGGCGGCGGTCAGGTCGATATCACCAGCGGTAAGTTCGTCTTCTCCACCAGTGAGGCCTACCTGATTGAGGACGGCAAGATTACTGCACCGGTCAAAGGGGCAACCCTGATCGGTAATGGCCCTGAAGCCATGAGCAGGGTGTCGATGGTCGGCAACGACCTCGCGCTGGACAGTGGTGTGGGCACGTGTGGCAAGGACGGTCAGTCGGTACCGGTTGGCGTTGGCCAGCCCACG
>JBFJZW010000172.1:0-9862 GCA_041621875.1 Pseudomonas sp. | reverse complement strand
TTTGTTCGAATAAAGATAGAAGACCGGGTTGCGGCTGCCACCCTGATCCAGGGGCAGGGGTTTGAGCAACCCGTCCTTGAGTTCCCGCTCGATCAGGTGGCGTGGCAGCCAGGCGAAACCCAGGCCGTTGCTGACGAAGGTTGCCGCGGTGGCCAGGCTGCCGACCGTCCAGCGCTGTTCCGCGCCGAGCCAGCCGACATCCCGCGGCTGCAGGCGGCCGGAGTCGCGGATCACCACCTGCATCTGGGTTTCCAGGTCCTGGAAGGTCAGTTCGCGGTGCAGGCGGTGCAGTGCATGGTCGGGGTGGGCCACGGCGATGAACTCCACGGTGCTCATCTCGGCACCGAGGAAACCCGGAATATTCAGTGCGCTGATGGCCAGGTCGGCGGTCCCTTCCTTGATCACCTCCTCGACCCCGGACAGCACCTCTTCGCGCAGACGCACCCGGCAGCCGCGGCTTTGCGGCATAAAGGCGGTCAGCGCACGGACCAGGCGGGCATTGGGGTAGGCGGCATCCACCACCAGGCGCACCTCGGCTTCCCAGCCCTGTTCCATATGGTGGGCCAGGTCTTCCAGCTGGCTGGCCTGCTTGACCAGTTGCCGCGAACGGCGCAGCAGCACGTCGCCGGCCTCGGTGAGCACCGCATTGCGCCCGTCGATACGCAGCAGCGGTACGCCGAGCTGCTCCTGCATGCGCGCCACCGTATAGCTGATCGACGATTGCGAGCGGTGCAGCACCTCGGCCGCCTGGGCGAAGCCGCCCTGGTCCACCACCGCCTGCAGGGTGCGCCATTGGTCGAGGGTCACGCGTGGAGCTTTCATCGATTTATCCTGTTCATTAAGGTGCAAATATCGACTTGTTCGACCTAAACTGGCCGTCTTTCGCTGGAGACTGCCCGCATGAAAAAATTCTGTTGCGCCTTGCTCGCCTGTTTGCCGCTGAGCGTTTTCGCCTATCCTATCGAGCTGGAAAAACAGCTCAACGGTGCCGAGGTCTCGGCCTCCACCCAGGAAATCGACCACAACATGGGGGCCCTGCTGCTAAACAATTATGGCCGTAGCGCCGCCCAGTGCACGGCGCTGTTCCGCAACGGTCCGGAAGCCCCGCGCAGCCGCAAGGTCAACCTGGCCGCTGGGGAAAGCAGCAATGTCACGATCAAGTTCAGCCGCAGCATTATCCGCCTGCGGATTCAGCTGACCTGCGGCCTGCAATAGCCTGTCGAGGATGTTCTTGAGCCTAATCCCGGGGTTGGTATAAATCAACTTTATCGATAACTTGACGCAGTTATTTGCGCTTTTTTATCGGTTTGTTCACCTCTACTCTGTGCCCATCGACGTTCACCACCCCCTACGCGATGGAGCACCCCGCATGTCAAAGCTACTGGTAATCGAAAGCAGCGCCCGCCAACAAGGTTCGGTATCGCGCCAGCTCACCGCGCAATTTATCGCCAACTGGCAAGCCGCCAACCCGAGCGATCAGATCAAGGTGCGCGACCTGGCCATCGATCAGGTGCCCCACCTGGATGCCAACCTGCTGGGCGGCTGGATGACCCCGGCCGCGCAGCAGAGCACCGCTGAGCAAGCGGCCCTGGCCCTGTCCAATAGCCTCACCGACGAGCTGCTGGCCGCCGATGTGCTGGTGCTGGCCGCGCCCATGTACAACTTCACCATTCCCAGCACCCTCAAGGCCTGGCTCGATCATGTGCTGCGCGCCGGGGTGACCTTCAAGTACACGGAAAACGGCCCGCAAGGTCTGCTCGGCGGCAAGCGCGCCTTTGTCCTGACCGCCCGCGGTGGTATCTATGCCGGCAGCGCCATGGACCATCAGGAACCCTACCTGCGCCAGGCGCTGGCCTTTATCGGCATTCACGATGTCAGCTTTATCCATGCCGAGGGCCTCAATCTGGGTACCGAGTTTATGGAGAAGGGCCTGAGCGAAGCCAAGGTGCAGATCGCCCAGGCCGTCTGACCTCGCCGCCGACTGACTCTCCTGGTATCCGCCGCTCCCGGATGCCGTTCCCCGACCCGCTGCGCGAGCAGCCGGTCGGTTTTTTTTAAGGCTATGTAGCCGTTACGCGTTTGTAATGCCTGGTGCGGTTTGCCCCCTCGCCCTCCGGGAGAGGTGCCGGGGGGAAGGGGCGGCGGCGATTGTTCGGTGCGTCGCGACAGGCTAAGGTCGCCGCCTTGCAGAGAGGTGGCTATGCGTTATCTGGTGATCGTGACCCTGTTGTGGGCCTTTTCCTTCAGCCTGATTGGCGAATACCTGGCCGGCCAGGTCGACAGCTACTTCGCCGTGCTGACGCGTATCGTCATCGCCGGCCTGGTGTTTTTGCCCTTGACCCGCTGGCGCGGCGTGCCTCCCGGGTTTATGCGCGGCATGCTGGTGATCGGGGCGCTGCAGTTCGGCGTGACCTATGTCTGCCTGTACCTGAGTTTCAGCGTGCTGACGGTGCCCGAGGTGTTGCTGTTCACCATTCTCACGCCACTGCACGTGACTTTGATCGAAGACGCCTTCAACCGCCGCTTCAATCCCTGGGCCCTGCTCGCGGCCCTGGTGGCGGTGGCGGGCGCGGCGGTGATCCGCTACGACCAGATCAGTGCCGATTTCTATTACGGTTTCTTTCTGCTGCAGATCGCCAATGCCACCTTCGCCGCCGGCCAGGTGTTCTACAAGCACCTGCTGGTGCGGTATCCATCGAACATTCCGGAGTACCGGCGCTTCGGTTATTTCTACCTGGGGGCTCTGGCCATCGCCTTGCCGGCCTTCCTGCTGTTCGGTAACGCCGCCCGCTTACCCACCAGCGCCAGCCAGTGGTGGGTCCTGGTCTGGCTCGGTATGGTGGCGTCCGGGCTTGGTCTTTACTGGTGGAACAAGGGCGCGAGCCTGGTCGATGGCGGCACCCTGGCGGTGATGAATAACGCCCTGGTGCCGGCGGGGTTGCTGGTCAATCTGCTGTTGTGGAACCGCGAGGCCGACCTGCTGCGTCTGGGCGTGGGCGGGCTGGTGATCGCGGCCTCCTTGTTGCTGACGCGGCTGGCCATGGCGCGCCGGCCTGCGCTTGAGGTGAGTCGATGAATCTATCCGGGCGGGGCGTGGCACTTTCAGTCGGGGCCTCGGTGCTGTTCGCCATGATCCCCGGCTATGTGCAGCTGCTGGCCCCTCTGGACGGCCTGCAGGTATTCGCCCAGCGGGTGCTCTGGTCGATCCCCGCGGTGTTGCTGCTGGTCGCGTTGTCGCGCCAGTGGACCGTGTTGGGCCGGGCCTTGGTGCGCTTGCGTCACGAGCCCCTGCTGCTGGCTGCGCTGCCACTGGCCGCCGGGCTGATGGCCATTCAGTGGGCGCTGTTCGTCTGGGCCCCGCTGGCCGGGCGGATGCTCGAGGTGTCGCTGGGCTATTTCCTTCTGCCGCTGGCCATGGTGCTGACCGGGCGGGTGTTCTATGGCGAGCGGCTGCGCCCCCTGCAGCGCCTGGCGGTGAGCTGTGCGCTGCTCGGGGTGGCCCACGAACTCTGGCTGACCCAGGCGTTTTCCTGGATCGTGCTGGTCACGGTGCTCGGCTATCCGCCCTACTTTATGCTGCGCCGCTGGATGCGCCTGGATGCGCTGTCCGGCTTCGTCCTGGAAATGCTGATGATGGCACCGCTGGCGATCTGGATGATCGCCAGCTGGGGGCCGCCGCAGGTGTTTGCCCAGGCCCCGCAGCTGTGGTGGCTGTTGCCGGGGCTGGGCCTGCTCAGCGCCCTGGCGTTGGCCGCGATGATGGGGGCCAATCGCCTGCTGCCGATGGGGCTGTTCGGCATTCTCAGTTATGTCGAGCCGGTGCTGTTGTTTCTGGTTGCCCTGTTGTTTCTCGGCGAGCGCTTCAATGCCGCGCAGTGGCTGACCTATCTGCCGATATGGCTGGCCGTGCTGCTGGTTGCCTGGGACAGTGCGCGGCTGCTGATCAAGCAGCGGCGCGCCTTAACCGTCGGGTAAGGCCGCGACGGCGTCCATCGCTAGGGCGGCCTCGGCGCGAAGCGCCAGCCCGCCATGTGTGTGCCGCGCCGGTGATAGCCTGCGGCGAGTGCATTCAGTCCAGTACGTTTCTCAGCACTTCGTAGATGATCCCGGTGGCAATGGCCACCAGCACCACGTCGCTGCCGACCTGCTTCCACTCGTAGCCCTCGTAGCGCGGTAGTTGGCCGACCACGCGGCTGTCGAAGTTTTTCGCGATGCCCGGTGGTAGCGGCTTGCCGCGGGCCAGGTTCTTGGCAATGCCGGGCGGCAAGGCGCTGCCGGGGGCGATCAGGCTGCGGTTCTCGCCCAGAACGATGCGCACCCGGCCGATATCGATCGACGGGCCCTGGATGCTGATGCCGATATCCTGGCCATGTTGGTCGTGGCCGCCGCCCGACTTGCCCGGGTGATCGGACTTGGGGGCGGCGAGGGCGCTCTGGGCGGCGAGGGCGGCGCTCAGGGCGGCGGCGATCAGCAGGGTGTGGGGAAGACGGCGCATAGGGTGCTCCAGGGGGATTGATCTGTGCGATTGGAACCCGCGAGCTGGGCTTCGTTCAAGGGCGGCCGTCGCTTTGTTTGCCAACAGATGCAAAGAAACTCGGCCGCAAGGCCGGAAAGCGTTAGGCTATGCGGCTGATTTTTTGTTTTTCGTCGAGGTTGCCCCGTGTTTGCCCAATTCGCCCTGCATGAACGCCTGCTTAAAGCCGTGGCCGCGCTGAACTTTGTCGAGCCCACCCCGGTACAGGTGGCGGCTATTCCGCTGGCGCTGCAAGGCAAGGACCTGCGGGTAATCGCTCAAACCGGCAGTGGCAAGACCGCCGCCTTCGTGCTGCCGATGCTCAATCGCCTGCTCGGCGATGGCGCGTCCTCGCCGCGGATGAGCGTGCGCGCGATGATCATGCTGCCCACCCGCGAGCTGGCCCAGCAGACCCTCAAGGAAGTCGAGCGCTTCGCCCAGTTCACCTTCCTCAAGGCCGGCCTGATCACCGGCGGCGAAGACTTCAAGGTGCAGGCCGCCATGCTGCGCCGGGTCGACATCCTGATTGGCACCCCGGGGCGTCTGATCGAACACGCCAACGCCGGCAACCTGCTGCTCGACGAAGTGGAAGTGCTGGTGCTCGACGAAGCCGACCGCATGCTCGACATGGGCTTTGCCGAAGACGTGCAGCGCCTCGGCGAGCTGTGTAACGCCCAGCGCCAGACCCTGCTGTTCTCCGCCACCAGTGGCGGTGCCGGGCTGCGCGAGATCATCGCCAAGGTGCTGAAGGACCCCGAGCACCTGCAGCTCAACCGGGTCAGCCAGCTTAACGAAGGCACCCGTCAGCAGATCATCACCGCCGACCACAACCACCATAAAGAGCGTTTGGTCGAGTGGTTGCTGAAAAACGAGACCTACGACAAGGCGATTATCTTCACCAATACCCGCGTTCAGGCTGACCGCCTGTATGGCAAGTTGGTCGCCCACGACTTCAAGACATTTGTGTTGCACGGCGAGAAGGACCAGAAGGATCGCAAGCTGGCCATCGACCGCCTCAAGCAGGGCGCGGTGAAGATTCTGGTGGCCACCGACGTGGCCGCCCGCGGCCTGGACGTCGACGGCCTGGACCTGGTGATCAACTTCGATATGCCGCGCTCCGGCGACGAGTACGTACACCGTATCGGCCGTACCGGCCGTGCCGGTGCCGAGGGCCTGGCCATCTCGCTGATCTGCCACAACGACTGGGCCCTGATGTCGAGCATCGAGCGCTACCTCAAGCAGCGTTTCGAGCGGCGCAATATCAAGGACCTCAAGGGCATCTACCAGGGCCCGAAAAACCTCAAGGCCTCGGGCAAGGCCGCGGGGCCGAAAAAGAAGAAGATCGACCCCAAGACCGGCAAGAAGCTCGCCAGCAAAAAGCCCGCGGCCAAGCCGAGCAAGCGCAACACCATCAACCGGCCGAAACCCGATGCCCCGGTGCTGGTCAGCCAGGACGGGCTGGCCCCGCTGAAGCGCCGCGCACCCGCGGCCGAGTAAGGCCTGCGTCAGGATGCCTGGCGCAGTGGTTTCTACAAGGCAGGCCCGGACTGATTCCGGGCTGCTGTAGGGCGAGTGCACCCGTCCTGGAGGGCGCAGGCGTTCAGATAGGCCAAAGCGCCCGGCAGGGCGCTATATCCCTAAGGTGCCGCGTTACTTCGGCACGATCAGGATCTTGCCGTCGCGCTCGCCGCTGGCGGCTGCGGCCACCGCCTGCTTGATCTCGCTGACGTCATAGGTGGCGGCGACGCGGGTGTGCAGCTTGCCGCTGGCGACCAGTTGCACCAGTTCGCCGAATACCTTCATCTGCTCGGCCTGGCTGGCGGTCTGGAACCATTTGGCCAGCCAGAAGCCGCGCAGGCTGACGTCGCGGAACACGAACGAGGCGGGGGACACCTGGCACGGCTGGCGGCTCATCATGCCGTAGTTGACCAGCACGCCGCCTTCGCTGAGGCTCGCCGCCAGATGATCGGTAGACTCGCCGCCCACCGCATCGATGCCCAGGCGCACGGCCGCGCCGCCGGTGGCGGCGCGCACACGCTTGGCCAAGTCGGGGCCGTCGACCAGCACCACATCGCCGCCTTCGGCCTCAACTCCTGCCACCGCCGACTCGCGGCGCACCACGTTGAGGGTCTTGAAACCGCGCAGCTTGGCCAGTTGGATCAGGTAGCTGCCCACGCCCGAGTTGGCGGCGTTCTGGATCACCCAGTCGCCGGGCTGGAGGTCGACGAACTGGCTGAGCATCAGGGAGGCGGTCGGCGGATTGACCGTCAGCATCGCCAGTTGCTGGGGATCGGCCTCCGGCAATGGGATCAGCTTGTTCGCCGCGGCATTGAGGTGGCTGACCCAGGTACCGCAACCCACCGGCAGCAGCACCATCTGGCCGACTTTGAGGTTGCTCACCTCGGGGCCCAGCGCCTCGACGCGGCCGACCCCTTCATTGCCGCCAATCGCCGGCAGCGGCGGCAGCATGCCGTATTCGCCGGTCAGGGTGAGCACGTCGGAGGGGTTGATCGGTGCCGCCAGTACCTTGACTCGCACCTGGCCGGCCTGCGGGGCTGGCAGTTGCAGTTCGACGGCGCTGATGACGTCTTGCGGGGCCGGGCCGCGGCTCGAGTATTGGGCTTTCAACATAAAATTTCTCCAGGGGAACGACTGCTGCGGGTCGCTCAAGTCTAGACCCCACTGACCCTGTCGGGAGGAATCCCGTGCAATCGATCTCGCTGATCGAACCCCGCCCTGAAGGCTGCACGGCGGTGGGCTTTACGCTATGGTCAGCCGGGTATCGGGGCTGAAGCGCGCTCGCGCGATGGCACGGGGCCCTGTCGACGCGCTGACATGGGGTCGTCTTAGCTCGATAGCCGCGATGCTGCGCTGCGTGGATTGAAGGGGCTGGAATGAAGTGGCTGTGGGCAATGAGTTTGCTGTGTTTGAGCCTGACGTTATCGGCTCAGCCGTTGCGCCTGGGATTTGGTACGCACAAGCCGCCCTATGTGTTCGAGGGGGAGGCCAAGGGGCTTGAATACGACATCGTGGTCGCGGCCCTGAGCCGTGCCGGAGTGGCCGTGGCGGTGCAGTACGCGCCCATGGAGCGTCTGCACCTGATGCTGCGCCGTGGCCAGATCGATGCGATCGCCACGACCAATGAGTTGAGCGGGGTCAGCGCCTTCTACTCGGATACCTATATTCACTACCAGAATGTGGCCGTGGCCCTGAGTTCCAGGCAGCTGGATATCCGCCAGATCGAGGATCTGGGGCGGTATTCGGTGCATGCCTTCCAGCGCGCCCGCTTTCTGCTCGGCCCCGAGTTCCAGCGGATGGCCGAGAACAACCCGCGCTATCGCGAGGAGGCCTACCAGATCGCGCGCAACCGCATGCTGTACAGCGGGCGGGTGGATGTGGTGGTTTCCGATATGCGCATCCTGCGTTACTTCAATGGCCAGGTGTATACCCAGGTCGACGTCAGCCAGCCCCTGGCCCTCTACCCGATCTTTGCGGCCACCGCCTACAAGCTCGGCTGCAGCCTGGAGCGTTACTGCGAGTTGTTCAACCAGGGCCTGGCCGCGATTCGCGCCAGCGGCGAGTACCAGGCCATCGAGCGGCGCTACGCCATGCACTGACGGCTCGGCCGTAATCTTAGGAAATGTTCGCAAGGCTGCGGGCGTGGCTGGGTCGATGCATCATTGGGTTTTGCTGCGCAACCCGGATCGCACGAGGACATCGCCATGCCGCGCCTATCGCTGTTCGCCTGTCTGTCACTGCTTATCGCCTGGCCCCTGCCGTTGTTCGCCCAGACCGCGGCACCGCCCGGTGCACAGGGCGTGCTCAGCGTGACGGTAGTGCTGACGGATCTGCAGCACCCCTGGAGCATGGCCTTTCTGCCCGCCCAGCAGGGTCTGCTGATCACCGAGCGGCCCGGGCGGCTGCGTTTGATGGATGCCCAGGGTGCGCTGTCTGCGCCGCTGAGCGGCGTGCCGCAAGTGTATGCCCGGGGCCAGGGCGGTTTGCTCGACGTGGTGCTGTCGCCGGATTTCGCCCAGGATCGCTGGGTGTACCTGGCCTATGCCGAGGCGGGCGAAGATGGCCAGGCCGGTACGGCCGTCGGGCGTGGTCGGCTGGCCGCGGATAACAGCGGCCTGGAGGATTTCGCGGTGATCTTTCGCCAGCAGCCCAAGCTCTCCAGTGGCACGCATTTCGGTGGGCGGCTGGTATTCGATGGCGATGGCTACCTGTTTATCACCCTGGGCGATAACAACCAGCGCCCGACCGCCCAGGACCTCGACAAGCTGCAGGGCAAGGTGGTGCGTCTGCATGCCGATGGTCGCGTGCCGGCGGATAACCCCTTTGTCGGCCAGGCTGGTGCACGGGGGGAAATATGGTCCTACGGCCATCGCAACCCCCAGGGCGCGGCGCTCAACCCCAGAACCGGGCAGCTGTGGATCCATGAACACGGCCCCCGCGGCGGCGATGAGATCAACATTCCCCAGTCCGGCAAGAACTATGGCTGGCCCCTCGCCACCCATGGGGTGAACTATTCCCTGCTGGCGATTCCCGAGGCCCTGGGCAAGACGCTCGCCGGCACCGAGCCACCCCATCATGTCTGGGCCAAGTCGCCGGCGATCAGCGGCATGGCCTTCTATGACGACGAGCGCTTTGCCCAGTGGCAGAACAGTCTGTTTATCGGCGCGTTGGCCGACCAGGCATTGCTGCGTCTGGAGCTCGATGGTGATCGGGTGGTGAGTGAGGAGCGCTTGCTGCAAGGGCGTAACGCGCGGATTCGCGATGTCCGGCAAGGCCCGGACGGTTATCTCTATGTGCTGACGGACGCCGCCAATGGCCAGTTGCTGCGGCTTGGCTTGCAGGCGCAGTAAGGCCTGGCGCGGGGCCGTGAGTCAGTGAGGGGGGCTTGAATGCTAAGCGGGGGCGATGCGGGAGGGGAGCTAGCCAGCGCTTTGTCGAGGGTGAGCAAAGCGCTGCTTGGCCAGCTGTCAGCGGCTATTTTTTGCCGATGGTGATCTGCTTGGTGGTGCCGTAAACCTGGCCGCTGACACCCTTGGCGATTTGCTGGATTTCACCGCCGGCTTTGATAAAGGCCGCGATTTGCGCGTCGATCGAAGCGCTGGTTTCAACGGCCGGGGCCGCCTTGGGTTTGCTGTTGGATGCTTTTACGCGCATGACGGCCATTAACCTATTTAAAAATTAATTTGGCCGCGCATTGTACCCGAGATGCTTGACAATTGCTTGATAAATAAATGTCGAATGACAATAAACGTACTCGGGCATATATCCGCGGGCCTTGGATAATTCTCTGAATAATTAACCAAGCCGTTGTTTTATCAGTAATAAAAATAT
>JBFJZW010000171.1:0-9912 GCA_041621875.1 Pseudomonas sp. | reverse complement strand
TCTTAGCCAGTCGTTGCGCCCGGTGATCCCGGGCGTGGCAGAACAGGGTGGCACCTACCGTTGCCAACCCGGCTCTCCACAATAATAAGTAGGAGCACCCCCATGTCTCTGGCCGAGATCCGCCTGGATGATAAGTATCGCCTTTCCACAGGTCACCTGTACCTCACCGGCACCCAGGCGCTGACCCGCCTGCCCATGCTGCAGAAGCAACGCGACGCCGCCCATGGCCTGAATACCGCGTGCTTTATTTCCGGCTACCGTGGCTCGCCCCTGGGCAACCTCGACAAGAGCCTGTGGGACGCCAAGCAGTACCTCAAGGACAACCACATCCATTTCCAGCCGGGGGTCAACGAAGAGTTGGCCGCCACCTCGGTGTGGGGCAGCCAGCAGACCAGCCTGTTCCCCGGCGCGCGCTACGACGGCGTATTTGCCATGTGGTATGGCAAGGGCCCGGGCGTGGACCGCTGCGGTGATGTGTTCAAGCACGGCAACTCGGCCGGCGTTTCCGAGCATGGCGGCGTGCTGCTGCTGGCCGGTGACGACCATGGCTGCAAATCCTCGAGCATCGCCAACCAGAGCGAGCATGCGTTTATCGCCGCCTCGATCCCGGTGCTGAATCCGGCCAACGTTCAGGAAATTCTCGATTACGGCATCATCGGCTGGGAGCTGTCGCGCTACAGCGGTTGCTGGGTGGCGTTGAAAACCATCGCCGAGAACGTCGACTCCTCCGCCGTGGTGGATGTCGATCCGCTGCGTATACAGGTGAAGATTCCCGAGGATTTCCAGTTGCCGGAAGATGGCGTGTATATCCGCTGGCCCGACCCGCCCCTGGCCCAGGAAGCGCGCCTCAATACCTACAAGATCTACGCGGCCCGCGCCTTTGCCCTGGCTAATAACCTCAACCAGATCAAGCTCGATTCGCCCAACCCGCGCCTGGGCATCATCACCACCGGCAAGTCCTACCTGGACGTGCGTCAGGCCCTGGATGACCTCGGTCTGGATGAAGCGCTGTGCGCTCAGGTGGGCCTGCGCGTGCTCAAGGTCGGCATGAGCTGGCCGCTGGAGCCGGTGTCGGTGCATGAGTTCGCCGAGGGCCTGGACGAGATTCTGGTGGTCGAGGAAAAACGCAGCATCATCGAAGACCAGCTCACCGGTCAGCTCTACAACTGGCCGGTGGGCAAACGCCCGGTGGTAGTGGGCGAGTTCGATGAGGCCGGCCATTCGCTACTGCCCAACCTCTCCGAACTGACCCCGGCGATGATCGCCCGCGCCATCGCCAAGCGCCTCGCGCCGATCTACAGCAGCCCGCAGATCGAAGAGCGGCTGGCCTTTCTGGCGGCCAAGGAAGCGGCCCTGGCCGCGCCCAAGCACAGTACCGTGCGCACCCCGCATTTCTGTTCCGGCTGCCCGCACAACACCTCGACCAAACTGCCGGAAGGCAGCCGCGCCCAGGGCGGCATCGGCTGCCATTACATGACCCAGTGGATGGACCGCAACACCGACACCTTTACCCAGATGGGCGGCGAGGGTGCCACCTGGATCGGCCAGGCACCCTTTACCGATACCGCGCATATCTTCCAGAACCTGGGTGACGGCACCTACTTCCACTCCGGCCAGCTGGCCCTGCGCGCGGCCGTGGCCGCCGGGGTCAATATCACCTACAAGATCCTCTACAACGATGCGGTGGCCATGACCGGCGGCCAGCCGATCGACGGCGAGCTGCGCGTCGATCAGCTGAGCCAGCAGGTGTACGCCGAAGGGGTGAAACGCATCGCCCTGGTCACCGATGAGCCGGAGAAGTACCCGACTCGCAGCACCTTTGCGCCCATCGTCACCTTCCACCATCGCAATGATCTGGACGCGGTGCAGCGTGAGCTGCGCGAGTTCCAGGGTTGCTCGGTGATCATCTATGACCAGACCTGCGCCACCGAGAAGCGTCGTCGGCGCAAGCGCGGCAAGCTGGTCGACCCGCAGAAGCGCGCTTTTATCAACCCGGCAGTGTGCGAGGGTTGTGGCGATTGCAGTGTGAAATCCAACTGCCTGTCGGTGCTGCCGCTGGAAACCGAACTGGGGCGCAAGCGCGAGATCGACCAGAACTCCTGCAACAAGGATTTCAGCTGCGTTGAAGGCTTCTGCCCAAGCTTTGTCACCGTGCACGGCGGCAGCCTGCGCAAGCCGGAAGCCGTGGGTTTGAGCGCGCTGTTTATTGCCTTGCCGGAGCCCAAGCAGCCGACTCTGGAGCGGCCGTGGAATATCCTCCTGCCGGGTGTCGGCGGCAGCGGTGTCACCACCGTCGGCGCACTGCTTGGCATGGCTGCGCATATCGAGGGCAAGGGCTGCAGCGTGCTCGATCAGGCTGGTCTGGCGCAGAAGTTCGGCCCGGTGATCACCCATATCCGCGTTGCCGCCAAACAGGACGACATCTTTGCCGTGCGCATTGCCGCTGGCGAAACCGACCTGCTGCTGGGCTGCGATCTGGTGGTGTCGGCCAGCGAAGAGGCCTTGGCCAAGCTGAATGACAAGATCGCCCATGCGGTGGTCAACAGCCATGAGGCGGCCACCGCCGAATTCACCCGCAACCCGGATGCCCAGGTGCCCGGCGCGGCCATGCGCGAGGCGCTGATCGAAGCGGTGGGCGCGAGCAAGACCCACTTTGTCGACGCCAGCCGCCTGGCCACCCGCTTGCTCGGCGACAGCATCGCCACCAACCTGTTTATGCTCGGTTTCGCTTACCAGAAGGGCCTGGTGCCGGTGTCCGCCGAAGCCATCAACAAGGCCATCGAGCTTAACGGCGTGGCCGTGCAGCTCAATCAGCAGGCCTTCCTCTGGGGCCGCCGCGCCGCCCATGATGCGGTCGCCGTGGAGCGTCTGGCCAAGCCGGAAGTGATCGAAGCAGCCCATTGCCAGACCCTGGAAGAAATAGTCACTGACCGCGTGGTGCGCCTGACCGCCTACCAGAATGCGGCCTACGCCGAGCGCTACCGCGAACAGGTGGCGCGGGTGCAGCAGGTCGACAACAGCGCCGACCAGGCGTTGAGCAAGGCCGTGGCGCGCTACTACTTCAAGCTCCTGGCCTACAAGGACGAGTACGAAGTGGCGCGGCTGTACAGCGACGGCAGCTTTATCCGTCAGCTGGAAGCGCAGTTCAGTGGCGATTACCGCTTGGAGTTCCACCTGGCACCCAGCTGGCTGAGCAAGCCGGATGCCAGCACCGGCGAGCCGCGCAAGCGTCGGTTCGGTGCCTGGATGCTCAAGGCCTTCGGCGTGCTGGCCAAGTTCAAGTTCCTCCGCGGCACACCGCTGGACCTGTTCGGCTACAGCGCCGAACGCAAGCTGGAGCTGCAGCTGATCGACGACTACGAGCAGAACCTCAAGTACCTGCTCAAGGAACTCAACGCCGACAACTACCGCACGGCGCTGGCACTGGCCGAGCTGCCGGAGCAGATCCGCGGCTATGGCCACGTCAAGGAACGCAGCCTGGCCAAGGTGCGCGAGCAGAGCAGCCAGCTCAAGGCGCGCATGACCGTCAGCGAGATCCAGGCGGTGCAGTTGTTCGAGCCGGCCGCCTGACAGGCAGCGTGAAAACTACTGCGCATCGGTGATGCTGCGTTAAAAACAGGCTAAAAGTGCTCATTTACAGTCGTAAACTCCGCTTTTTAGCCTGTTTTTGCCTTGCCTGACCTTCGCTCGCTACGTTTTCACACCGCCTGTGCCCCCTCTTTATTTCAACAACAAGAACAATCAAGGAACTTCCATGTCCGTGTTTTCCCATATCGATTTCGACCACCACGAACAGGTGGTCTACGGCCACGACCAGGCCAGCGGTCTGAAGGCGATTATTGCCATTCACAACAGCAACCTCGGCCCGGCCCTCGGCGGTTGCCGCATGTGGCCCTACGCCAATGACGAGGAAGCGCTGCGCGATGTGCTGCGCTTGTCGCGGGGCATGAGTTACAAGTCGGCCCTGGCCCGGCTGCCGCTGGGTGGCGGCAAGGCGGTGATCATCGGCGACCCGCATAGCGGCAAGAGCGCCGCGCTGTTCCAGGCAATGGGTGACTTCGTCGACAGCCTGGGCGGACGCTATATCACCGCGGCGGATTCGGGCACCGGCGTTGCCGAGATGCAGATCATGGCCGAGCGCACCCGCCACGTATCCGGGGCCGGGCAGCGCGAAGGTTTCGAGGGCGGCATGCGCAATGGCGACCCGTCGCCCTCTACGGCCTACGGGGTGTTTATCGGTATCCAGGCCGCGGTCAAACACCGCCTGGGCCGTGACGACCTGCGCGGCCTCCGGGTGGCGATCCAGGGCGTGGGTCAGGTGGGCTTTAGCCTGGCGCGGCACCTCAAGGAGGCCGGGGCCGAGTTGTGGGTCACCGATATAGTCCCGGCCAATGTGCGCCGCGCGGTGGAGCAGCTGGGCGCAAGCGCCGTGGCGCAGCAGGAGATTTTCGGCCTGGATGTGGATGTCTTCGCGCCGTGCGCCATGGGCGGCATTATCAACCTGCACACCCTGGAAGCCCTGCGTGCGCCGATTATCGCCGGGGCGGCGAACAACCAGCTGGCCGATGCCAGCCTGGCGGAAACCCTGCGCCGCAACGAGTGCCTGTATGCACCGGATTACGCGATCAACGCCGGCGGCATTATCGATGTCTGCTACGAGCGCACCGGTGGCAGCGCCGCGCAGCTCAAGGCGCATATCGAAGGCATAGGCGACACCCTGCAGCAGATCTTCCAGCGCGCCGCGGCCGACGGCTGCAGCACCACGCAGATCGCCGACCGCCTCGCCCTGGAACGCCTCAACGGCGGTGAGTGAAGCGCACCAGCCGATGTCAGCCATTACAACAACAAGAGGGCATGATCGATGAGTCAAGACAGTATCGCCGTCACCAGCAGTGTCGACGGCAACAGCAGTTCAGGGGGGCGCGGCCTATGGTCGTCGCGCTGGGTATTCTTTCTCGCCGCCACGGGCTCGGCAGTGGGGCTGGGCAATATCTGGAAGTTTCCCTATATCACCGGGGAGAACGGTGGCGGTGCCTTCGTCCTGGTCTACCTGGCCTGCATCCTGGTGATCGGCATTCCGCTGCTGATGGCCGAGGTGATGATCGGGCGGCGGGGGCGGGCCAACCCGGAAGGGGCTTTTGCGCTATTGGCCAAGGCCGCCGGCGCGAGCCGGCACTGGCGCTGGCTGGGGACCGTGGCGGTGCTGACCGGTTTTCTGATCCTGAGTTTCTATGCGGTGGTGGCCGGCTGGGCCCTGGCCTATGCGCCGGCGGCGCTCAGCGGTGGCTTTGCCGGCCTGGATGGCGAGAGCAGCGGCGCGTTGTTCGGCGCGCTGCTGGCGGACCCCTGGAAGCTGGCCGGCTACGGCACCCTGGTACTGGTTTTGACCCTGGGTATCGTCGGCCTGGGGGTGCGCGAAGGCCTGGAGCGTTCGTTGCGCTTTCTGATGCCCGGGCTGTTCGTTCTGTTGTTGGTGCTGGTGGGCTATGCCGCCACCACCGGGCATTTTATGCAGGCCGTGCATTTTCTCTTCGATGCCGACTTCAGCAAGCTTAGCGGCACCGGAGTACTGGTAGCCTTGGGGCATGCCTTCTTCACCCTGAGCCTGGCCAGCGGCGCGATGATGGTTTACGGCTCCTACCTGCCCGCCGGCACCTCGATTGCCCGCACTTCGCTGATGGTGGCCCTGGCCGATACGCTGGTGGCGTTGCTGGCGGGGCTGGCGATCTTTCCGCTGGTGTTCGCCAACGGGCTGGAGCCGGGCGCAGGGCCGGGACTGATCTTCGTCACCCTGCCGATCGCCTTCGGCCAGATGCCCCTCGGCCAGCTGGTCGGCGGGCTGTTCTTTATCATGCTGGCCATCGCCGCCCTGACCTCGGCGATCTCTCTGAGCGAGCCGACCATCGCCTGGCTGTCGGAGAAGTTCGGCATCAGCCGCCTCAAGGCGGTGCTACTGAGCGGCGTGGCGCTGTGGCTGCTGAGCCTGGGGACGGTGTTTTCCTTCAATGCCTGGAGCGAGATCACCCTGTTCGGCAAGACCTTCTTCGACAGCCTGGACTACCTGACCACCAACCTGATGATGCCCCTGGGCGGGCTGGGTACCGTGCTGTTTACCGGCTGGGCGTTAAGCCGCAAGACCGTGCAGGAGGCCCTGGGTATCGAGCATCCGCAGTTGTTCGGCCTGTGGTGGCAACTGCTGCGCTGGCTGACGCCGCTGGGCATTCTGATCGTGTTTCTGCATACCCTTGGGCTGTTCTGAGTCGGTAAATGCCCGGTGGAAAACGCTGCGCGGTTTTCCACCGGGTGGTCATCCACCCTACGTCAAGCTGGGTAGGGTGGATAACGCGCAGCTTATCCACCACGGGTTTTCAGTCCAGCGTTAGCGCCAGGCTGACGCCATGCAGCTCAAACCCCTGTTGCTTATAGAAGCGATGGGCGGCTTCGCGGCTCTGGTTGCTGGACAGCGCCAGCTTGTAGCAACCCCAGCTGCGCGCGCGTTCCACGGCTTTGCCCAGCAGTGCCTGGCCGATGCCCAGACCGCGGGCGTCGGCATCCACCACCACATCCTCGAGGATTGCCGAGCGGGCGAAGTTGTGCGCCAGGTGTTCGATCAGATTGACCGTGCAGGTGCCCAGCAGTTTGCCATTGCGCTCGGCCACCAGCACCGCGCGGCTGGCCGGCAACTCGGCCAGGCGCAAGGCCAGCAGCTTGGCGTCGGCGCGCGGTTCTTGTGGGGCCAGTTGCTGCAGCAACGCGGCCAGGGCGGCGGCATCGGTGACGCTGGCGGCGCGTAGGCTGAGGGTGGAAAAAGGCGAGTCTGGCGAGGGCTTGAGCGGTTTCATGGCGATCTCCGTGCTGATCCAGCAGAAGTATGGCCAAGGCTAGATGGCAGCGGCATGACAAATCCGCGCAGGCTCGCTAAGATGCGGCCCGGTCGGTGGTTGCACAACCGGCCCGAAACAGGTCCCCTTAGTTCAACGGATAGAACAAGCCCCTCCTAAGGGCTAGATGCTGGTTCGATTCCAGCAGGGGACGCCAAATCTGAAAAATTGCCGGGAGCAATTTTTTACGTCGCACAGCGACGGCAGGTCATCAAAAGGCTTACGCACTGCGTAAGCCTTTTTTCGTTGCAGCGGCCTGTCAGGCCTGGCGCTGCTCCTCGCTGATGCAGGCCGCGGCGGTAAACAGTACGTCGGTGGAGGAGTTCAGCGCGGTTTCCGCCGAGTCCTGAACGATACCGATGATAAAACCGACCGCCACCACCTGCATGGCCACCTCGCTCGGGATGCCGAACAGGCTGCAGGCCAGGGGGATCAGCAGCAGCGAGCCACCGGCCACGCCCGAGGCCCCGCAGGCGCTGATCGAGGCCAGCAGGCTGAGCAGCAGGGCGGTGGGCAGGTCCACGGCGATACCCAGGGTATGCACCGCGGCCAGGGTCAGCACGCTGATGGTGATGGCGGCCCCGGCCATATTGATCGTGGCCCCCAGGGGGATCGACACCGAGTAGGTTTCCTCATGCAGGCCCAGGCGCTGGCACAGCTGCAGGTTGACCGGGATATTGGCCGCCGAGCTGCGGGTGAAGAAGGCGGTCAGGCCGCTTTCGCGCAGGCAGGTGAAGACCAGCGGGTAGGGGTTGCGCCGCAGTTTGCAGAAGACGATGGCCGGGTTGACCACCAGGGCGACGAACAGCATGCAGCCGACCAGTACCAGCAGCAGGTGCAGGTAGTCGAGCAGCGCCGCCATGCCCGATTCGGCCAGGGTTGCCGCCACCAGGCCGAAGATCCCCAGGGGAGCCAGGCGGATCACCAGCTTGACGATGGCGGTGACCCCGGTGGAGAGGTCGGCGAGCATCAGCTTGCTGCTCGGGCTGGCATGGCGGAAGGCCAGGCCGAGGCCGATGGCCCAGGCCAGAATGCCGATAAAGTTGCCTCTGAGCAGCGCATTGACCGGGTTGTCGACCACATTGAGCAGCAGGGTCTGCAGCACTTCGCTGATTCCGCCTGGGGGTGTCAGTTCTGCGCTGTTGCTGACCAGGGTAAGGCTCGAGGGGAAGACGAAACTGGCGCTGACGGCAATCAGCGCGGCGCTGAAGGTGCCGAACAGGTAGAGCAGCAGAATTGGCCGGATATGGGTCTGCTGGTCGCGTTGATGGTTGGCAATCGAGGCGGTGACCAGGATAAACACCAGCACCGGGGCCACGGCTTTCAGGGCCGAAACGAACACCGTGCCGAGGAAACTGACGCGGCTGGCCGCTTCAGGCCAGAACAGGGCCAGGGCGATGCCGGCGAGCAGGCCGATAAAGATCTGTAGCACCAGGCTGGTGCGGTTGAATATCTGCAATAGCGGGCGTTGGGCAGCAGTCATGGCATGCATCTCAATAATGTGCGGGTGAGCCGGCAATCTCTTGTGTGGCGTAGCGGGTACGCCCGGATGCGTTGGCTGCGTGGCGGTGGGTCAGGCCTTTGCCGGGGCCAGGATGGCGCGGCAAAAAATAGCGCGCGACTTTAGCACAGTGTCTTGTTCGCAGGCGTTATGCGCCCAACCTGGCGGCCCGATGGTCGATTTCGGCCGTTGTGGCGGGCGGTGATATCAAGCCGTCGCGAGGCAGGCTAGGCTAGCGCCATATCCGTGTGAGTGAGGTGGTCATGTCCAGCGAAAGCGTTAACGAATCAGACAGTGTGCCCCTGACGGCCGTCGAAGCCAGAACCCTGGGGTGCCTGATCGAAAAACAGGCCACCACCCCGGAGGCCTATCCCCTGACCCTCAATGCCCTGGTGTTGGCGTGCAACCAGAAAACCAGTCGCGAGCCGGTGCTGAACCTGAATCCCGGTCAGGTCGGTCAGGCCCTGCGCAGCCTCGAAGGCCGCGGCCTGGCGCGGCTGGTGATGGGCAGCCGCGCCGATCGCTGGGAGCATCGCGCCGACAAGGGCCTGGAGTTGATTGCGGCCCAGCAGATACTGATCGGCCTGCTGTTGCTACGGGGCCCGCAGACGGTCAATGAGCTGCTGACACGCAGCAGTCGCATGCATGACTTCGAGGATGCCGAGCAGGTGCAGCACAATCTGGAGCGCCTGATCAGTCGCGGCCTGGTTTGCCAGTTACCACGCCAGGCGGGGCAGCGCGAAGAGCGTTATATGCATGTGCTGGGTGATCCGGCGGATCTGCAGGCGGCCATCGAAGCGCGGGTGAGTGAGCCGGTGCGGGCCAGCAGCGCCCAGTATGAGAGTCGTCTGGACGCCCTGGAAGCCCGTCTGGCCGCCCTTGAAGAGCGTCTGGCGCAGCTGGAGTAAGCGTCAGATACGCCAAAGGTGCCCGTTTTGGGCACCTTTGCTGGGGATGTATCTGCAGCCAGGACGTTAGCCAATACGCTGCCCCGGGGTGCGCTCAGCCCCCCCTTCGGCGAGACGATTAGGGCCTACCCGATCGGCTCCGTCTTCGGCAAGACGGTTGGGGCCTACCCGATCGGCCCCGTCTTCGGCGACGCGCAGATGCTGTTGCAGGCGCTCGGCCCCCCCTTCGGCGAGACGGTTAGGGCCTACCCGGTCGGCCCCGTCTTCGGCGACGCGCAGACGCTGTTGCAGGCGCTCGGCTCCGCCTTCGGCCAGCGGAGTGCTGCCAAAACCGATAACCGTTTTGACGCTGCTGTCCTGGGCTTCGCCAAGCAGAGGTTGTGGGCTGCCTTGTGGCAGGGCGAATGCGCCGGCGGACAGGCTGGTCAGGAACAGGGCGGTGATCATTTGCTTTTTCATGTTCAGGCTCCTCGTGAGGGCGGTAAGTGACTACGGGGCCCATATTACTGATGAAAAATTGATGAAGAAGTCGAGCCTGGGCATGGTAATAATCGATGCGCTTGATAGTGGGTTTTTACCGCTCTAGAAAAGGTGTTTCAGTTTTTTTGTCCGGCTTTTTTGT
>JBFJZW010000170.1:0-9934 GCA_041621875.1 Pseudomonas sp. | reverse complement strand
GCGGGCCATATGCAATGGAAATGGTTAACTCCCCCAACGACCAACTCAGGAGACCCAGCCATGAAGACCACACGCCGCCGCCCACCCACACCACTCTTGGCACTTCTGGTCGCGCTCGCTTTGCCGGCGAGCCTGCTCAGCGCTCAGCAACGCTTCCTCTTGATTGTGCCAAGCGCGCCACAGGTTCGATCCTATGCGACTTTGGAATCGAACCGCCTGATCATCGAACACAACGGCCCGGTTACCACCCTGATCATCGACCGCGCCCAGGTGCGCAACGCCGTCGACCGGCCGACGGCCGAGGCCCTGGCTGCCGCCTTGCGAGCCTTCGAGGCGGACGAGCAGGCGCGGGTGGCGGTACTGGTTGGGGCTGGTGGGACCTTCTGCGCCGGGGCTGATCTGGGCGCGGTGGCCGCAGGCGGCGAGCGCGCCAATCGCCTGCAGGTCGAGGGTGAGGGGCCGATGGGGCCGAGCCGCATGCAGCTGAGCAAACCGCTGATCGCCGCCATCGAGGGCCACGCGGTGGCTGGCGGCCTGGAGCTGGCGCTGCTCGCCGACCTGCGGGTGATGGCCGCTAACGCGGTGCTCGGGGTGTTCTGCCGGCGCTTTGGTGTGCCGCTGATCGACGGCGGCACCGTACGTCTGCCACGGATTATCGGTCAGGGCCGCGCGCTGGATCTGATTCTCACCGGTCGTGCGGTATTGGCCGAGGAAGCGCTGGGCATGGGGCTGGTCAACCGGGTGGTGCCTGCTGGTACTGCGCTGGCAGCGGCGCAGCAGCTTGCGCTGGAGGTCGCCGGCTTTCCGCAGCGCTGCATGCTCGCCGACCGCGCCAGCGCCTATGCGCAGTGGGATCTGCCGTTCGCTGAGGCCATTGCCAGCGAATTCCGTGGCGGTATGGCGGTGGTCGCCAGCGGCGAAACCCAGGCGGGGGCGCGGCGCTTCAAGGCTGGCACGGGGCGTCACGGCACCTTCTGATCAGCGCGCTCACGGCTTGCTCGGAATCCCGTATTTGCGCAGGCGCATGGCGATGGCGCTGTGCGAGGTGTGCAGGCGGGTCGCCAGCAACCGGGTCGAGGGGTGGCTGGGGTAGAGCTTTTCCAGCAGGGCTTTCTCGAACTCGGCCACCGCGGCCTCCAGGCTGCTGACTTCGCCATCGGCCTGCTGCGCGGCTACTGCGGTGCCAGCGATATCCAGATCATCGATCTGCACCAGGTTGCTTTCGCAGATGGCCGCCGCGCGGAAGATCACGTTCTGCAACTGACGCACATTGCCCGGCCAGCGGTTGCCCAGCAGCGCCGGGTAGGTGTCCGGCGTCAGCCGGCAGGGCAGGCGCTGGATCTGCGCGCAGGCCTGCTGCATAAAGTGCCGCGCCAGCAGCAGGATGTCCTGGCCGCGCTCGCGCAGCGGCGGTACTTCCAGCTTGAGCACGTTGAGGCGATAGAACAGGTCCTCGCGGAAGGCACCTTCGTTGACCATCTTTTCCAGGTCGCGGTGGGTGGCGCTGAGGATGCGCACATTGACCTTGACCTCGCTCTGCCCACCGACCCGGCGGAAGCTGCCGTCGCTTAAAAAACGCAGCAGCTTGGCCTGCAGGTACGGCGACATCTCGCCGATTTCATCGAGAAACACCGTGCCCTGGTTGGCCAGCTCCAGCAGCCCCGGCTTGCCGCCGCGCTGGGCCCCGGTAAAGGCACCGGGGGCGTAGCCGAACAGCTCGCTTTCGGCGAGGTTCTCCGGCAATGCCGCACAGTTCAGCGCCAGAAACGGCGCGGTACGCCGCGTGCTGATGGCATGGCAGGCGCGCGCCACCAGCTCCTTGCCGGTGCCGGTTTCACCCTGGATCAGCAGCGGTGCCTCCAGGGTGGCGACACGCTGGGCGCGGGTTTTCAGGTTGCGAATCGGCGCGGAATCGCCGAGCAGCGAGTCGAAACCCTCGGCATGGTCATGGTGCAGTGCGGCCAGGCGCGCGCCGATGCGGCTCGGTTCGTACAGGGTCAGCAGTGCGCCGGCCAGGTGCGGCTCGCCGGTGTCGCTGGTCTCGCTGATCGGCGCGGCGTCCAGCAGCAGGGCCTGGCCCTTGAGGGTGACCTCGCGCATCGGCAGACGAAAGCCCTGGTCGAGCAGCTCCGCCTGCAACTGCCGGTCGGCGAACAGCTCGCCGATGCCCAGGCCATCGGGCTGTTGACCGCACAGCTCGATCAGTGCCGGGTTGGCCAACAGCACGCGGCCCTGGCTATCGACCGCCAGCACCGGATCGGTCATGGCGGCGAGCAGGGCGTCGAGCTGCAGATGGCGGCGCTGGCCGGGAAGGATGTCGACGATGGTCACCGCCTGTACCCCACGCACCTTGAACAGCGCCTCGCGCAGCTCGTCGAGTACCTCGGGGCTCAGGGTCGGCGCGTCGATATAGACGTTGGGCGGCACCATCTCCACCGCATCCAGGTTGAGATTGCGCCCACCGAGCAGGGCCAGGACTTCCTGGGTGATGCCAACGCGGTCGATAAAGGTGACGTGAATACGCATGGAAACGGACGGCCGACAGGTTTACAGGTGCGCCAGTATGCCCGGTCTGTCTGGCTTAGTTAAATTTGTCGATTAGCTGCCGGCGTGTTGTTGGTAGGCCTTGGGCGACAGGCCGAACCAGCCCTTGAAGGCCTTGTAGAAGGCGCTCGGCTCACTGAAGCCCAGTTCGCGGCTGAGTGCCTCGACCCGGCAGCCCGGCTGTTGCAGACGTTGCAGCGCCTGCTCGCGGCGTACCTGGGCCAGTAGCTCGGAAAAGCAGCAGCCTTCCGCACGCAGGTGGCGATGCAGGGTTTGCCGGCTGATCCCCAGGTGCCGTGCCACGCTCTGCGCCGACAGCTCGCCACTGAGCAGGCTCTGCTCGATCAGTTGCAACACCTGCAGGCGGGTGCTGTGCTGCGCCGGCAACTGTGCCTGCATGGCGCTTACCCGTTGCTGCATCAGGCCCTTGAGATAGGCATTGGCCCCCGGTATCGGTAGCAGCAGATCGGTCTCCAGCAGATCCAGGTAATCGAACGCCTCGACGAAGCGTGGCTGCACCCCGAGCACCTGTCGATAGATCACCGGTGCCGCCAGTGGCGCGTGGCGAAAGCCCACGGCCTGCGGCACCAGTCTCACCCCTGTGAGCTGGCGCGCCCAGCACAGCGCCGAACTGATGCTGTGCTCGCAGGCTACGGCGTGGCCGAGCAGCGGCGCGTTGAACAGGAAGTGGATACGCACCCGCCCGGCCAATGGCTCGACGCGCAGGTGCTCGCACTCGCTCATGACCGGGATATAGCGCAGAAACAGTTCTATCGCCTCGCCCAGTGTGGCGCTCTGCGCGGCCAGTTGGGCGACTGGCCCGCGGGTGTGCAAATGGCGCTGTTGACCAACCAGCAGGCCGATCTCCGCTCGCGCGCCACGGCTGGCCGCACGCTGCCAGAGGTGCAAGGCCCAGTGCACCGGCACGCGCCTGTCCACGTTCTTCAACTGCTCCGGTTCGACGCCCAGTTCCTGCAGATCGTCGGGGCCGACCAGGGCGAATCCCTGCAGTGACAGGTACAGATCCAGCAACTGTGAAGCGGTCGCGCTAGGTGTGTGTGCCAGTGGCATGGGACGTCCTTTTCCAACCTGGGGTGCTCGATTGTGCGCTGCCAGTGAGACAAATTGCCACTGCGATGCAACCGCTGGCTATTAAAAGCACAGCAGCGAGCGACTAGATTGACCGGCAAACAACATCGAGTGCTTCGCACCGTCTGGAGTCCTGCGCCATGAGTCATGCCGATCTGATCACCTTGCCCCGCCTGCTGTCTCGCTTGCCTCGCCTGCTCGTCGATCTGCCCGCTATCGTCAAGGGGCTGCATATCGGCAACCGTAGCCGTGGCGACTATCCCGTCAGCCTGGCCAGCTGCATCGAGCAGGCGGCGCGCGACAACCCCAACGGCGTGGCATTGATCCAGGGCGACGAGCAACTCAGCTATGCCGAATTCGACCGCTGGGCCAACCAACTGGCGCACTACCTGCGTGCTCAGGGCCTGCGCCAGGGCGATAGCCTGGCGCTGATGTTCGAGAACCGTTTCGAGTTGCTCGCCGGGGTCGTCGCTTGCGCCAAGCTCGGTGCGGTCAGTGCGCTGATCAACAGCAGCCAGCGCGGTCGCGTGCTGGCCCACAGCATCGGCCTGGCAGCGCCGCGCATGGTGCTGGTGGGCGAGGAGCTGCTGGACGCCTTCACGGAAATCGCGGCGGAGCTGGCGCTGCCCGCCGAGGCCTGCCACTACTTTGCCGACCGCCCGAGCTGGCGTGATCCGGGCGAGGCACCGGCGGGCTGGCAGCATCCGGCGGCCGTGCTGCATGACTATCCCGTCGATGCGCCGCTGTTGGAACGTGCGGTGCGCGCCGACGACCCCTGCTTCTACATCTACACCTCCGGCACCACCGGGTTACCCAAGGCCGTGGTGTTCAACCACGGGCGCTTTCTGAAAGGCTATGGGGCCTTCGGTTTCGCCGCCGTGCGCCTGGGCCGCGAGGACCGCATGTACGTCAGCCTGCCGTTCTATCACGGCACCGCCATGGTGGTGTGCTGGGGCTCGGTGCTGGCCGGCCAAGGGGCGCTGATCATGGTGCGCAAGTTCAGCGCCAGCCGCTTCTGGGACGAGGTGCAACGTCATCGGGCGACGGCCTTCGGCTACGTCGGCGAGCTGTGCCGCTACCTGCTCGACCAGCCGGCGCGCCCCGGCGACGCCGCCAACCCGATCCGGGTGATGGTCGGCAATGGCCTGCGCCCGAGCATCTGGCAGGCGTTCAAGCAGCGCTTCGCGGTCGAGCGGGTGGTCGAGCTGTATGCCTCCAGCGAGGGTAACGTCGGCTTCACCAACCTGCTTAACCTGGACAACACCGTGGGCTTCTCGCCCTATCCCTACGCCATCGTCCGCTACGACCAGGAACGCGAGGCACCGCTGCGTGTGAATGGCCATTTGCAGCGAGTGGCCAGGGGCGAGGCGGGTCTGCTGTTGGGCAAGATCACCGACAGGTCGCCGTTCCATGGTTACACCAGTGCGCGTGACACCGAGCGCTGCATCCTGCGCGACGTGTTCGAGCCGGGCGACGCCTGGTTCAACACTGGCGACCTGATGCGCGACATGGGTTTTCGCCATGCGCAGTTCGTCGACCGCCTGGGCGACACCTTTCGCTGGAAGGGCGAGAACGTCTCCACCACCCAGGTCGAGGCGGTGCTCGATGGCGTGGCCGAGGTCAGCGAAACGGTGGTCTATGGCGTCGAAGTGGCCAACACCAACGGCCGCGCCGGTATGGCCTGCATTCGTCTGGCCTGCGCGCCAGAGGATTTCGACTTCCAGGCCCTGCTCACGCACCTGCGCCAGGAGTTGCCGGCCTACGCCGTGCCGCTGTTCTTGCGTTTGAGTACAGAGATGGAAACCACCGGTACCTTCAAGCACAAGAAGGCCCCGTTGAAGGAGCAGGCCTATGACCTCGAACGCTGCAGCGACCCGCTGTATGCCTGGCTGCCCGGAGGTGACCGCTATGTGCCACTGACCCGCGAGCTGCAAGCGGCTATCGCCGCCGGTGGTTACCGTTACTGAGGCCTAAGCCCCTGTGCACCAGCTTTGCGATTCAGTGCTCACTCAGCCGCAGGTCAGGCGCAGGATGGCTTCGGCGTCGTCGATATCGATATTCAGGCGTTGCGGGTTGTAGTCCATGGTGGCGGGGGCGCGCGGGGCGAGTACCCGGACCTGCTCGGCACCGGCTTGCTGCTGGATCTGCTCGACCAGCTTCACGTTGATGGTCTGGCCCAGCAGGTCTTGCAGCTTGTCCACATTGCACTCGCGCTGGCCGGCCTGCTGCGCCGGGTCCTGGGAGCTGCAACCGGCCAGCAGAGCGATAATGGCCAGACTGGCGAGGTGATGACTGAAGCGCATGGTCTATTCCTTGTCTGGGGGGCCGCTGGCGATGGCGGGTGCGACGCGTTGCACGGTTGTTGCCAGCCTAGCAGTCGTATCCATGGCCGCTCAACGTTGCCGTGCCAATTGTGACTGTTTGCTGGGTGGCATCGCCGCCCGCAATCCGCCCGGGAGTGCCCGGCGAACCTGTAGGCGCGGCCCTGGCCACGCAGCTTTGGCCCTGCGCACCGCTTATTCCTCAAAGCGCGTCGTGGCGTCACGGTCGCGCGCGTAGCGCTTGCTGAGTGGAAACGGCGGCAACCAGGACTCGCGGCGCAGGGTCCAGAGCTCGTAGGTGGGCTGCAGCTGGTCAGGGGCATCCAGGGAGCCCAGGTTCACTTCTATTTCGTCGGCGCTGCGGGCGAACACCGACGAGCCACAGCGGGGACAGAAAAACCGCCCGGCGTAGTCGCGTGTTTCGCCAGTGACCGTTACCGCCTCCTGGGGGAATACCGCGCAGGCGTGGAAAAGGGCCCCATGATGCTTGCGGCAGTCGAGGCAGTGACAAAGGCCGACCCGGTAGGGGCGTCCCGACGCCTCGATGCGGACGTTGCCGCACAGGCACCCGCCGGTAAATCGGTCCATAGTGCGTCTCCTCTGAAATCGATTGGTGGCGGGATGGGCCTGGCGCAGGCTTGTGAGCCGACTATCCTGCCTGGTGTCGCCACACTTGCCGGCCTTACTGCCACCATCTATACCCTCTATAGCCTGTTTACCCAAAGGGACGCACGATGCTGGGCATGGTATTCACCGAGTTCCTGGAAATGGTCGAACAGCGTTTTTCGCCCGAATTGGCGGACCGGATGCTGACCGAGACCGGGTTGGCCAATGATGGGGCCTACACCGCCGTTGGCTATTACCCCTTTGAGGAAATGCAGGCGTTGCTAGCGACCCTGTCCAGGCTGACCGGTAGTAGCGTGCCGGTGCTGGTACAGGTCTATGGCGAGCACCTGTTCCAGCGCTTTGTCGAACTCTACCCGCAGATGCTCCAGCACTGTCACGACGCCTTCAGCCTGCTGGCCAGCGTCGACGGACATGTCCACCGGGAGGTGCACAAACTCTATCCGCAGGCGCAGTTACCCGTCTTCGAAACCGCCGAGCACACGGCGCAGCGGCTGGTGTTGATCTACCGTTCCAGCCGCGGCCTGGCCGATCTCGCCGAAGGCCTGATCCGTGGCTGTATCGGCCACTACGGCGAAGCCATCCAGGTACACCGTGAGGATCTGCCCAGCAACGACGGTGTACACGTGACACGCTTCGAGATGACCCGCGGATGAGCGAAGAGCTCTGGCAGCGCCGCCTGGACCGCGAGCGCCGGGCGCGCAAGACCGCCGAGCAGTTGCTTACGGAGAAGTCCCGCGAGCTGTACCAGATTACAGTCGAACTCAAGCAGGCCCTGGCCGCCTCGGAAGACCAGCGCCGCCTGCAGTTGGCGCTGTGGGGCAGCGGGGAATTGATCTGGGAGTGGCAGGCCCAGGACAACCTGATGCGCCTGCACTATTTCTCCAGCGCGCCTGGCGAAACCCTGTGCGAAACCCTCCCCTGGGCCGAGTGGGTGCAGCGCCTGCACCCGGATGATCAAGGCGCAGCCTTGCGCGCCTGGGATGACCACCTCTGCGGTCATTGCGACTACTACGACCTGGAGTTTCGCGTGCGCAGCACGCCCAAGGATGCCTGGCACTGGCTGAGAACCCAGGGCCGCGCGGTGGAGCGTGATGCGGCCGGCCTGGCGCAGCGCATCACCGGCACCTGCAAGGACATCAGCCGCCAGCGCGAGGCAGAGGAACACCTGCGCCTGCTGGCCGCGGCCTTCGCCAACAACCGCGATGCCTGCGCGGTACTGGCCAGCGACAAGCGCGTGCTGCAAGCCAACGCCGCCTTTCTTGAGCTTATTGGGATCGGCCCCGCGCAATTGCCCGAGCTGCGGCTGGACCAGCTGCTGCTCGATAACGACGAACGCTGCCCCTGGCCGGTGCTGGGCAGCACCGATCACTGGCAAGGTGAACTGACCTGCCTGCGGCAGAACGGCCAACGCACCCCCATTGAGCTGACCAGCACCCTGGTGCGCACCCGCGACCAGCCGCTCGGCCAGCTGGTGCTGTCGCTGCGCGACATCAGCGAACGCCGCCGCGCCGCCGATCATCTGCAGCACCTGGCTCGCCTGGATGTGCTGACCCAGCTGCCCAACCGCCTGCAGTTCCAGGAGCGCCTGCAGCGCGCCCTGCAATACCGTCAGGACGACAGCTACCTGGCGCTGCTGTTCGTCGACCTGGATGACTTCAAGCAGGTCAATGACGCCTTCGGCCACGATATTGGCGATGCCTTGTTGCAACAGGTGGCCACGCGGTTGCAGCACACCCTGCGCCAGGACGACCTGGTGGCGCGCTGGGGCGGCGACGAGTTCGTGGTGCTGCTGGAATTGCGCTGCCAGGACGAAGTCCTGCTGGTCGCCGACAAATTGCTCAAGGCGCTCAACGAGCCCATGGATTTTGCCGGCCACATCCTCACCGCGACGCCCAGCATCGGCATCGCCCTGGCACCCGAACACGGCGAGGAGGCCGGCGACCTGCTGCGTCATGCCGATGCCGCCATGTATGTGGCCAAGCGCGAAGGGCGCAACCAGTACGCCTTGTACCGCCCGGAACTCAACGAGCAGCTGCTGCAGCGGGTCAGGCTGGCCAACCTGCTGCGCCGCGCGCTGGCGCAACAGCAGCTGAGTCTGGCGCTGCAACCGAAGATCCGCCTGAGCGACCAGTGCATTGTCGGGGCCGAGGCCTTGCTGCGCTGGGATACCGACGAATTCGGCCGGGTGGCACCGGACACCTTTATCCCCCTGGCAGAGGAACTGGGCCTGATCGTACCGATCGGGCATTGGCTGGTGCGCGAGGCCGCCGCGCTGCTCGACGACTGGCAAGGGCGTGGCTGGTCGTTGACGCTGGCGATCAATCTGTCGGCCCGGCAGCTGCGCGACGAGCAACTGCTGCCGGTGCTGTGCGAGAGCATGGAGCAGTGCGCGGCACCCGCCGAGGCGCTGGAGCTGGAAGTCACCGAGTCGATTCTGCTGGAGGATGCCGCCTTCGCCCGGCAACGCCTGCAGGCCCTGCGTGACGCCGGTTTTCGTATCGCCCTGGACGATTTCGGCACCGGCTACTCGTCCCTGAGCTATCTCAAGGACCTGCCGCTGGACCGGGTGAAGATCGACCGCAGCTTTATCTCTGACCTCGAGCAGTCGCCGCGCGGCCGGGCGCTGTTGTCGTCGATCGTGGGGCTGTGCCGAGCCCTGTCGCTGCAGACCACCGCCGAAGGGGTCGAGACCGCCACGCAGCTGCAACTGGTCCAGGCCGAAGGTATCGATGAGGTGCAGGGCTATTACTACTATCCGCCGCTGAGCATCGAGGCCTTCAATCGGCTGCTGGACGCGGAGGCAAACGTGGAAACGTGCGACAGGCAGGGGGCTTTCACGCCCCCCGCTACCCAGCTATAGGGCACGGCTAACGCCTACGGGCTGGCCGCAGGGCGTGCGATCGCATTCGTGCCCTCGGCGGAGGCCGCCTCGCCACCAGCCTCCTGTCGAAGCGGCGCGCTGCTGCGCCGCGAGACCAGCAGCACGCCCGCCAGCACCAGGCCGGCACCGGCCAGTTGCGCGAGGGACACCGGCTCGGCGAGCAGCAGCCAGCCGAACAGGATCGTCAGTATCGGCCCCAGCGTGCCGATCAGCACGGTGCGTGCCGCGCCGATCTGGCGAACCGCGGCCGACTGCCAGAACACCGGCAGTACCGTCGAGAACAGCGCCATCGCCGCGCCATACACATAGACCGGTGTGGGCTGGATCAGGGCGGAGAAGGGCTGGGTGGCGAGGAAGTGCAGCAGCGTGGCGACGGTGGACACCATGATCGCCAGGGCGGCGAAGCGCAGGGTGCCGAGGCGATGCACCGCGATCTCGGCCCCGGCGCTATACAGCGCGTAGGACAGCGCGG
>JBFJZW010000169.1:0-9944 GCA_041621875.1 Pseudomonas sp. | reverse complement strand
CATCTGGATGCTGCCCTCGCCGGTCACGCACGCCACGTCGGCATCCGGGAAGCTCAGCTTAACGCCCATGGCCGCCGGGAAACCGAAGCCCATGGTGCCCAGGCCGCCGGAGTTGATCCAGCGATTGGGCTTGTTGAAGCGGTAATACTGGGCCGCGAACATCTGGTGCTGACCCACGTCGGAGGTCACGAAGGCGTCGCCACCGGTGACTTCGGACAGGGTCTCGATCACGGTCTGCGGCTTGATGATGCTGCCGTCGCCCTGGTCGTACGGGAACATGATGCGACCGCCGCGCCACTCCTCGATCTGCTTCCACCAGCTCGACAGCGCCTCCTTGTTGAGGTTCTCGCCGATCTCCTTGAGGATCGCGACCATCTCGGTCATCACGCTCTCGACCGGACCGACGATTGGGATATCGGCCTTGATGGTCTTGGAAATGGAGGCCGGATCGATATCGATATGGATGATCTTGGCATTCGGGCAAAACTTGCTCGCGCCGTTGATCACCCGGTCATCGAAGCGTGCACCAACCGCCAGTATCACATCGGCATGGTGCATCGCCAGGTTGGCGGTGTAGCTGCCGTGCATACCGAGCATGCCGAGGAACTGGCGATCGGTACCCGGAAAGCCCCCCAGGCCCATCAGGGTATTGGTCACCGGCAGGTTGAGCATTTGTGCCAGCTCGGTCAGCGGCGCTGCCGCACCGCCCATGATCACGCCGCCACCGGAGTAGACGATGGGTCGCTTGGCGCTCAACAGCAGCTCGGCGGCCTTGCGAATCTGGCCGGAATGGCCACGCAGTGCCGGGCTGTAGGAGCGCAGTTTGACCTTCTTCGGATAGACGTACTCGAACTTCTCGGCCGGGTTGGTCATATCCTTGGGGATATCCACCACCACCGGGCCGGGACGGCCGGACTGCGCCAGATAGAAGGCTTTCTTCAGGACTTCCGGGATTTCCGAGGCGTGCTTGATCATAAAGCTATGCTTCACGATAGGCCGCGAGATACCGATCATGTCGGTTTCCTGGAAGGCATCGGTACCGACCATGTTGCTCGGCACCTGGCCAGACAACACCACCATCGGGATGGAATCCATATAGGCGGTGGCAATACCGGTGATGGCATTGGTCGCGCCAGGGCCGGAGGTTACCAGCACCACACCGGCCTTGCCGGTGGCACGGGCATAACCGTCAGCCATATGGGTAGCCGCTTGCTCGTGGCGAACCAGGATGTGATTGACTTCCGGTTCCTTGAACAGGGCATCGTAGATATGCAGCAGGGCACCACCCGGGTACCCATAGATGTTCTTAACGCCTTCGTCACGCAAAAAGCGGACGACCATTTCAGCGCCGGATAAAAGCTCCACGTTGTTCACCTCTAAAACGCCAGAAAACCGCCCAATAAGAGGACGGCCTAAGATAGGTTTACTGCCAGCAGAGCATGAGCGACGGTGGTCGCCGACTACGTCAGCTACTACTGAGCAAGTATTGGGAACACCCCAGAGTGTTGCGGGATTTTCCCACCCAGCGCGAGGTAACGCGTTGCGGGTGAAACAGGTCGGCGCGGGTGTGCACCTCATGTCTGCTGAGCTAAAGCCTGCTTGCGGCGGACTCCACTACAGCGAGCGTGGAATTGTTCGGATTCGACGCGGGCAAGTCAAGTAATCCGTGATGGATTCTGCAATCTTCTGCGCCAACAGTGGGCAGGATGACGATTCAGCGGTTTTGGTTATAGTAACTGGCGGGTTTTGCAGCTCATAATTTGGCAGCCTAAAAAAAGGAATCAGCATGCGCCGTATGATCATTACCAGCAGCTTGCTGCTCGCCCTGAGCGCAACCGCCATGGCCAGTCAGGTGTACAAGTGGGTCGATGCCCAAGGCGTCACCCATTTTAGCTCGCAACCGCCGCAAGGCCAGCAAGCCACCAGCATCAATACTGCTGCGCCACCCCCTGCGAAATCTGTCGAGGCGGCAGAGCCGGACGCCACACCGACCTTCGAAAGCATTTCCGACCCCGAACAGGCGGCCATCGACAAGAAGGTCAGGCAAGAAGTTGCGGCCAAGGAAGCCGAGCGCAAGAAGTATTGCGAAGAGGTCCGCACCACCCTGGCGCAATTGCAGAACAATCCGCGCCTGCGCATGGAGATCGACGGTGAAGTGCGCCGTGTTCGTGAAGAAGAGCGCCAGGAGCGCATCAGCGCCGCACAGAAGGCTATCGCCGACAACTGCCAGTAACCGACTCTGGCTAGGCGCGACTCAGGTCGCGCCAGTGATCAGGCGATCAAACTCTCCCAGCAAGCGGATCAGCCCCCTGGCCTTCTCGGCCTGCCCGCCCCCATAGACCTGCTCGGCCATGGGCTGAATACCCGAGACGCTCGGCAGCGCTGCACCGTCTTCGAGCAACTGCTTCATGCGTGGCAGAAAGATCCACTGCAGCCACTGCTCGAACGCCAGAGTATCCACGCAGAAGGGTTCAGGGCTGGCCAATGCCTCGTCGCTGGGGGGCTGTATTTCCCACCAGCCCTGCACACGCAACTCCCGCTCGATCAGCAGCAATTGCTCGGCCACCGCGACCAGACGTGGATCCATCAGAGACTTACCCGGGCACGTTCGCGGGCCTGAGCCGCGCCCGCGGGATCGCCCTGACGCTCGCGGGCTTCGGCGATCAAATTCCACAGGCTGGCCTGCAGCGCGGGGCGGCCACTGGCGTAGCTGAGCCCGCGCCGGGCGAACTGCTCGGCCTGTGCCGCATCGCCCTGCGCCAGGCGCACCTCGGCAAGGCGGTAGAGCACCTGCGGCTCACGTGGGGCAATGCGCTGGGCCCGCTCGAGACTGGAAGCCGCACCGTTCAGATCGCCACCGCTCTGTTGCTGCTGGGCAGCCGTCAGCAAGGCCAGCACCGGCCCGTCGAGCTGCTCGTCGACAGACAGACCGCCACCGCTCGGAATACCACTTGGCGCAACGGGCGCGGGGCTGCCAGAGGTCACGGGCGCTGGCGCATTACTGCTCCAGGGCTGGCTGCTGATAGTGCTTTCGATGGGCGTACTACCGGCTGGAAAGGCCTGGATAGGTGCACTGCTGGCACCGGCACCCGGCACCATCACCACCACGCCGGAGTCTTCCGGCAGGCTCTGCGGCTGTGCCGGCGGCAGGTTGTAACCGCCCGACTGCGGCGAGGCCGAGGAACCGGAATCCACTACGGGGATCGAGCCCTGGGGCACGCTGGCGCAGCCGCCAAGCACAACCGAAACCGTTAACACTGGAATCAACCACTTATTCACTGCACACCCTCTCACTTAATCCAACCAGCCACGTACCCAATCCATCACTTCATTGACCGGTGCCCTGATACCACAGGCAGGACCGGCCGCCGGCTGACTGCCGCGAATATAAGGCATCTGTACCACATTCGGACAACTCGGATCGGAGCCCATCCCGGTATTGGCATCGACCCAGGCCTGCACAACGTTATCCGGCAACGGCATATCCAGCGGCAGCGGATCGGCCTTGCGCATAAACTCGGTCCACACCTGCAGGGCCCCGCTCGCTCCGGTCAAGGGTGTCGGACCATTGTCGTCGCGACCGAGCCAGACCACCGCCAACAGATCCTGGCTAAAACCGGCAAACCAGCTGTCGCGCGAATCGTTGCTGGTACCGGTCTTGCCGGCCAGCGCCAGGGAACGCGGCAACTGGTTGTAGACCGAGCGCCCGGTGCCTTCAGACATCGTGCGCTGCATGGCGTTCTGCAGCAGGTAGATGGCACCGCTGTCGAAGCGCTGCTGAATCTGATACGGGTAGCGTTTGAGCGGCTCGCCATCCGCGGTCAGAACGTTGCGAATACCCCGCAGCGGGGTATTGAACCCGCCATTGGCCAGGGTCTGATACATATTGGCCACGTTTATCGGGCTTAGCCCACCGGCACCGAGCAGCATCGATGGATAAGCCGGCCATTTGTGCTCGACCCCCAGGCGCTCGAGGGTCTGCAGCACGGTAGGCACCCCGACCTCCAGCCCCAGCTTGGCCGAGGACAGGTTGTAGGAGTTGGCCAGGCCCTGGTACAGATAAATCGTGCCGTGGGCCTTGCGATCGTAGTTCTGCGGGCTCCACACCTGGCCATCCTGCCCCTTGATCGAGAAGGGCTTATCCTCGATCAGGCTGGTCAGGGTGTATTGGCTTGGGCGCTCCAGAGCGGCCAGGTAGATCGCCGGCTTGATCAGCGAGCCAATCGGCCGCACCGCATCCAGCGCCCGGTTAAAACCGGCAAAACGCGGCTGACGACTGCCGATCAGCGCCTGCACTTCGCCGCTTTCTGGATTGGTGACAACCATCCCGGCCTCGACCTCATCCACGCCCTTGCGCCCGGCCAGGCGTTTGAGCGAGTCGGCCAGAGCCGTTTCCGCCTTGAGCTGCAGAATCGGGTCGAAACTGGTGAAGATGCGCAGCCCCTCTTCGGTCAGGTCCTGCTCCTGATAGTCCTCGCGCAGCTGGCGCTTGACCAGGTCGAGAAAGGCCGGGAACGAGCTGTCGGCCATGCTGCCGCGGCGGGTCACGCCCAGCGGTTTCTGCTTGGCCGCCGCAACGATCTCCGGACTTGCCACACCCTGCTCGGCCAGCACATCGAGAACCAGATTACGCCGCTCCAGGGCGCGCTCGGGATTGCGCCGCGGGTTATAGAAGGTCGGCCCCTTGACCATGCCCACCAGCAGCGCCACCTGATCGATCTTCAACTCGGACAGCGGCTGACTGAAGAAGTACTGGCTGGCCAGGCCGAAGCCGTGCACCGCACGCTGACCGTCCTGACCGAGGAACACCTCATTGAGGTAGGCCTCGAGAATATCCCCCTTCTCGTAGTGCAGCTCCAGCAGCACCGCCATCATGGCTTCGGTGGCCTTGCGCGACAGGCTGCGCTCATTGGTCAGGTAGAAGTTCTTCACCAGTTGTTGGGTCAGGGTACTGCCGCCCTGGCGCAGCTGGCCGGCGGAAGTGTTGACCCAGACTGCACGGGCAATACCCTTGGGCGACACGCCGAAATGGTTGAAGAACTCGCGGTCCTCGATCGCCACCAGGGTTTCCACCAGATAAGGCGGCACCTGCTCCAGCTTGATCAGCACCCGGTCTTCCTGGTGAGCCGGGTAAAGCCCGCCAATCAATAGCGGCTCGAGCCGCGCCACGGCCAGATTACCGCCACCGGCCTGAGTCAGACCCGCTACATAGTCACCGGAGAAGCGCACGCGCACTCGTTGCGACGGCTCGCTGCTTTCATAGAACTGGAAGCCGCGCGAATGCAGCTCGATATTGTTGCCGGCAACCGACACGCCGCCGGGACCGGCGACTGCGCCTTCGCGGCGATAACCCAGGGCATCGAGTTCCTTGAGGAAGTCGTCCTTGGCCAGCTTCTGCCCAACGAACAGTTCCAGGGGTCTGGCGTAAACCTTAGCCGGCACGGTCCAGCGCTTGCCGGAGAATTTCTCCTGCACCACGGCATCGAGGTAAACCGCGAAAACGGCCAGAACCACCAGGCCTACCAGGCCAAGCTTGAGGAGCCAGCCCAACCAGGGGCGTGTACCGCCTGAGCGGCGCTTTGAACGGGGGCGAGAAGATCGGGTACGAGTCATGGCGCGGCATTATACGCACTTTGTCTGCGCCCAGCAGGCCCGCGCAGCGGTTTGCAGACGGACCCCAAGGGGCCATAATGACCGCTCTTATTTAGTACGAAAGCCAAGGATCGCCCGTGAGCCAAGCCCTGATCGCCGCATTGCAGAACCCGGCCCTCTACCCTCATCCGGTGGACGGGTTTCAGGTCATCGAAACGCATATTTCCTGGGTGATACTCACCGGCCCTTACGCTTACAAGATCAAGAAAGCCGTTGATTTCGGCTTTCTCAACTTCACCGAACTGAGCGCCCGCGAGCACTTCTGCCAGGAAGAGCTGCGCCTCAACCAGCGTCTGACCCAGGACCTGTATCTGGAAGTGCTGCCAATCGGCGGCAGCGTCGAGGCCCCACAGCTCGGCGGCAGCGGCCCGGCTATCGAGTACGCACTGAAAATGCGCCAGTTCCCGCAAAGCCAGCTGCTCAGCGACGTCCAGGCCCGCGGCGAATTGAGCGAGGCGCATATCGACGCCCTGGCCAAGCAGATCGCCGACTTTCACGTCCAGACCCCGGCCGTGCCGAGCGACCATGAGCTGTGCTCCCCCGCTGCCATCGTCGCGCCGATGCGGCAGAACTTCGAACAGATCCGCCCACTCCTGAGCGACAAAGCCGACCTGCAGCAACTCGACGCCCTCGAAGCCTGGACCGAAGCCAGCTTTGCCCGCCTGGAACCGCTGCTGGCCGAGCGCGCCGGCAATGGTTCGATCCGCGAATGCCACGGCGACATCCACCTGGGCAACGCCACCCTGCTCGACGGCCAGGTCGTGCTGTTCGACTGCATCGAATTCAACGAGCCGTTCCGCCTGATCGACATCGCCTCGGATGCCGCCTTCCTCGCCATGGACCTGGAAGACCGTGGTCTCAAGGCCCACGCCCGGCGCTTCGTCAATGCCTGGCTGGAGCACAGCGGCGATTACACCGCACTCGAACTGCTCAACTTCTATAAGGCCTACCGCGCCCTGGTGCGGGCCAAAGTTGCCCTGTTCAGCCTGGCCCACCAGGCCGACGCCGTGCAGAAAGCTGTGACCCTGCGTCAGTACCGCAACTACGCCAACCTGGCGGAAAGCTACAGCGCCATCCCCTCGCGCTTCCTGGCGATCACCCATGGCGTTTCCGCCGTCGGCAAAAGCCACGTTGCCATGCGCCTGGTCGAAGCCCTGGGGGCCATTCGCCTACGCTCGGATGTCGAGCGCAAGCGCCTGTTCGGCGAACAGCAAGAGACCGATCTGGGCAAGCTCGGTGCCGGTATCTACAGCCAGGATGCCAGTAGCGCCACTTACGCCCACCTGCACCAGCTTGCCGAAACGGCGCTGCATGCCGGCTTTCCGGTGGTGATCGACGCCACTTACCTGAAACAGGCCCAGCGCCAGGCGGCCTGCGCGGTTGCCGAGGCCAGCGGTGCGCCCTTTCTGATTCTCGACTGCGCCGCGCCCGAGGAAGTCATTGCCAGTTGGCTGGAGCAACGCAAGGCCGCAGGCGGCGACCCCTCCGATGCCAATATGGACGTGGTACGTGCCCAGCAAGCCAGCCGCGAGCCCCTGAGCGAAGCCGAGCTGATTCACAGCAAGCGCGTGGACACCAACGAAAGCGCCAGCCTGGACAGCCTGATCACCCGTATTCGCCAGCGCCTGCCCGGCCTGTAACTGGCCGCCCCCGGGCTATCGGGCCAAGCCGCGGGCAATACCCGCCGCGGCTTCTATACTGGCGTTACCCTCCTCAGTGGATACGCCCCAGATGAGCCAGCCGCGACAACTCGAGAGCCCACTCTACCGCCTGATACACAGCGAAAATATCGCCGCATTCAACAGCCAGAAGCCCCCGGACGGCGAAGTCGATCTGAGTGACGGCGACTTTCGCGGCATCGACCTGCGTGCCCTGGATGCCCGGGGTATCAACTTCACCAATGCCTACTTTCGCGGTGCCGACCTGCGCGGACTCGATCTGCGCGATACCCGGCTCGAAGGCGCGAGCCTGGCGCATGCGCAGATTTCCGGCACTTACTTCCCAGCGGAACTGAGCGCCGACGAAATCCTCATGTCACTCAACTTCGGCACCCGCCTGCGCTATAGAACCCGCTCGCCATGAATGACGTCACCGCCCTCTTTGGCGCGCACGCCCAGGATTACGCAAGCTTTCGTCCACACTACCCGGACAGCCTGTTCGCCTGGCTCGCGGCACAATGCCCAGAGCGCCAGCGTGCGCTGGACATTGCCTGCGGCAACGGCCAGGCCAGCCAACCCTTGCGTCAGCACTTCACCCGGGTACTGGCCTGCGATGCCAGCCTCGAGCAGTTACGCGCCTGCCCCGATCGGCAAGGCCTCGAGCTGTTTGCCGCCGAAGCCCAGGCCCAGCCGCTGCTCAGCCACAGCCTCGACCTGATCCAGGTCGCCCAGGCCCTGCACTGGTTTGCCACGCCGGCGTTTTTCCGCGAAGTGGGCCGCCTGCTGAAGCCGGGGGGCGTGTTCTGCGCCTGGTGCTACAGCCTGATGAGCATCGACCCGCGGCTGGACGAGTTGATTGAGGACTTCTACTGGAACACCTTACAAGGCTACTGGCCAGCGGGGCGCGCCAGTGTCGATGCCGGCTACCGCGATATTCACAGCCCCTTTAGCCCACTCAGCCCACCGCCTGCGGCCATCGAGGCGAACTGGCGGCTGGAACAGCTGCTGGGCTATCTGCGCACCTGGTCGGCCACCCAGCGCTATGAGCACAGCAATGGCTTTAATCCGCTACAGCAGCTGGAACCGGCCCTGCGCCAGGCCTGGGGTGATGCCAATCAGCCACGTTTTGTGCGCTGGCCGCTACACTTCCTCGCAGGTATCGCCAATTGACGCCAGTACAGCTCCCCTCAGCCGCGCATGGAGGCTTGATGAACGACGAACTGCAACATTTGAAAAACCTCGGCAAGACTTCGGCGCAGTGGCTGCATGCCGTCGGCATCCACAGTGCCAACGATCTGCGCCGGCTAGGGGCTGTCAGCGCCTACCGGGCAGTTCGCGCCCGCGGTTTCAGAGCCTCCAAGGTATTGCTCTATGCCATTGAAGGGGCCCTGCTGGATGTGCACTGGAATGACCTGCCACCGGCGCACAAGGCCGAGTTGAATGGCCAACTCGATGAATCGACGCAACGCAACAAGAGCTAGCTCACAACCTCCAGCGACAATGATTTACCTGAGCAGCGCAGCAGCCTATTGTTTTAGGGACGTTCGTGGGCTTTAGTATGCCCGGCCAGTTCAAGGAAATTCGCTCATGTATCTACTCGGGGAGCAACCGGCTTACGCCGATCAGCTGATCAACCGACTGCAAAGCATCCCCACCCAGCTGCTCGAAGGGCTCGCCCCCATTGGCTCGCCCTTGCAGCTGGAGCGGGTCGAGGATCTGGCGGCCGTACTGCCGGGCAACCAGCTGTTTATCATCGAAAACGGCCTGCTGCATGCCGCAGTCGATGAGCGTCCGCTGTTCTACCTGCAGGAGGGCGACCTGGTTGGTCTGCGTCAGGGCCTGGACATGCCCAGCTGCCGTTACAGCAGCGAAGAGCAACTGAGCCTGATTCCCTATTCGCGCAGCGATGTGTTCAAGCACATCTATGCCAGCGAGCAGCGCCAGGAACTGTTTATCCAGTACCTGATCGGCCATACCGCCCTGCTCTCCGATGCCCTGGCCCGTCTCAAGCAGCCCGATATCCGGCCTTCGACCGGCTTTCAGCACTTTGCCGCCGGAGAAGAGCTGATCCATCAGGGCGACACCGCCGATCACGTATTTATCATCATCGAAGGCCACGCCGAGGCCTATGTCGATGGGCACAAGGTCGGCGACGTACAGAAGGACGAGATATTCGGGGCCATGGCCGTCTTCACCCGCGAGCGACGCAGCGCCACCGTGCTGGCCAGCGAACCCTGCACGGTGATGGTGATTCCCAAGGAGCAGTTCCTCAGCCTGATGCAGAGCAATCCGCGGATTGCCCATAGCCTGATCGAAAGCATGGCCAAACGTATCGACCTGCTGAACAAGGAAGTCACCCAGTTGCGCCTGCCCGCCAGCGCCACCTGACAACCACTCGGCAATACAGCAACCCGACCCTGCGTCGGGTTTGTTTTATCCGGGCTACGGGTATTTTTCCAACGCGAGCGGAAAGTCTGAAAAAGACCGTTGACATGAAAATGAGAATTGTTATTATTAGCACAACTGATCGCGAGGTCAGCCGATAAGCTCAAGAGACCACAGTCGGCCTCTTCAGATTATCTCCTCATCAGGCTAATCACGGTTATTGACCCGGCTCTTGCCGGGTCTTTTTTT
>JBFJZW010000168.1:0-9972 GCA_041621875.1 Pseudomonas sp. | reverse complement strand
TATCGCCTCGCCTGCCGCACTGCCGGCGGGTAATGCCAGACTCCGGCCGGACATCTGTTCCAGGCTCTGGTAACGCCGGTCGCCCTGACGGGCCACGATGATCAGCGGCACCTTGCTGCGCAACGCAACGCTGGCCCTGATACTGCCACCCGGGGGCTGGTTGAGCAGCTCGCCCGGAGCGACCAGATCGCCCTCGCCGCGCTGCAGCGCGCCCAGCAGCTGGTCCTTGGCCCGGGGAATCAGCTTGAGGCGCAGTGCCTTGCCATCCGCGGCATTGCGATTGAGGTACTGCTCGAAGGCGCGCAGGCGCTGATATTCGACGCCGATGCTCTGGCCCTTGACCGCTCCGGAACTGTTGCGGCTCTGGTTGACCAGCACCCTCAGCTCACCGCTGCTGCGAATGCTCGCCAGGTCCCGTACCGCGCTGGCCGGCGTGCTCTGCAGGGGGCCGGCCACGCGCGCCACCGCGGCCCAGGGCAGCAGCAACAGACAGAGCATAAGCACGGCTCGGGACATCGAGGCTCCAGGGCAAGGTCAGCCTGCCGACGAGGGCAGCAGATCGATAAAACGATCACTAAGAGTGCGGTGGTAGTGGCAGGTTCCCGACGCGCGGGGGCGCGGAGGTTGGCACAGACGCCCTGCCGATGCCAGCCCATGCTGGCATAAAGGATTAACTAGAAGATCTAACTATCTGTAATTTATGACTTTATTTTCGATTAAAAAGCTCTGCTATGCTGCTCGATCAAATCAACAGGTAGCACCATGCAACTCATCGACATCGGCGTCAATCTGACCCACCCCAGCTTTGCCGAACAACGCGAAGCCCTGCTCGCCCGTGCCTACGCCGCGGGCGTCACCCAGATGCTGGTCACCGGTACCAGTCTGGCGGAAAGCCAACAGGCCCTGGAGCTCTGCCTGCAGCTCGATAGCGAGGGCCAGCAGCTGTTCAGCACCGCCGGCGTCCACCCCCACGATGCCAGCAGCTGGAACCATGACAGCCACAGTCAGCTCAAGGCCCTGTTGAGTGAGCCGCGGGTACGCGCGGTGGGCGAATGCGGCCTGGACTTCAATCGCGACTTCTCGCCACGGCCGCAGCAGGAACATGCCCTCGAGCAGCAACTGGCCCTGGCCGCGGAGCTGCGCCTGCCGGTATTTCTCCACGAGCGCGATGCCGATGAGCGCCTGCTGGCGATTCTGCGCGACTACCGCGACCACCTGCCGGCCGCCGTGGTGCACTGCTTTACCGGGGAGAAACGGGCGCTGTTCAACTACCTCGACCTGGACCTGCATATCGGCATCACCGGCTGGATCTGCGACGAACGACGCGGCACCCACCTACATGCGCTGGTCGGGGAGATCCCCGTGGGCCGCCTGATGCTGGAAAGCGACTCGCCCTTCCTGCTGCCGCGCAGCCTGCGGCCCAAGCCGAAGAGCGGACGCAACGAACCGGCCCTGCTGCTTGAAGTATTGCGCGAGGTGGCCCTGCATCGCGGCGAGAGCGAGGCCGAGCTGGCGGCGCACACCAGTGCCTGTGCCCGGGCCTTTTTCGACCTGCCGTTGCTGACGAACCCTAAAGTCCTGGCCTGACGCGTCGCTATAGCGAGTGACGGTCCCGTTGATGGAGATCAACGGGGGCGCAACGGCCCGCACCGATAATGCGGCACTTTGCCATCTCCCACTCTCGCCACCGACAGAAGAAAACACCATGGGCAACTGGGTTAGCGATCTCTCCCTCAAATACAAATTCTGGGCCGTCAACGCGGTGGCCTTTCTCACCACCCTGCTGCTGGTGCTCTATGCCGTGCAGCTGGAACAGCAGGTGCGCGTCGAACAGGCCAGGCAGGCGGCGCAGCAGCAGGCCCAGTTCCTCAGCCAGTGGCCCGCGGAGCAGGCGCTGCCCAAAGCCGCCAACCTGCTGAGCTTTACCCAGGACTCGCCGCCCCGGCTGGCCAACAACCAGGGTGCGCTGCTGAGCCGGGCCCGCGGCTGGGTCGAGCTCGAGGCAGACGCCACGGCCGGCGGCACCGGTCTGATCGGTGCCGAGGTGATCGAGCGCGCGGACGGCCAGCGTCTCGCCGTCCTGGCCCATGCCCCGAGCCTGATCCAGCTGCTGTTCGAGCGTGCCCCCGGCTACGCCCTGGTGGTCGCCCTGCTGATGCTAATTCTACTGGGCGCATCGCAGTTGCTGATCCGCTTTCTGCTGAGCCACCTCAACACCCTCAAGGACGTGATGCTGCAGGTGGAGCGTAGTGGCGACCTGAGCGCCCGCGTGCCCCTCGAAAGCCGCGACGAAGTCGGCCAGATGGCCAGTGCCTTCAACGCCATGCAAGCCGGCTATCAGCGGATTGTCGGCATCGTCGCGCAGTCCGCCGCGAGTCTGGACGAAGGCTCCGAACGCCTCGCCGTGAGCATGCGCGAAGTGCGCCAGGGCATGCTCGCGCAGCAGAGCGAAACCGAGCAGGCGGCCACCGCGATCAATGAAATGTCGGCCACCGTGCACCATATCGCGCAACACACCGCCGACACCCGCGACCAGTCGAAAACCGCCGAACAACTGGCCCACAGCGGCCAGCAGGTGGTCAACAAGGTCGCCCTGTCGATCGCCGGGCTATCCAGCGGCGTGCAACAGACCGCGCAGATGATCGAGCAACTGGCCGCCGACAGCCAGAAGATCAGCGGCGTGGTCAGCGAGATTCACGGCATCGCCGAGCAGACCAACCTGCTGGCCCTGAACGCCGCCATCGAAGCGGCCCGGGCCGGGGAAATGGGCCGCGGCTTCGCCGTGGTGGCCGATGAGGTGCGCAACCTGGCCAAGCGCGTGCAGGAATCCACCGACGAGATCACCCAGATGATCAACACCCTGCAGAGCGGCACCCGCGATGCCGTGGAGTTTATGCAGGACAGCTCGATCAAGGCCGACGAATGCGTCAAGCAGGCCGATGAAGCCGGTCAGGCCCTGACCGCCATCACCGGCTCGGTAGCGCATATGCGCGAGAGCAATACCCAGATTGCCGTGGCGGCCGAGCAGCAGAGCCAGGTTGCCGAGGAAATGAACCGCGCGGTAATCCGCATCCGCGACGTGACCGAACTGACCGTGGGCCAGACCGGCCAGTCCGCCGCCACCAGCAGCGAACTGGCTGGCCTGGCGGGGGAGCTGAACAAAGCGATCCGCCAGCTCAGACTCTAAACCCGTGCGCGCCCGCCTATAAGAAGGCGTGGTGCGCACGGCGCACCCTACATCAGTCCTTCGTCAAGACGGCTTAACCGACCTTAACCAAAGACCGCCACGGTCTGCCGGCTGATCGCCAGCAACTCGCCCTCGGCGGTCCACAGCGCGGCCGCCACATGGCCGTAGCCGTCGCGGGCATGTTCGATCTGCGCCCGGTACAGGCACCAGTCGAGGGTGGTCAGGTCGGCCACCGGCTGGACGAACTCGATGGTCCAGGTCAGCGAACTGCCCGGTGCCGGCGCACTCAGGTGTGGCAATACCGCCGGAGGCCAGGCATCCACCAGCGCCAGCAGGTGGGCCTCGCTGACCGCCTGCACCTCGCTCTCGCCGCGCAGGCGCACCCAGCCGCCCATTTCCCGCGAACTGTTATTGGTGAATGGCATACCGCCAAAGGCCCAGCGCATCGCCAGAAAGCGGGTGAACTCCGGAGTGACCTTGGCGATATAGGGCAGCTCCTGGCAATCCTCCACCGCGCGGGCCTGGGGCGCGGGTTCGGCCGCCACCTGGATACGCGAATCGCGGCCGCTGCCGAAACTGCCCTGAATCAGGGTCACCACCTGGCCATTCTGCACCGCGCGGCCCAGCACCTGGCTGACCGCCTTGCCTTCGCGCAGCACCTCGACCTCAAAGCTCACCGGCACATCCGGCTCGGCCGGGCCGACAAAGGTAATGGCCAGGGAACGCGGCGGCCGCCCAGGCGCAACCCGGGCGCGCATGGCCTCATAGACCAGGGCCGCCATCAGCCCGCCAAAACTGGCCCGGCCCTGGCCCCAGGTAGCGGGGATCACCACGGCTTGCGGGCACTGACGCACCGCCTGGAGTAACTCGGAAAAAACCATAACCACCTCGGCATCGAATACCCGGGTGATCTTAGGGCAAAGGCGGCCATGGGTGACACGACATTTCGGCCAAACCAGCCGAAGGTTTAACGACTTTTCAGCCAGATCAGTCGTGGTTACGCGCAAACTCGCTTGCCAATGCCTGCAGGGCCCGATCGGCTTGCTGCTCGCCACGCTGCAGCGCCGCGCGCCAGGTGGGCACGCACGGCTGCAAATCCACCTCGGCTTCGGCACGCAGCAACCACTGCCAATGGTCGTGCCAATCGCCCAGCGCCGACTGCGCCTGTTTAAGCTGCTGGCGGGCGCGCCCGGGCAACTCGGCCAATTGCGGATAGGCCTCGGCGGCATAGCGCAGGCGCTTGACCAGCAAGCGCAGGCGATGACGGTCATGGGCGGGATCAAGCAGGGCCTGCGCCAGACGTTTGCGATCCTTGCCCAAGCGCTTGCGGATCAGCTTGTGCAGGCCGCACAGTTGCCCGCTGCTGGCAGCCTCGCGCCACTGCTGTGGCCAGTCATCCAGGGCGCGCAGCAACTGGGCCAGCGGCGCACTGGCCAGCAGCTCGGCATAGCCCTGCTCCAGCGCTGACTGGCGCGACTGCGCGGCGCGATCGAACCCCTGCTGCCGCAGATAAGCCTGCAGCACTTCGAGGTCGCGTAGCGGGCCGGTCAGGCGGCCCAGCTGCGCCGCGCGCTGCTGCAGATCCGCACAGGCCGCGATAGCACAAAGCGGGCGCAGCAGACTGCGCAGCTGACGCAAGGCGATGCGCAGATCATGCAGCGCCTCGTCATCGGTTGCCGCCACGAGCCGTTCACGGCAGGCGAACAGCCTGACCTGTATGCGCAGTACGTGCTGCTGTACCTCGTCGACCAAGCCGTGCATCGCATCACTCCTGTGAAATCGCCCCTAGCTTACGCCGGGCGAGCCGGCCAGCAAGTGGCCAATGGTCGCTAGGGCTGCACACGCGTCAAACGCCAGGGCAAGGCGCGGCGCAGGGTTTTCAGGTGGCCGCGCAGCTGCGCCAGCGAATGCGCCTGACCGGCATAGCGTTGCGCCTCGAAGGCCGCGGCAAACGCGCTTATGGCCTGTGCCTGGGCGGGCAAGGCCTGGGCGGCGCGCTCGGCATAGGCGCGCGGGCCTTCCCCCGGCAGACGGCTGAGGCCGTGGCGCGCCAGCAATCGTTCGAAACGGCGGAAGATGCGCCGCTGCACATCCCGTTCCCGCTGCCAGGGTTTGAACAGCCAGAGCGCCAGCAGGCCGAGCAGCAGCGCACCGCCGCCGACCAGACTCAGTGCCAGGCTTTGCCCATCGATACGGCCCAGCCAGCGCTGCAGAAAGGCCAGCTGCTGCGCACTCTGATAGCCCAGTACCCAGCGCTGCCAGCCGTAATTGAGGTTGTCCCAGCCCATGCGCAGCTGGTTCAACCAGCTCAGCTGGCGATAGCGCAGCGGCGACAACGGCGAGCCCTCGAGAAAGCTCTGTTCTCCGGCCAGGGCTTCTTCCAGGCCCATTTCGATACGCTCTGGAGCCACCTGAAAGGTTGGATCGACGCTGACCCAGCCGCGCCCCGCCTGCCAGTATTCGACCCAGGCATGGGCGTCGAACTGGCGCACCTGCACGTAGTTGCCCGCCGGGTTGTACTCGCCGCCCTGATAACCGGCCACCACCCGCGCCGGAATCCCCGCCGCGCGCAAGACAAAGGTCATGGCCCCGGCGTAGTGGGCGCAGAAGCCGCTGCGCGTGTCGAACAGGAAGTCGTCGATATTGTTCTGCCCCAGCGGCGGTGGCCGCAGGGTGTAGTGAAAAGGCTCGCGGTTGAAATGTTCGAGCAGGGCCTGGACCAGCTGCTCGGGCTGGGCATGCTGGCGCTTGAGCTCGGCCGCCCAGGCGCGACTGCGCGGCTCGCCCTGCGCCGGCAGCTGCAGGGTGCGCCGCAGGCCGCCGACCACCTGCTCGGGCTCGCGCAGCGCCTCAGGCCAGGAGCTGACCTGATAGATCAGCGAGCGCTGCACCGGCAGACGCCGCTGCAGGCGAAAATCGCTCATCTGCCGGGTCTGTTCCAGGCTGGTTTCGGCCACGTCCAGGGCAAACAGCCAGCGCTGCGAGCTGGGCTGCATGACGACGCTGTAACGCAGGGCCTCGCCGCGCTTGCTCCAGTCTGGCGCGGCAGCCTGCTGGGTAAAACTGGACTGCGACCAGCGTCGACCGTCGAAATGCTCCAGGGTCAGGGCGCGCCAGTAGAGCTCGCTGCGGTCCGGGGTCGGACCGGCGAAGCTGGCGCGGAAGGCCAGCTCCGGCGAACGGCTCAACTCGGCGATATCCGCCGGGGTCATGCTGTCGGCCAGGCCGCTGACGCTCTTGTCGCTGGGTACCGGCAATGACCACAGTGGGCCCAGGCGCGGAAAGAACACGAACAGCAACAGCATCAGCGGCAGCGCCTGCAACAGCAGTCCGCCGGCCAGGCGCAGGGTGGGCCAGGGCTGGGTGGCCAGGCTGCTCTGCTGCAGGCCGATCATCGCCGCCAGCAAGGCAGTGACCGGCAGCAGGCTGAACAGCGCCATCAGCATGCTGTCGTCGAACAGGTAGGCGGTGACCACGGTAAAGAAGCCGAGGAAGATCAGCACCAGAGCATCGCGCCGCGTGCGCATTTCCACCAGTTTGAGGACAAAGGCGGCGACCAGCAGCACCACCCCGGCGTCCAGGCCGATCAAGCTGCCGCGGGACATCAATACCCCCAGCACCGCCGCCAGCATCAGCCCGGCCTTGGCCCAGGCATTGGGGTAGCCGGCGCGCATGCGGAAGATCTGGATGCGCCAGCCGGCGCAGCCCAGCCACAGGGCCACGATCCATAGCGGCAGATGGCCAAGATGGGGAAGGATGACCAGCACCTGAGCCACCAGCAGCCAGGTCAGACTGATCCGCGGAATAGCGCCACCCCGACTCATGCCGGCTCACCGAACAGCGCCAGGGCGCGCAGGCAGGCTTCGCGGTGCTGCTCGCCGCTGTCGGCGGCCAGCATGCAACCCGGCAAGCTCAGGGCAAAGGGCTGCTGACGCGCGGACAACTGCAGCACCCAGTGGCAGAGCAGCGACAGCCGCGCTTCGACATCACCGCCCAGGGCGGCGAAATCCAGCAGCGGATCGCGGCCGCTGAGGGAGGCGAAATCCTTGACCAGCAAACCCTGGCCACGGGAGTAGGCCTTCCAGTGCAGGCGGCGTTTGGAGTCGCCGGGCTGGTACGTCTTCAGGCCCTGATAGTCGTCCACGCCCTGGCCATGGGCGCGACTGCCCTCCTCCTGATCCTCGCTGGCTCCGGCCGCCAGCGGCAGATCGCCTTCGATGGGACGCGGATAGACCAAGAGCGCCAGGTCCAGATCGACCCAGCTCCAGGCCACCAGAATCCCCAGCGGAAAGCGGCTCTCCACCCGCAGCCGACCGGGGCGCAGCCAGCCGCGGCGCAGCGCCGGCAGGCTCAGCTGGCATTCGCTGAGGCCCAGGGCGGCGACATCCAGGGTCTGCAGCTCGGCCGGCGGCCAGCCCAGGCTGACCGCCTGATGGGCCCGCGCGCTGCTCTCCAGGCGCACGCGGAAGCTGGCATGCTCGCCGACAAACACCGCCGGCGCGCTGCCCGCCTTGAGGATCAGGCCGGCCAGGTTGCGGTAGGTATGCAGAATCGCCACCACGAATACCGCAGCGAGCATAAAGGTCAGGCCATAGGCCAGGCTGTTCTGGTAATTGATCGCGGCCAGCAGCATCAACACCAGGGCCAGGATAAAAGCGCCGCCGACCAGGCTGGGGATGATAAAGATGCGCCGCTGGGTCAGGCGCACGCTGGCGGCCGCCGGAATGCGCCGGGCCAGCCAACGCTGCCAATGGGCTTTGAGCCGACCGCTCAAAGCGCCGGCACCTCACGCAGCAGCCACTGCACCAGGCTGCCGCCGCCATGGCCGGCAGGGTCGGCGCGCTCGCGCAAACGGTGGCCGACCACCGAGGGCAGCACCGCCTGGACATCCTCGGGGATCACATAGTCGCGCCCGGCGAGGAAGGCCCAGGCCCGCGCCGCCGCCAGCAGGGCCAGGCTGGCCCGCGGCGACAGGCCCCAGGCGAACTGCGGCTGGCTGCGGGTGGCCTCGACCAGACGCAGCACATAATCGACCAGGGCATCGCTGGCGCGCACCTTGGGCACCTCGGCCTGGATCAGGGCCAGTTCGCGGTGATCGAGAATCGGCTCCAGACGCGGTAACAGTGAGCGCCGCGAATCGCCCAGCAGCAGCGCCTTTTCCGCCGCCTTGCCCGGGTAGCCCAAGGACAGGCGCATCAGAAAGCGGTCCAGCTGCGACTCCGGCAAGGCGAAGGTGCCGCCCTGGCTCACCGGGTTCTGCGTGGCGATCACGAAGAACGGCTCGGGCAACGGCCGGGTCGCGCCCTCGATGGTCACCTGGCCCTCCTCCATGGCCTCCAGCAAGGCGCTCTGGCTCTTCGGCGTGGCCCGGTTGATCTCGTCGGCCAGCACCAGCTCGGCGAAGATCGGCCCCGGATGAAAGACGAACTGCCCGGTGTCCTTGTCGAACACCGAGGTACCGAGAATATCCCCGGGCAGCAGGTCGGAGGTGAACTGGATACGCTGAAAACTCAAGCCCAGGACCCGCGCCAGGGCCTGGCTGAGGGTGGTCTTGCCCATGCCGGGCAGATCCTCGATCAGTAGGTGCCCCTCGGCCAGCAGACAGGTCAGGGCCAGTCGCACCTGCGCCTCCTTGCCCAGCAACACCTGGTTGACCGCCTGCAGCACTGCTTCCAATTGGGTGCGCATCTATCACTCCTTCCAGTTCGAGATCGGATGCTACTGCGCCGCGCAGTCACGGCATAGCCGCCGGAAACCTTTACTGACGAACTTGTGAGCCCTGTATTGATCCAGGCCACCTTCCCTACTGGCATGGTTGTGTAGGCTGGGGGCTGGACAATTCTGGAGCCGCGTATGCAAGCCCCATCGGCCAATGATTGGCACGCTCAACCCGCGCAACACAGCCTGGACCAGCTCGCCAGCTCCGAGCAGGGCCTGAGCAGCAGCGAAGCCGAACAACGCCTGAGCCAGCATGGCCCCAACCAGCTGCCACAGCAGCAGGCCAGCGGACCGCTGAAGCGCTTTGCCCTGCAGTTCCACAACCTGCTGATCTATGTGCTGCTGGCCGCCAGCCTGGTTACCCTGGCGCTCGGTCAGTGGCTCGACAGCGCGGTGATCTTTGCCGTGGTGCTGATCAATGCCCTGGTCGGTTTTGTCCAGGAAGACAAGGCCCAGCACGCCATGCTGGCGATTCAGCGGATGCTCAGCCTGGAAAGCCGGGTGCGGCGCAACGGCCAGGTACACAGCATTGCCGCCGAACAGCTGGTACCCGGCGACTGGGTACTGCTGGAAGCCGGTGATCGCGTGCCCGCCGACCTGCGCCTGCTGGAAACCCGCGACCTGCGCATTGACGAGGCCGCGCTGACCGGTGAATCACTGCCCGTGGAGAAACATCACGACGCCGTTGCCGCCGCTGCCAGCCTCGCCGACCGCCGCTGCATGGCCTACTCCGGCACCCTGGTCAGTGCCGGCAGCGCCGCCGGCGTGGTGGTGGCCACGGCCAAACAGACCGAGCTAGGCAAGATCAGCCATATGCTGGACAACGTGGTCAGTCTGCAAACGCCATTGCTGGTCGATATGGCCAGGTTTGCCCGCCACCTGACCCTGGGCATTCTCGCCCTGGCCCTGCTGACCTTTGCCTTTGGCGTGCTGCTGCGTGGCTACAGCCTAGAGGCCATGCTGTTGGCGGCGGTCAGCCTGGCGGTGGCGGCCATTCCGGAAGGTCTGCCGGCGGTGCTGACGATCATCCTCGCCCTAGGCGTGCAGCGCATGGCCAAGCGCCGGGC
>JBFJZW010000167.1:0-9979 GCA_041621875.1 Pseudomonas sp. | reverse complement strand
CCCAAGCTTCGGCCGGACCCGGCCACATCACAACGACTGTGGATACGCTGAATGCGCCGTCATAACCGCCCCAACCAGCAACCGCCGATAAAAAATTGTCTGGAACAATTTTTAACGTCGCCCTGCGACGGCCCGAAGGGTGGTCGCAGGGATGGCAGGCCATAAAAAATTGCCTGGAACAGTTTTTAACGTCGCCCAGCGCCGACCCGAAGGGTGACCGCCAGGGATGGCCGGGCACAAAAGCGCCGGGAGCGCTTTTGCGCGCAAGCCCCGAAGGGGTGAAGCACATGGATGTGCTGAACATAAAGAAACTGTCTGGAGCAGTGTTTAACGTCGCGTAGCGACGGCCCGAAGGGTGATCGCCAGGGATGGCGGGCATAAAAAAACGCCGCCCCGAATGGGGCGGCGTTTTTTGTGCAACAACTGCGGGTGGCTTAGTAGCCCAGGGCGAAGTCTTCTTCGGCCATGTCCATCAGGTTGTTGGCACCAGACAGCATGGCTTCAACGTGCGCACGGGTGCGCGGCAGGATGCGCGCGAAGTAGAAGTTGGCGGTCTGCAGCTTGGCCTTGTAGAAGGCCTCGTCTTCAGTACCGGCAGCGATCTTCTCGGCAGCCAGGCGAGCCATGTCGGCCCAGAAGTAAGCCAGGCAGACATAACCGGAGTACATCAGGTAGTCCACCGAAGCAGCACCGACTTCTTCACGGTCCTTCATGGCGGCCATGCCCACTTTCATGGTGATCTCGCCCCACTCCTTGTTCAGCTTGGCCAGCGGTGCAACCAGCGCCTTGACCGCGTCGTTGCCTTCGTTGGCCTGGCAGAACTTGTGCACGATCTTGGTGAAGCCTTTCAGCGCTTCGCCTTGAGTCTGCAGCACTTTACGGCCCAGCAGGTCGAGTGCCTGGATACCGGTGGTGCCTTCGTACAGCATGGAGATACGGCTGTCGCGAACGTTCTGCTCCATGCCCCACTCGGCGATAAAGCCGTGGCCGCCATAGATCTGTACGCCGTGGTTGGCGGCTTCGAAGCCGACTTCGGTCATGAATGCTTTGGCGATCGGGGTGAGGAAAGCCAGCAGTGCGTCGGCCTGCTTCTTCTCGGCTTCGTCCTGGCTGTACTTGACGATGTCGACCTGCTTGGCGGTGAAGTACACCATCGCGCGATTGCCTTCGGCGAAGGCTTTCATGGTCAGCAGCATACGACGCACGTCCGGGTGGACGATGATCGGGTCGGCAGCCTTGTCCGGCGCTTTCGGGCCAGTCAGGGAACGCATCTGCAGACGCTCGCGAGCGTACTTCAGACCGCCCTGGAAGCCGGCTTCGGCGTGGGCCAGACCTTGCAGAGCCGTACCCAGGCGAGCCGTGTTCATAAAGGTGAACATGCAGTTCAGGCCTTTGTTGGCTGGGCCGATCAGGTAACCGGTGGCACCGTCGAAGTTCATTACGCAGGTGGCGTTGCCGTGGATACCCATCTTGTGCTCGATCGAGCCACAGGAAACGGCGTTACGCGCACCGACAGTACCGTCAGCGTTGACCGAGAACTTCGGCACGATAAACAGCGAGATGCCTTTGGTGCCTTGCGGCGCGTCGGGCAGGCGGGCCAGCACGATGTGGACGATGTTATCGGCCATGTCGTGTTCGCCAGCGGAGATAAAGATCTTGGTGCCGGACACCTTGTAGCTGCCATCAGCCTGCGGCTCGGCCTTGGTGCGCAGCATGCCCAGGTCGGTACCACAATGCGGTTCGGTCAGGCACATGGTGCCGGTCCACTCGCCGGATACCAGCTTGGTCAGATAGGTGTGCTTCTGCTCGTCAGTGCCGTGCTCGGAGATGGTGTTCATCGCACCGTGCGACAGGCCCGGGTACATGCCCCACGACCAGTTCGAGGTACCGACCATTTCGCTGATTGCCAGACCCAGGGACTCAGGCAGGCCTTGGCCGCCGTGGTCGACATCGTGGGCCAGGCTCGGCCAGCCGCCTTCGACGAACTGCTGGTAGGCCTCTTTGAAGCCGGTAGGGGTTTTCACGCCTTCAGGGGACCAGGTGCAACCTTCGGTGTCACCTACACGGTTCAGCGGCGACAGCACCTGCTCACAGAACTTGGCACCTTCCTCAAGGATGGCGCTGACCATGTCCGGAGTAGCGTCCTGGCAGCCAGGCAGGCTCTGATAATGCGCTTCGTAACCGAGCAGTTCGTCGCGTACGAAACGGATATCGCGCAAGGGGGCCTTGTAATCAGGCATAGCGGTTAACCTCTGCGGTGGATTCTTGATGTGTAGGTGACCGGATATTCGGTCGTTTTCGGGAGCAATCCCGGCGCTCGCATGCCCCTTGGCAATCGAGCGAATCAAACAAGCGTTTGAAACATACGTTTATGCCTATTTAATGTCAAGCACCCCGCCCTTCGATTATGCAAGCAGGTCTATCGCCGGGGTCGCTTCGCCCAGGACGCCGAGTTGCCGATACAGATCAAGACTAGGTGGCGCAGGCCGCTCCTGCCGGAACGATTCGACGGATTTTTCCCGGTCAGTCGTGTCCTCGGTCGGCTCAGTGGACTCGGCGCGGGACTCGCGAGCCTGCTGCGCCTCAGTGCGGCGCTGCTCGGCCAGCTCGACACGGGCCTGGGTCATCTGCGCCTGGGCCTGGGAGGCCACGCGCAGGTCCTGGGCGGAAGGCTCCGCCGGAGCCAGGGCCGCGCGGATCACCACCTCCATCTTGCGCAGGGTGGCTGCGGGGTCGTTCGGCACCACGCCCACATCGATGCTGACCTCGCCGCCCACCGCATAGCGTTTGCCATCCGGGCCGCGGGTAAAGGTGTAGGTCGGCGCACCAGCGTAGCTTCCGCCCACGGCCAAGTGGGCCTGCTCATGGGCGCGCACCTCCTGGTCGCGGCTGGCCAGCTTGGCGATTTCTAGTTGCTCGAGGCGCTGCTGCTGCGGACTGGGTTCACCTGCGCGGCTTTTGCCTTTATCGGCATTGGCCGCGGAGTCGCCAGGCTTATCGGCTTCTTCACGGGCAGAAGCCGATCGCTCATCGACCAGGGGCTGAGCAGCGCTTACCTGCGCCTGGGTGGCGCGGCTGCTATCGGTGGAGGTATCGGGAAGACCCGCGGGCGCAGCAGGGCGGGCCGGCAGTGGAGCTGCTGCTGGCGCGAAATAGGACGATGCGCCGCCAATCTGCATGTATCACTCCTCGCCCCACGCACCGACCTACAGGATTGCCCTGGGCCGGCCGAGGCAAGTGACTCAGGCGCTGGTATCGATCAGGGTGCCCAGCACTTCATCCGCCGTCTTCACCAGCTTGGCCCCGGCGGCCGCCTCGTTCTGCCCCTGGCGCAGCGCCACCAGGCTTTCCGCCAGGTCGGGGCGCGACTGTTCGGCCACGCTCGGTGCCGGGTTGACCTGATTGGCCGGCGGTGTGGTGCCTGGCTGCAGCGGTGGCGTGGCGGCATTGCTGGCGATATCGGTCGCGGCCTGGTCGACCCGACGCTGGCCGGACTGAATGGTACTGATGCCCGAATTGAAGGCGTTCCCCGAAATTTCCATGCCCAGACTCCTGCTGTCGCAACACACTGACGTTTGGCATTGAAGCAGATGCGGATGGAAAAACGTACAAGCAAAAGGCTATGGCAGTAAGCCCGCTTATAGCGCGAGGTCCAGAATGTCCAGGTTCAGATAGTCGCAAACCGCGGCCGGCGTGGCCTGCTCCAGGCGCGGTACATAGCCCAGACAGGGGGCTGGCAGGCGTTCGGCCAGGGTGGCCAGGTTGTCTTCCAGGCGCGAGGTCTGCGGATCGACCAGATTGGCCACCCAACCGGCCAGGGGCAGACCATCACGGATAATGGCTTCGGCCGTGAGCACAGCCTGATTGATGCAGCCCAGGCGTACGCCAACCACCAGAATCACCGGCAACTGCAGGGCAATCGCCAGGTCCGACAGCGTCGCCTGCCCGGCCAGTGGCACCCGCCAGCCGCCCGCCCCTTCGACCAGGGTCAGGTCCGCACGCTTGTCCAGAATCGCCTGCACCGGCCCTTGCAGCGTCGCAACATCCAGCAACACACCGGCTTCGCGCGCAGCCAGGTGCGGGGCGATGGCCGGCTCGAATGCCAGTGGATTGACCTCTTCATAACGCAGCGCCAGGGTGCATTCGCCAAGCAGCGCCAGGGCGTCGTCATTGCGCAGACCGTCCGCCGTGCGCACGCAACCGGAAGCCACCGGTTTGGCCGCCGCTGTGGACAGCCCGGCCAGCCGCGCGGCATGCAGCAGGCCGGCAGCGATAGTGGTTTTACCGATTTCCGTATCGGTACCGGTGACGAAAAAGGCCGCGCTCATAGCGACTCCATCGCGACAGGTTTTGCCGGCTCTGTAGCCAGGATCGGGGTATCGGTGCCGGTGACGAAAAAAGCAGCGTTCATCTAGGAAATGTCCTTACGCAGTACGCCGTACACCACCTGATAGGTCGCCGGCAGGCCTCGGGGCTGGCGGAACCGCTCATAGGCATTGAGCAGCGCCAGCATCCGCGCGCGCCCGGTCAAACCGCCCGGCCGGCCGGGGTTGAGGTTGTGGGCGCCGAGGGCTTTCAGCTCATGGGTCAGGCTGCGTACGTCCGGGTAGTACAGGGTTTCCGGGGCGGTCTGCAGACTCAGACGCGTCAGGCCGCTGCCGTCGCACAGGCGCTGATAATCCTCGAAGTGGCGAAAGCGATTGACGTGAACAAAGCCATCCACCGCCTGCCAGCTGTCACGCAGCTCCTGCAGGGTGCCGACGCACAGGCTGCTAAAGGCCAGCATGCCGCCGGGCCTGAGCACGCGCTCGGCTTCACCAAGCACGGCGGCAAAGTCCGCGCACCACTGCAGAGCCAGGCTGGAGAACAGCAGGTCGCAGGAGGCATCGCGCAGCGGCAGGCGCTCGGCATCGCCGGCAATAAACTGCTGCGCGCCGCCCAGTGGCCGAGCGTGGCGCAACATGCCTTCGGCGATATCCAGGGCCACGCCCTGACTGGCCGGAAAACGTTCGCCCAGGGCGCGGCTGAAGTGCCCTGTGCCGCAGCCCAGATCGAGCCAGCGCGCAGGACTGACCGAGGCAGGCAAGCGAGCCAGCAACTGCCGGCCGACACTGCGCTGCAAGGCCGCGACGCTGTCGTAGCTCTCGGCCGCACGGGAGAACGAAGCGGCCACCTGGCGTTTGTCCGGCAGGCCGCCAGCCTGGAAGGCTTCGCTCATTGGCTGGCCTCGACGTAGGGTGCGCCGTGCGCACCATAGATCCACCAAGCACGCAGGGTGCTGCCATAACGGAGATTGATGCGGTGCGCACGGCGCACCTTACGAATCGTCTCAGTCATCACCGGCCTCATGCAGAAAGGCCTGGATCGCCGCCGCCACTTCATGGGGTCGTTCCAGGGGGAAGGCGTGGCTGGCCGCGTCGATCAGACCGATCTCGATATCCGGCAACAGCGCCAGCAAGGCCTGCGCGGCACTCGCAGGCACCAGAGCATCGCTACCTGCAAACAGGTGCAGCTGCGGGCCGACAAAGGTCTGCAGCGCCGCGCGGGTATCCAGATTCGCCAACAGACCCAGTCCGGCCAAGAGCGCGGCGGGTTGCACCTGCGGAGCCGCCGCCAGCAACTGCCGCGACAGGCCGCGGGCGTCCGCCGCACCTTGGGCGCAGAGCAGGGCGAAACGCTTCAGGGTGGCGGCCGCATCGGCGGCGCAACCCTGACGGAAGGCATTAAAGGTCTCGGCTGGCATGGCTGCCGGCCAGCCTGGCTCGGCGACAAAACGCAGATTGCTGGCCAGCGTCAGCAGGCCGCTGCAACGTTCGCCCCGGCGCGCCGCCAGCTCGGCCGCCAACATGCCACCGAGGGACCAACCGCCAAGCCAGGCGTCCTGTGGCAGGTTGGCGTCCAGCTCATCCAGCCAGTCGGCCGGGTCGCTGGAGTCCAATAAGGGCAGCGGTTCGATCTGCACATGCAGACGCGGATCGAGGCCGCGCAAGGCCTCGGCCAGCGGCTCCAGGGGAACGCTGCCCAGGCCCCAGCCGGGCAGCAGAATCAGCCGATCACGCATGGGCGGCATCCTCAGCCGTCAGCAGCGGCCAGCACTCGGCCAGGGCTTCCAGCAGCAATTCCAGCTGCGCCAGGCTATGGGCAGCCGACAGGGTCACCCGCAGGCGCGCACTGCCGGCCGGCACGGTGGGCGGGCGAATCGCGGTGACCAGCAGGCCGCGCTCACGCAGCAGCTGCGACAGCTGCATGGCTCGACCGCTGTCGCCGATCAGGATCGGCTGGATCGGCGTGGCGCTGTCCATCAGTTCCAGGCCAATGGCCTGGGTGCCTTCACGAAAGCGCTTGATCAGGGCCTGCAGGTGTTCACGCCGCCAGTGCTCACTGCGCAGCAATTCCAGGCTTTTCAGGGTGGCGCAGGCCAGCGCCGGTGGCTGGCTGGTGGTGTAGATATAAGGACGGGCGAACTGCACCAAGGTTTCGATCAACTCCTCACTGCCGGCGACAAAGGCACCGGCGGTGCCGAAGGCCTTGCCCAGAGTGCCGACAAGCACCTGCACATCGTCCAGGCCCAGGCCAAAGTGCTCGACGATGCCGCCGCCGGTTGCGCCCAGCGGGCCAAAGCCATGGGCGTCGTCGACCATCACCCAGGCACCGGTCTTGCGCGCTTCGGCGCACAGCGCCGGCAGGTCGGCCAGATCGCCGTCCATGCTAAATACGCCATCAGTAACAACGAGAGTGTTGCCAGTCACTTTGCGCAGGCGGCTGGCCAGGCTGACCGCATCGTTATGCAGATAGCGGGAAAAGCGCGCGCCACTCAGCAGCCCGGCGTCCAGCAGGGAGGCGTGGTTAAGCCGGTCCTCCAGCACGCTATCGCCCTGCCCGACCAGTGCGGTGACTGCGCCGAGGTTGGCCATATAGCCGGTGGAAAACAGCAGCGCCCGCGGCCGACCGGTAAATTCGGCGAGGGCTTCTTCCAGCTGGTGATGCGGAGTGCTGTGGCCGATCACCAGATGCGATGCGCCGCCGCCCACACCCCATTTCTGCGCCCCGGCGCGCCAGGCCTCGATCACCTGCGGGTGATTGGCCAGGCCCAGGTAGTCGTTGGAACAGAAGGCCAGCAGCTCACGGCCATCGACCTGCACAAGCGGTCCCTGCGGTGATTCAAGCAGGGGGCGTTGGCGATAGAGGTTGGCGGCGCGGCGCTCGGCGAGGCGAGAGGCAAGATCGAAGCTCATGGCAGCCCGGTTGGCTTTTGTAGGAGCGAGCCTGCTCGCGATCAGCGGCAAACGAGATCGCCAGCAAGCTGGCTCCTACAGGTTCGAAGGAGTTAGACCGCAGCGTTATAGAACAGCTTGGAATCGCGCTGTTCGACCAGGGCCTGCTCGATGGCGGCCTGGTGCACTTCGTCGGCATGCTCCTGGCGCTCTTCCGGCTTGATGCCGAGGCGGGCGAACAATTGCATGTCCTTGCCGGCTTGCGGGTTGGCCGTGGTCAGCAGTTTTTCGCCGTAGAAGATCGAGTTGGCACCAGCGAAGAACGCCAGGGCCTGCATCTGCTCGTTCATTGCTTCGCGGCCGGCGGACAGGCGCACGTGGGACTGCGGCATCATGATCCGCGCCACGGCGAGCATGCGGATAAAGTCGAACGGATCGACGTCCTGCTCATCGGCCAGCGGTGTGCCCTGTACTTTCACCAGCATATTGATCGGCACCGACTCCGGATGCTCCGGCAGGTTGGCCAGCTGGATCAGCAGGCCGGCGCGGTCGTCCAGCGACTCGCCCATGCCGAGGATGCCGCCGGAGCAGATCTTCATCCCCGAGTCACGTACATAGGCCAGGGTTTCCAGGCGGTCGGCGTAGGTGCGGGTGGTGATGATATTGCCGTAGAACTCCGGCGAGGTATCCAGATTGTGGTTGTAGTAGTCCAGGCCGGCAGCAGCCAGGGCGGCGGTCTGCTCTTTGTCGAGCTTGCCCAGGGTCATGCAGGTTTCCAGGCCCAGGGCCTTGACCCCTTCGACCATCTTCAGCACATAGGGCATGTCCTTGGCCGAGGGATGCTTCCACGCCGCGCCCATGCAGAAACGGGTGGAACCGATGGCCTTGGCCTCGGCGGCCGCCTCCAGCACCTTCTGCACTTCCAGCAGTTTTTCCTTTTCCAGACCGGTGTTGTAGTGGCCGGATTGCGGGCAGTATTTGCAGTCCTCCGGACAGGCACCGGTCTTGATCGACAGCAGGGTCGAGACCTGCACGCGGTTGGCATCGAAATGCGCGCGGTGCACGGTCTGCGCCTGGAACAGCAGGTCGTTGAAGGGTTGCTCGAAGAGCGCCTTGACCTCGGCGAGGGTCCAGTCGTGACGCAGGTTGGCGGCGGTGGTTGCGCTCATCGGTAATTCCTTATTGTTGGCTGCGCCCTGCTAGATTCAGCAGACGCACACGGATGTTCGGCATAGTTATGGAAGGCTTATGCGCTGTCAACCCAGCAAGACCAACCAGGTTTACAACTGGTTAAAAAACAAACAGCACTGCCTGCTCTGCGACGAAGCCGCAGACGGCGCGCTGGCCATCTGCACCAGTTGCGAGGCCGAGCTGCCCTGGCTGGGCGGGCATTGTCAGGTCTGCGCCCTGCCGCTACCCAGCCATGGCCTGGTATGCGGGGCCTGCCTGAAGAAGCCACCGAGCTTTAGCAAGGTCGAAGTGCCCTGGCGCTACGCCTTCCCCATCGACAGCCTGATAACCCGGTTCAAGCACCAGGCCAGATGGCCATTGGGACGTCTGCTCGGCGAGCTTTTGTCACAGCATTTATCGCACGCCTTCGATGAGGGGTTGCCGCGCCCCGACCTATTGCTGCCCGTGCCCCTGGCCAGCCGCAGGCAACGCCAGCGCGGCTTTAACCAGGCCGGCCTGCTCTGTGACTGGTTAAGCCCTCTGCTCCAACTGCCGTTGCAGAAAGACTGGCTGCAACGAATTATCGATACGCCAGCGCAGCAGCAATTGGATGCCGCCACGCGCAAGCGCAACCTGCGCAAGGCCTTTGCTCTGGCACCGGGCAGCGCAATCAGCGGCCGGCATATAGCCCTGGTCGATGATGTGCTGACCACCGGTGCAACCGCCGAGAGCCTGGCGCGTCTATTAAACAAAGCCGGCGCGGCGCGGGTCGATGTGTACTGCCTGGCGCGCACGCCAAAGCCAGGCGACTGACACCCCGATTCGCGGTGATGGGTATCGCTACGCTCAACCGCATCCTACGGAGCGCTGACATGCCCAAATCCCGCCCGGCCATGCAGACGCGTTACACTCTGCGGCCAACTGCCCGGAGTCGCCCATGTCCCATCCATTTGCCGCACTCACACCCGACCTGGTGCTGGATGCCGTGGAGAGCATCGGCTATCTCAGCGACGCCCGCGTGCTGGCCCTCAACAGTTACGAGAACCGCGTCTATCAGGTCGGCATCGAGGACGAGACGCCGCTGATCGCCAAGTTCTACCGCCCGGATCGCTGGTCTGACGCGGCGATTCGCGAGGAGCACAGTTTCACCTTCGAGCTGGCCGAGTGCGAAGTGCCGGTGGTCGCGCCCCTGGTGCGCGATGGCGAAACCCTGTTCGAGCACGCCGGCTTTCGCTTCGCCCTGTTTCCGCGGCGCGGCGGCCGTGCGCCGGAGCCGGGCAATCTCGACCAACTGTATCGCCTCGGCCAGCTGCTCGGCCGCCTGCATGCAGTCGGCTCGCTGCGCCCCTTCGCCCATCGCGAAGCCTTGCAGGTGAGCAACTTCGGCCACGAATCCCTGGCCACCCTGCTGGACGGCAACTTTATTCCGCGCAGCCTGCTGCCGGCCTACGAGTCGGTGGCCCGTGATCTGCTCAAGCGCCTGGATGCGTTGTTCGCCGCCAACCCGGTAAAAGCCATCCGCCTGCACGGCGACTGCCACCCCGGCAACCTGCTGTGCCGCGACGACACCTTCCATATGGTCGACCTCGACGACT
>JBFJZW010000166.1:0-9980 GCA_041621875.1 Pseudomonas sp. | reverse complement strand
GACGAAGCCAGCAAGGCATCCAGCTGATTCAGATCGATGACCGGGACCAGATCGCCCGGCAGCCGGCTGGTTTGCGAAAGATTGAACACCTGAAACGCCGGACCGACGACCTGCTCGGCCAGTAACTGGAAGCTGGGCAAGATGTAATCCTCATAGTCTTCATCGAGCCGGGTCGGCAACGCGGCCTCGCCCTGCTCATAGAAGCGCCCCGGCTGCGCGTTCATATCCACCCCGACCAGAAACACCTGCGAAAAACCCAGATGATAGGCCAGCTGCAGGGCCGCGAAGGGGATGGTTCTGCCGCCAAAATAGCCCTTGCTCATATTGCGACTGAAACCCACGCGATTCGGCTTCTGCCGGAACAGGGAAAAACGGCACGCCATATCCGGATCCTTGCGCACGCTCCAGGCATAGCGGCGATCCGACAGCGCCCGTCCGTTCAGCGGACGATTGCTGCGCTGCATCAGGTACACGGAGTGGCCATCGACCGCCTCGGGAGCCTCCTGCAGCAGCACCTCCAGCGCGCCGTAGCCCAGGGCCGCGTGCCGGGAGCGGGCGATGCCCTGGCTCACCAGCGACTGGCGCAGACGGACAAACCCGCGGTCGTCGCAGATATAGAACAGGGGACTGAGGTCCGCCTCGACAAAGCGCATGATCGAGCCATTCATGGCAATCATCGGGATATGCCGATAACGCTCCACCGGGAAGTCCGCAGCCGAAGGCCCGGATGCCACCACGAAGACCGCCCCGGAGCAGCTGCCACGGCAAGCGGCGAAGGCCTGCCCGTCATTCCAATACCCCTGCAGTTGCTGCTCCAGCGTCAGCTGCCGATCGACCCTACTCATACTTTGCTTCCACCCGAATCGTCCCTGCGCGCCCTTGTGCGGCCAAACCCATCACCAGAAATATCGGCAACCAGAGGCAAAACCACTCCTCGCGGGGTTTGACCCAGGGGCCGATACCATCAGTCAATAATGCAATACCCGCGAAACACAGCAGTGCGCACAGCATGCGTCCCTCGACGCCCTCGCGTAACCGCCAGGCCGCGCTCAGCGCCAGGGCCTGCAACGCCAGCCAACAGGCGAGCCCGACCAGCCCCAGGGTCACGGCGATATGCAGATAGATATTGTGCGCGTGCTCGAAGTAGCGGCCCGACGAAGGCACCCGCAACAGGTAGTCAGCGGTAATACCCAGGCCCTGAAGCGGCTGTCGCTCGATCAGCCCAAGGGCCTGCACAAACAGCTCCGGCCGGTATGACAGGCCCCTTTGCAGCAGCAGCTCCGGCCAGACCAGCGCCGCCAGAACCGCGCCGCCGGCACAGCCCGCGCTGACCAGCAACAACCGGACGCTGCGGTGCCAAAGCGGAGCCAGAAACAGGGTCAGCAATGCCGCCAGCCACGGCCCCTTGGACTGGCTGAGCGCGAGAAACACCACGAAACCGCAACAGCCGAACAGCCAGGCAGCGCCCTGCAGGGTGGCGGGCAGCTCCCGACGCAGATACAGCAGGACAACCCCCATGGCCCCGAACAGCTGGCTGGCCAGAATCGGATGATCGACGATGCCCGTACCGACCAGCCGAGCGCCCCAGGCATTGCCCGCCCAGCCGTAGAACCAGAGCGCACTGCCCCACGCCAGCAGGCCGACCGCAAGGCCGCTCAGGGCAAGGCTCCTACGCAGCAGCGCGGGGTCAAGGCTGGCCAGGGCAATAAGCGCATTGGCCGCCAGGAATACATAGAAGAATATCTTCAGCTCTTTGCTCTCGAACTCCGGTGCCCAGAGCGCAGAAGCCGCCGACCATGCCATCAGCACCAGCAGCGCCAGCGCCATCGGTTGCCGCCACCGGCGACGCACCTCGGCATGGACCAGCAACGCCAGCAGGCCGGGCAGCCAGAACAGGGCAATCAGGGCCTGATGGTAGAACTTGCTGCTGCCCATCAGCAGCATGCCGACCAACCACCAGACCAGCCCGACGGCCAGCCACTTTTCCAGCAAGGCACGCGTCCAGAACCCCGCTACAGACGCACCCACCGGCTCAGCGCGCACCATAGCGGAGGCGGCTCCACAACCGGCGCAAGGTCTTGCGCGTCTTGAATTCCGGCCTGCGCTCCACCGATTCGATATCACTCATATCGAGCAAGCGCTGATAGGCCAGCACGGGCCGCAGCAAAAAGCACTCGATCTGGGGCTGCAGAATCTCGGAATAGTACCAATCGATCGGCAGACCGGACTCCTCGCACTCGCTGAGAATGCGGTCGTAGAGCCGCGCGTTGACCACATAGGCATGCCCCAGGCGGATACGGCTGGCGCGCTCCAGGTTCGCGGAATAACGACAGCGCTTGCCGCCCTTCTTGAAGGTGCCCCCCAGGTACAGCATGTCCCAGGGCTGCGTCGCCAACTGCTCGGCTGCCCGGCGCAATACCGGCAAGGCATAGGGTTCGAGCTCGCAATCGTCCTCGAGAATCAGCACATAGGGCCAGCCCTGCGCCCTGGCTTCACGAATGATACCCAGATGACTGCGCATGCAGCCCCAGGTCGCGCGCAGCTTGCTCTCCAGCCGCTCACTGTCGCCGTCGACCCGCGTCAGAAACTCGCGCAACGGTTGCAACGCCGCCTGCTCGACGACCTCCGCCCCCGGGCTTATCGCCGCAAACCGCTGCACACCCTGGATGCCCAGACGCCTAAACTGCCGCTGCATGGCATCCCAGCGATCGGCGCGTTTGTCCAGGTTGATCACACGGGCATGCTCGAAGAAGGGCCAACTCTCCAGCCTATCGTCCACCAAGCACTCCCTCACTCTTCTCGATATTCGGGCCAATAGATCCCCAAAGGCCTCAGGCAAGATAAACAACAGCGCTCGCGAGCGCCACAAATCCCGGCAAGCGCACAGCCGTCCGCATCATTTGAACGCCCTGGCCCGCTCGACAATTTCAGCGAACATGTCCTTTGCCCGGCGCTGGCAGTCCAGCAGAAAGGCCTCCAGATGCTGCCGTTCGACAGCAGAAAAGGCCATCTCTTCGCGGGCAGCCAGCGCCGCGCCATAGGACTCCTGGATTCGCCCGGGCAACCCGGCCTCCAGCAACAGCGCCTGAATCTTGTGGGTATTCGAGCCGATCGCATAAAAGGGCGTGCGCGTGACAAAACACAGGGTCACGCAGTGAAACCGCCCCGTAACCACACCGCTGGAGGTCGATAACCGCTTCAAGAATCGCGCCAGCCCCAGCGCACTGTAACGCCACCGGAGCATACCAATCTGCTCGGGCGGCAGCGCCGCCGGATAACGCCTGAAATGGCTCTGCAGCCATCCCCGACTGGACTGGAAAAGTTTGGCGATACTCTTGATGCAGTAATCGGGAAAGCCCTTGCCGGCCTGGATAATCGGCAGGTTCTTGATACTCAGAAAACCTATATCGGCGCGGTTGGCGCGGCAGACCTCGGCCCAGGCCTCGAGCGTGCGTGTGCTGAACACACTGTCACTGACCAGATAGCCCGAGCGCTGTTCGCGGGCGGCGGGCTGATGGCTATAGCTCAGGGTCAGATCCGGGACCACCTTGCACGCCACGCCTTGGGCCGACAGCTCACGCTGGCTGAACTCATCGCGCAGATAGATGCCGGCAAAATCACCCGCATGGGCCAGCAGCTGCTCATTCCGCTGCCAGACACTGTTGATCAGGAAACAGGGCACGCCATGCTGGCGACAGTAGCTGGCCAGCTCGCCGAGCATCAGGGCCTGCGGAGCATCGTCATGCAGGGTGCCCTCACCATTGATCAGGCACAGATCGGCACGACGGATGTCCGCTTTCAGCTGCTCGTTCTTGCGCCAGTCATGGCGCATCGGACAGGCGCGACTGATGCTGATGCCGGCCTCCTTGGCCAGCGCGTAGATCTGCCGCACCACCAGCTGCGAACCATGATGCTTTTCATAGGAGGTATCGTTGAACAACAGGGCATTGATCACTACCCGCACTCCGTAATCGTCGTATCCAGGCGCTGCCAGGCCAGCCCGTCCACGCGCCGCTCATGCAGGGCGCAGAGAATCCGGGTACTCGCCTCGAGGCCGGCAAAGGCATTTTCCAGATGGAATTTCGAGAAGTCCTGGGCCCGGGCAATGGACGCCGCGTAAGCGCCCTCGACCTCGGCCAGCCGCCGCGCCAGCTCGTCGACGCTGCGCACGGCCGGGCCGAAGTACTGGGCCTGAGCCAGGACATCCTGATCATCGGTGCAATTCATATAGATCACCGGGCGTGCCGCCAGACCGGCCTCGATAACCGCATTGGACATGATATTGACGACTATCGACGCTTGCTCCAGCGCCGCCGCCAGGGAGCAGTCCCCAGGCAGCAGGACAATATTGGGGCTGGCCTCGACCGCCTCCTGCCAGAACTGCGCGCGGCTGCGTGGGTGACGCTTGACCAGCACGCGATAGCCCGGGTTCTGCCTGGCCCAGCTCACCAGCAGGGCATAGGTGGCCAGGTAGTCGGCCTGCTTTTCCTTGTCCGGGCCCACGCCGAGCAACAGCACGCTGCGCAGCTCGACCGTGGCCGGCGGCAGTTCGAAGGTGCGGTCGATCATATGCGAGCCGGCCAGAATCACCCGCGATGAGCCAAAGCGCAGTGCCCGCGCCTGCAGAGCCTGCAGCGAACTCTGGCCGAACAGCAGGTAATAGTCGTAATCGTTCATCCCCAGCCGGCGCGAGCTTTCCACGGTGCTGGCATGGGCCAGGTGCACCAGCAGACGCCCCCGGGTATTCAGGGCCAGACGCAAGAAGGGCGAACAGAGACTGCCGTTGCGATCGTTGATCAGCAGCTGTGGATCATGGCGCTGCACCAGCCATTCGGCATAGGCCGCATAACCGAAGTAACGCAGCGGCACGGGCTGTGCCGGACGCGCCAGCATGCGCCCGGCGATGATATGGCGCGGGTCCTCCTGACCGACTTCGACCAGGTGGTAGCCCTGGCCGCGCAGGGTCTCGATCAGGCGTTTTTTCCGCTGCAGCGCAATGACCTTCGGCGCACCTTGCAGCAGCAGGAAATCGCAGGGCTCGGCAACTACACCGCCCGCGGGCAGGGTCAGCCGGGCACGGATGCCGAAGAGCAGATCCAGCAGCGCATCGCGGCCATAGCGCACGGCGGCACCGAAACGGCCATGCTGTTCGCGCAACAGCAGCCAGCGATAGCGATCCAGCGCTCGCGCCTTGGCGGCCCAGGCTCCCGGGCCCGGCACGGCTGGTTTACTCTCGCCCATATGCGCCCTCCCCGAGGGCAGCGGTGACCAGCGGCAGGGTCCAGAACCGGCGCGTGATCGCCGCATCGGAGAAGCGCTCGAGCAGCGCCTGCTGCATTGCCGCCTCGCACGCCAGACGCTGGGGCTCATCGAGCTGCGCCAGGTGGCACATGCCCTGGGCCAACGCATCCGCGTCCGCCAGGGGAAACAGAATGCCCAGACCCTCAACCACTTCACGGGCCCCACCACAGGCTGTGGCGAGCAGGGGCACACCGGCGGCCATGGCTTCCAGCAGCACCATGCCAAACGGCTCGTGGTCGGAACTCAGGGCAAAGACATCAAAGGCCTTGAAGTAGCGCTTGGCCTCTGCGACCTGGCCGAGAAACACGACCTGACGCGCCACCCCAAGCTCTCTGGCCAGCCCCTTGAGGGCATCTTCCAGGCGGCCGCTGCCGAGTATGGCCAGCAGACTACCGGCTGGCAGCTGCGGCAGCGCGCGGGCGAAACCACGAATCAGCGTGGCCTGATCCTTGTCCGGATGCAGGCGCCCGACATTGCCCACCACCCAGGCCTGCGCGGGCAAACCCAGCGCCTCGCGGGCCTGGGCGCGGTCCAGCTGCTGCGCCTGCAGCTGCTCGACATCGATGCGGTTGTAGAGTGCCTCGATACGCGCCGCCGGCCAGGCCGGCAAGCAGCGGCGAATATCGTCGCGCACCGATTCGGATACCGACAGCAGGCTCAAGCGGCGACGAAACACCTGGGCGAACAGCCGCCGCGGCCAGCGCTGATACACGCCGAAGGCGTGGTTTACCCCGATAACCGGCAAGCCCGTTGCCAGGCAGGCGATATAGGCGGGCTTGAAGCGGTGGGCGATGCACAGACGGAAGTCCCGGGTGCGCACAAGCGCACGCAGATCCCGCATCGCGCGCAACTTGAGGCCACGCACAGCCTTGGAGCTGTAATCGAGAAACAGCACCTCATCGGAGGCGCAGCCCGCCACGACCGCTGGATCGGGCGCGCCGGTGAGAAACACCGTGCACACCTTGTAACGCGTCCCGGCAAACAGACTGGCGTACTGCCGCGCACAGTCCAGGAACGGGCCGTCATAGCCGTGGCAGAACTGCAGCACCCACGACTCTGGCTGGCTGCGCGTCGGCCTGGCGTCGTTGATAGCCGCCTCGAAAGCAGCTTGCTGCTGACGCACTTCAGTGCGGCCCCGAAGGGGCGAGCTGTGCGAGCCATGCTCATTTACCACAGTAAACTCCGCTTCCTCGGCGGCTCTCGCCTAGCCATGCGCTAGCTCGCTCAGCCAGAGAATGGCAAGCGACCTCAGACATTGTCATACCAGTCCTTGCCATCCTTGACCACGAGGATGTCTTCCATGATCAGGTACTGCAGGTCGGAGCCGTAGAACATGTTCAGCGCGTCGGTGGGCGAGCAGATCATCGGCTCGCCACGGCGGTTCAGCGAGGTGTTCAGCGACACGCCGTTGCCGGTGAGTTTCTCCAGCTCCAGCATCATGTCGTAGTAGCGCGGGTTGTATTCGCGCTTGAGCACCTGGGCGCGGGAGGTGCCGTCTTCGTGCACCACTTCGCCGACGCGGGTCTTCCACTCTTCGTTGACTTCGAAGGTGAAGGTCATGAATGGGCTCGGGTGATCGACCTTGAGCATCTGCGGGCCGACGGTGTCGAGCATCGACGGGCAGAAGGGGCGCCAGCGCTCGCGGAACTTGATCTGCTCGTTGATCCGGTCAGCCACGCCCGGCACGCTCGGGCAGCCGATGATCGAGCGACCGCCGAGGGCGCGCGGGCCGAACTCCATGCGGCCCTGGAACCAGGCCACCGGGTTGGCGTCGACCATGATCTTGGCGATGCGCTGCGGCATGTTGTCGATGCGCTTGAACACCGGTTTGCTCGGGTGGCGAGCACAGGCGGCGATCACATCTTCGTTGGAGTAGGACGGGCCGAGGTAGACGTGCTCCATCTTCTCCACCGGCACACCGCGCTGGTGCGACACATAGGCAGCCGCGCCGACCGCGGTGCCGGCGTCACCGGACGCGGGCTGAACGAACAGCTCTTTGACATCGTCGCGGGCGATGATCTTCTGGTTCAGCTTGACGTTCAGCGCGCAGCCGCCGGCGAAGGCGATCTTGCCGGTTTCGCGGATGATGTCGCCCAGGTAGTGCTCCATCATCTGCAGCGCCAGCTTCTCGAACAGCGCCTGCATGCTGGCGGCGTAGTGGATGTACGGATCATCGGCGATATCGCCCTGACGCTTCGGCCCCAGCCACTCGATCAGCTTCTTGGAGAAGTAGAAGCCCTTGCCGTTTTCCTTGTAGCGGCGCAGGCCAATCACGTTGGCGTATTCGGTGTTGATGATCAGCTCACCGTTTTCGAACGTAGCCAAACGGGAGAAGTCGTACTTGCTGGCATCGCCGTAAGGGGCCATGCCCATCACCTTGAACTCGCCGTCGAGCATCTCGAAGCCGAGGAATTCGGTGATCGCTCCATACAGGCCACCGAGGGAATCCGGATCGAAGAACTCCTTGATCTTGTGGATCTTGCCGTTCTCGCCATAGCCAAAGAAGGTGGTGGCGTACTCGCCCTTGCCGTCGATGCCGAGGATCGCGGTCTTCTCGGTGAAGCCCGAGCAGTGGTAGGCGCTGGCGGCGTGGGCCAGGTGGTGCTCGACTGGTTCGATCTTGATCTTCTTCGGATCGAAACCCAACTGCTCCAGGCACCAGACGATCTTGTTGCGGTAGCGCTTGTAGCGGCGGTTGCCCATCAAGATGGCGTCGAGGGCGCGATCCGGGGCGTACCAGTAGCGCTTGGCGTATTTCCAGCGGGCCTCGCCGAACAGGCTGATCGGCGCGAACGGAATGGCCACAACGTCGACGTCGGACGGTTTGATCCCCGCCTGCTCCAGGCAGAACTTGGCCGACTCGTAGGGCATGCGGTTCTTCGCGTGCTTATCACGCACGAAGCGCTCTTCTTCGGCAGCCGCGACCAGCTTGCCGTCAATGTACAGGGCGGCGGAAGGATCATGGCTGAGGGCGCCGGAAAGGCCGAGAATCGTCAGTGCCACAGGGTCTAGCCTCTTTTAGTCTGCTGAGTCGGCGTCGGGCGCCGGCGGTAAACGTTGGTCGAGCAATTGGTACAACGCGCTGTCATTCGGCCAGTTGCGCAACAAGCGCGCACGGTCCCGGTCATAGGCTGGCGCAAAAGTGACCGTACTGCGGTGTTGCTGCATGGCATCCAGGTCGATCAACGCCCAACGCCCCGCCTGCCACAGCAGATTGGTTCCCTTTAAGTCACCATGGCTGATCCGCTCACGCCGTAAGACCGCGAACAGCTCCTCCAGCGCCTTGAGCTCAGCCTCTGGGGGCAAGCTTGTGCCATGCGGACTATCCAGACAGGGCTTGAAGCGCGCGATTATATCCTCACCCGCCGAGTGTTCGGTAACCAGATAGGCGCCGCGCCGCAACCAGAACGTGCGCAGTTCCAGCATGGCCAGTGGCTTGGGCGTGGCGATGCCGAGAAAATCCAGGCGATTGCCCTCGCGCCAACTGTGCCAAGCCCGACTGGGACGCCAGAAGCGCTTTAGCCAGTGCCCCACCCCTTTGATGTTGTAGCGCTTGATGACCAAGCTGCTGCCAGCCACCTCAACCTGCGCCACCGTGGAGGAGCCACCCCGTTTGAGTGACTGACCCGCGGCGATAGCGGCATCGGGGTCGCATAACAGCGCCGCCAGTCTGCTTTCATCCTCACGCCGCACCGCCCTTAACATAGACGCGCCCCTGCGGACGCTGAACAGGCTGCAATCGCGGCCGATCTTGCGCAGGTAGTCGCGCAGACGCCAACGCCGGACCTTGGCAACCTCCTTGAGCAGCGCCTCTAGTGGCAAAGCGTGCTCGCCATTGACCAACAGGTAATGCACCAGCAACTCTTCGATAAAGACATCAAGCTTGGCCGGCAATTGGGCGAAGAACACGCCGAGATTGGCCAACACTGTAGCGCGCGATAGTGGCTGGCCTGGCGTTTCGGCACGCACACCACCACCATCGATCAAATACAGTCGACCGTCATGACGCAGCACATTGTCCAAGTGCAGGTCGTCTTGCCATAACCCCTTGCCATGCAACTGGGCAATGACCGCCAGGGCATCCCCTAACAACACTCGCTGAGCATCGCTGAGTACCGGTTGCACTTCCAGCGCTCGCCACTCATCACCCAGGCTGCTGGCATCTTCCAGGTAGTCGAACAATAACCAGCCACCTTCACCGGCCTGAAAGCCTTGTTCGAGCAGTGGCGGGGTACACAACCCATGCTCCGCAAGCAAACGCGCACCCTCAACTTCTCGGGCGTAATGTCGCTCGGCTCTGTTGCCGACCAATAGCTTGGCCAGCACCTTGCCCCCCTGCCACTGCGCCAAGCCGACATAACGCTGGCCTGGCAGCACACGCAGAAGGCTCAGCAACTGAACGGTCTCCCCTGCGCTCGCCTCTAACGGCATAGGCAAGCTCGGGGCGCGACCGGCACGACGCAAATCACCTAATTTCATCTGCGCCCCACTTTATTGCGCTGTCGCCGCGACAAGCGTCGCCACCACGACTCAAGCTCACTCGACGAATCCAGGTACGCTGCCAGAAACCCTCGCACCTCTTCTTCGCCCCAGACACTGGCGCGACGTAGCAGCGGCTCCAAGTCCTTGACCCGATCGCGAACACCCAAGAACAGCGGACGGGTCTTTTCCAGGTCGAT
>JBFJZW010000165.1:0-10002 GCA_041621875.1 Pseudomonas sp. | reverse complement strand
TGCTGATCGAAGTGATCTTCTCCCTCGACGGCCTGGGTCTGATGAGCTTCGAGGCGGCGATCAACCGCGATTATCCGGTGGTGTTCGGCACCCTGTTTATCTTCACCTTGCTCGGGCTGGTAGTGAAATTGATCGGCGACATCACCTACACCCTGGTCGATCCGCGTATCGACTTCGAAAGTCGGGAGAGTTGAGATGAAACTGTCCCCTATCAACCAGCGACGCTTCCAACTGTTCAAGGCCCACAAGCGCGGCTGGTGGTCGCTGTGGATCTTTCTCGCGCTGTTTTTCGTCACCCTGGGTGCCGAACTGATCGCCAACGACAAGCCGCTGCTCGTGCAGTACGACGGCGAACTGTATTTCCCGGTACTCAAGCGGTATCCGGAAACCACATTTGGCGGCGAATTCCCGCTGCAGGCCAACTACAAGAGCCCCTATATCCAGGACTTGATCGAACAGAAAGACGGCTGGATGGTCTGGCCGCCGATCCCCTACGGCTACTCCAGCATCAATTACGATCTGCAGGTGCCGGCCCCCGCGCCGCCCTCGGCGGAAAACTGGCTGGGCACCGACGACCAGGGCCGCGACGTATTGGCCCGGGTGATCTACGGCTTTCGCATCTCGGTGCTGTTCGCCCTGATCCTGACCCTGGCGAGCTCGGTGATCGGCGTGTTCGCCGGTGCCCTGCAGGGCTTCTATGGCGGCTGGGTCGATCTGGCCGGACAACGCTTTCTGGAAGTCTGGTCCGGCCTGCCGGTGCTCTACCTGCTGATCATCCTGGCCAGCTTCGTGCAGCCGAATTTCTGGTGGCTGCTGGGCATCATGCTGCTGTTCTCCTGGATGAGCCTGGTGGATGTGGTGCGCGCCGAGTTCCTCCGGGGGCGCAATCTGGAATACGTGCGCGCCGCCCGCGCCCTGGGCATGGAGAACGGCGCGATCATGTTCCGCCATATCCTGCCCAACGCCATGGTCTCAACCATGACTTTTATGCCCTTTATCCTCACTGGCGCGATCGGCACCCTAACCGCCCTGGATTTCCTCGGCTTTGGCCTGCCACCGGGCGCGCCGTCCCTGGGCGAGCTGGTGGCCCAGGGCAAATCCAACCTGCAGGCCCCTTGGCTCGGGATCAGCGCCTTTGCGGTCCTGGCCCTGATGCTGAGTTTGCTGGTGTTTATCGGCGAAGCGGCGCGCGACGCCTTCGACCCGAGGAAATAAGATGACCGAATCGAACAACCTCATCGAAGTGCGCGACCTGGCCGTCGAGTTCGTCACCGGCAACAGCAGGCAGCGCGTGGTGGAGGCGGTCAGCTTCGATATCAAGCGCGGCGAGACCCTGGCCCTGGTCGGCGAAAGCGGCTCGGGCAAGTCGGTCACCGCCCACTCCATCCTGCGCCTGCTGCCCTACCCCCTGGCCCAGCACCCGAGTGGCAGCATTCATTACGCCGGGCAAGACCTGCTCAAACTGAACGAGAACAAGCTGCGCGGCATCCGCGGCAACCGCATCGCCATGGTGTTCCAGGAACCCATGACCTCGCTCAACCCGCTGCACAGCATCGAAAAGCAGATCAACGAGGTGCTGGCCCTGCACAAGGGCCTGAGCGGCAAGGCTGCCACCGCCCGCACCCTGGAGCTGCTCGACCTGGTCGGCATCCCCGAGCCGCACAAGCGCCTGAAAGCCTACCCCCACGAGCTCTCTGGCGGTCAACGGCAGCGCGTGGTGATTGCCATGGCCCTGGCCAACGAACCGGAACTGCTCATCGCCGACGAGCCCACCACCGCCCTGGACGTGACCGTACAGCTGAAGATCCTCGAACTGCTCAAGGACCTGCAGAGCAAACTGGGGATGGCCATCCTGCTGATCAGCCATGACCTCAACCTGGTCAGGCGCATTGCCCATCGCGTCTGCGTGATGCAGCGCGGGCATATCGTCGAACAGGCCAGCTGCCAGACCCTGTTCCACTCCCCGCAACACCCCTACACCCGCGAACTGCTGGGCGCGGAGCCCAGTGGCGGCCCCGTTGACCTGCCCCCAGGCAAGACCATGCTCGAAGTCGAGAACCTGCGCGTCTGGTTTCCGATCAAGAAAGGCCTGCTGCGCCGCACTGTCGACCACGTCAAGGCCGTGGACGGGATCAACTTCAGCCTGCCCCAGGGCCAGACCCTGGGCATCGTCGGCGAAAGCGGCTCGGGGAAATCCACCCTCGGCCTGGCGATCCTGCGCCTGCTCGGCAGCCAGGGCGGCATACGTTTTCAGGGCCAGGCCCTGGACGGTCTGTCACAGCATGAGGTGCGCCCGCTACGTAGGCAGATGCAGGTGGTGTTTCAGGACCCCTTCGGCAGCCTGAGCCCGCGCATGTCGGTGGGCCAGATAGTCGGCGAAGGCCTGCAGATTCATCGCATGGGCAACGCGGCGGAGCAGGAACAGGCGATCATTGCCGCACTGGTGGAAGTGGGCCTGGACCCGGATACCCGCCACCGCTACCCCCACGAGTTCTCCGGCGGCCAACGCCAGCGGATTGCCATCGCCCGGGCTCTGGTGCTGAAACCGGCGCTGATCCTGCTGGATGAGCCGACCTCGGCCCTCGACCGCACCGTGCAGCGCCAGGTAGTCGAGCTGCTACGCTCGCTGCAGGCCAAATACAACCTGACCTATCTGTTTATCAGCCACGACCTGGCCGTGGTCAGGGCCCTGAGCCACCAGATAATGGTGGTCAAACAGGGCAAGGTGGTGGAACAGGGCCCGGCGGCACGTGTCTTTGCCGCGCCACAGGACATCTATACACAGCAGTTGCTGGAAGCGGCCTTTATGGCCCCGGCCGACTAACAGGCTATTGAAAAGCGTTGGCGAGGCAGCCAGCGCAAGGCAAAAGCAGGCGAAAAAGCGGAGTTTACGCGCTGTAAATGAGCATTTTTCGCCTGTTTTTAACGCAGTGATGGCAACGCAGGTAGCTTTTCAACTGCCTGCCAATCCTTGTAGACAGGAAGAGGAATAACACCCATGGGTTTTCTAAGCGGCAAGCGCGTACTGATCGTTGGCGTCGCCAGCAAACTGTCCATCGCCTCCGGCATCGCGGCAGCCATGCACCGTGAAGGGGCCGAACTGGCCTTCACCTACCAGAACGAAAAGCTCAAGGGCCGCGTCGAAGAATTCGCCGCAGGCTGGGGCTCGAACCCCGAGCTGTGCTTCCCTTGCGATGTGGCCAACGATGAGGACATCGCCTCGGTATTCGAAGCCCTGAGCAAGAAGTGGGACGGCCTGGACTGCATCGTCCACTCCGTCGGTTTCGCCCCGGGCGACCAGCTGGATGGCGACTTCACCGACGTCACCACCCGCGAAGGCTTCCGCATCGCCCACGACATCAGCGCCTACAGCTTCGTCGCCCTGGCCAAGGCCGGCCGCGAGATGATGAAAGGCCGTAACGGCAGCCTGCTGACCCTGTCCTACCTGGGTGCCGAGCGCACCATGCCCAACTACAACGTCATGGGCATGGCCAAGGCCAGCCTGGAAGCCGGCGTACGCTACCTGGCCGGTAGCCTCGGCCCAGAAGGTACTCGGGTCAACGCCATCTCCGCCGGCCCAATCCGCACCCTGGCAGCAAGCGGCATCAAGAGCTTCCGCAAGATGCTCGCCGCCAACGAGAAGCAGACCCCGCTGCGCCGTAACGTCACCATCGACGAAGTCGGCAACGCCGGTGCCTTCCTCTGCTCGGACCTGGCCTCGGGCGTCAGCGGCGTGATCATGTACGTCGATGGCGGCTTCAACACCACCGCCATGGGTGCTATGGAAGACTAAGTCCTCCAGCCAAGGTAAATGAAAAAGGCCGCTTAACTAAGCGGCCTTTTTTATGCGTTGCCATCCATGGCACTCACCCTTCGGGCCGTCGCTACGCGACGTTAAAAATGGCTCCCGGCCATTTTTTATGCGTTGCCATCCGTGGCAATTACCCTTAGGGCCGTCGCTGCGCGACGTTAAAAATGGCTTCCTGCCATTCATTTACTAACGCTATCCATCAGAAACGTTCGATATCGGCCTTGGCTTCTAACTGCTTACGGAAGGCAGCGAAATCCTGCTGACCAACGCGCGAGGCCAGGAAGCGGCTGTACATCGCCTTGTCCTCGTCGGACAGGGCCTGCTCGGGCTGGCTGACGCCGTTCAGGCGCAACACCACCAGATCGCCATTGTTCAGGCTGACAGTGGCAAAGCTCGGCGTGTCCGCGTTGGCCGGCTTGGGCATGCGGAACAGCGTCTGCAACACTGCAGGCTCTACGCCCTCATGGCTTCGGGTAGCCGCTTCGACCACTTGCCAGGACTGCGCAGCGTCTGCCTGCTCTATTGGCGTCTGGCCACTGCGCAGCGCGGCCAGCAGCGCCTCGCCCTTGGCCTTGACCGCTTCGCTGGCGCGCACCTTGGTCAGCTGCTCACGGATGCTGTCCTGCACCTGCTCAAGCGGCAATTGCTCAGGCTTGCTGTGCTCCTTGACCCGCACCACTACCACGGTATCCGGATCTAGCTCGATCACACTGCTGTTGCTACCGTCTTCCAACACCTCGTCACTGAACGCGGCCTGAATCACCTGGCGATTGGCGCTCAAGCCTTCGATGCCGCCCTGACGCCCGAAGGCTTCAGTCAGCTTGACCTCGAGACCAAGCTCCTGGGCTGGCTGAGCCAGATCGGAAGCCTCGAAAGCCGAATCCTCGAGTTCCTTGGCAACCTCGACAAAACGCTGCTCGACCTGACGCGCCTTGAGGTCGCGCTGCAGTTTTTCTTCGAGGCTGGCAAAGCTCGGCACTTCGGGTGTCTGCACGTCAAGCAGCTTGATCAGGTGCCAGCCGAACTCGCTGCGCACCGGCGCGGACACGGCATTCTTGTCCAGCGCATAGAGCGCCTCTTCGAAAGCCGGGTCATACACGCCTGGACCGGCAAAGCCCAGATCGCCACCCTCGCCTGCCGAGCCGGAGTCATCGGAGAGTTCTTTGGCCAGCGCCGCAAAATCCTCGCCCTGCTCCAGGCGTTTCTGCACTTCGACCAGCTTGGCCTGGGCTTGCTCGTCATTCAGCGCGTCATTCACTTCAAGCAAGATATGCGCGGCGCGACGCTGCTCGGCCAGGTTGGCGATTTCATTTTCGTAGGCAGTTTGCAACGCCTCAGCGCTGACCTCTACCTGGTCGAAGAAGGCCGCCTTGTTCAGCTCGACATACTCTAGGACCACCTGCTCCGGCGTCATGAACTCGCTAGCTTGCGCGTCGTAATAGGCCTTGATGTCATCGTCGCTGAGCACCACGGCATCGAGATCCGCCTGCAGCGTCAGGGTCGCGAAATCGCGGGTCTGTTTCTCCAGGCTGGCAAACGCCTGCACCTGCTCATCGGTGACAAAACCGCTATTGGCCAGGCCGGCACGCAACTGACCAATCAGCATTTCCTGCTCAAGCATCTGGCGGAACTGCAAACGGTTGTAGCCCAGCTGACGGATCACCTGATCGAATCGCTCGGGGCTGAACTGGCCATCCACGAGGAACTCGGGGGTTTGCAGAATCAGCTGGTCGAGGGCCTGCTGGGAAAATGCGAACTTGGCGTCCTTGGCTCCCTGCAGCAATACGGCGCGTTCAATCAAACCATTCAGAGCCGACTCACGCAGCAGCTTCTCATCGAGCAGGGATGCATCGAAATCACGCCCCAACTGCTGCAGCAACTGACGGCGCTGCATCTCGACGGCCTGATTCAACTCCACGGTAGTGATTTTCTCACCGTTGACGACAGCGGCATTTTGACTGTTGCTGGTGCTGGTGAAAATGGCATCGACACCCGTCAGCGCCAGCAGCGCGACAATGACGCCGATAATGGTTTTGGCAATCCAACCCTGTGAATTGTCCCTGATGTTCTGCAGCATGCGTCCCCCAGAACGACTGTACAAAATTAGCAGTCGCGCAGTGTGGGTAAAATCCGGATAGAAGAAAGGCGCATCAGAGGATGCGCCTTCTCGTAACTAACGAAGCGGAACGAAATGACAGTATCGATTCGTGATGGCCTGGACATGCTGTCCGTCCGGGCTACCGCTCCGCTGCCAGGTCAGGCGTACTGACCTGGTGGGCAAGATCGAAAGCGGCTTAGTTAACAGCGTCTTTCAGAGCTTTGCCGGCTTTGAAGCCTGGAATCTTGGCAGCAGCGATGCTGATCGGGTTACCAGTTTGCGGGTTGCGGCCGGTACGAGCAGCGCGCTCTTTGACAGCGAAGGTACCGAAACCAACCAGTACAACGGAATCACCCGCTTTCAGAGCACCAGTTACGGATTCAATTACTGCGTCCAGCGCACGGCCGGCGACAGCTTTTGGGATATCAGCAGATGCAGCGATGGCATCGATCAGTTCCGACTTGTTCACTCTTAAGTCCCCTTAATTTCTATTGAGTTTGTTTCTTGCTTTTAAGTGTAAGCAAAGCGGGTGCTGGATGGCCTGCCGACACGATAAGAGCCGCTTTATAACAAGGGCTTCAAAATTATGTCAAGGAAGCCCTCCGGCTAATGCGTGCTGATTCGCTCCTTGGAATCAGACTCGCGCTTGTCATCCTTTGCAACTATCTCGGGAGCCGCATCAGGCAAGGGCTCCGGGGCGTATTGCAGCGCAATTTGCAGGACTTCGTCAATCCATTTAACCGGTTTAATCTGCAAGTCCTGCTTAATATTCTCGGGAATTTCCTTCAAATCGCGCACATTCTCTTCGGGAATGATCACGGTTTTGATTCCACCGCGATGTGCCGCCAGGAGTTTTTCCTTGAGGCCACCAATTGCCAGAACCTGTCCACGCAAGGTGATCTCACCGGTCATCGCCACATCGGCGCGCACGGGAATCTGGGTCAAGGCCGAAACCAGCGCCGTACACATGCCAACGCCCGCGCTGGGACCGTCTTTGGGCGTTGCCCCCTCCGGCATATGGATATGGATGTCCTGCTTCTCATAGAAGTCCACGGGCACGCCCAGGCTCTTGGCACGGCTTCTGACCACAGTTTGCGCCGCAGTGATCGACTCGAGCATCACGTCACCCAGTGAACCGGTCTTGATCAGCTGCCCCTTGCCGGGCACTACCGCCGCTTCGATGGTCAACAGTTCACCACCGACCTGGGTCCAGGCCAGCCCGGTCACCTGACCGATCTGATCCTGCTGCTCGGCCAGGCCATAACGATGCTTGCGCACCCCCAGAAAATGCTCCAGCGAATCGGCCGTAACGCTGACCTGGAAACGCTTCTCGGTGGAATGCTCCTTGACCACCTTGCGGCACACCTTGGCAATCTGCCGCTCGAGACCACGTACCCCCGCTTCGCGGGTGTAGTAGCGAATGATGTCGCGGATCGCCGCCTCTTCAAAAACCAGTTCGGTTTTCTTCAGGCCATTGGTCTGAACCTGCTTGGGTGCCAGGTACTTGATGGCGATATTGATTTTTTCAGCTTCGGTGTAGCCCGGCAGGCGAATGACCTCCATGCGGTCCAGCAAAGGCCCGGGAATATTCATGGAGTTGGCCGTGCAGAGGAACATCACGTCCGACAGGTCGTAATCGACCTCCAGATAGTGGTCGTTGAAGTTGTGATTCTGCTCCGGATCGAGCACCTCGAGCAGCGCGGAAGCGGGGTCGCCACGCATGTCCTGGCCGATCTTGTCGATCTCGTCGAGCAGGAACAGTGGGTTGCGCACCCCGACCTTGGTCATTTTCTGAATCAGGCGACCCGGCATGGAACCGATATAGGTACGCCGGTGACCGCGAATTTCCGCTTCGTCGCGCACACCGCCCAGGGCCATGCGCACGAACTTGCGGTTCGTCGCACTGGCAATCGACTCCGCCAGAGAGGTCTTACCCACCCCGGGCGGACCTACCAGGCAAAGTACCGGCCCCTTGATCTTCTTCACCCGTTTTTGCACGGCGAGGTATTCGAGAATGCGTTCCTTGACCTCGTCCAGACCGTAATGATCAGCATCGAGGATCGCCTCGGCGCGCGCCAGATCGAGGCGCACCTTGCTTTGCGCCTTCCACGGCACATTGACCAGCCAGTCGATATAGGAGCGCACCACGGTGGCTTCGGCTGACATTGGCGACATCTGCTTGAGCTTGTTCAGCTCGGCAGTGGCCTTGGCGTGGGCTTCGGCAGTCAGGCCGGCGTTCTCGATACGCTTTTTCAGATCATCGAGTTCGTTATGGCCTTCCTCGCCGTCACCGAGCTCTTTCTGAATGGCCTTCATCTGCTCATTCAGGTAGTACTCACGCTGGCTGCGCTCCATCTGCTTCTTGACCCGGCCACGGATGCGCTTTTCCACCTGCAGCAGGTCGATCTCGGCATCCAGCAGGGCCAGCACATGCTCGACCCGCGCCTGCAGATCGGTGATCTCCAGAATTTCCTGCTTCTGCTCGATCTTCAGCACCATGTGCGCAGCCATGGTATCGACCAGACGCCCCGGTTCATCAATGCCGTTGAGGGAGGCCAGCACTTCGGCCGGGACTTTCTTGCCCAGCTGCACGTACTGTTCAAACTGGCTGAGCAGGCTACGGGTAAAGACCTCGGACTCGCGCTCGGCAACCTCGACCTCATCGATCAACTGCACGTCGGCGCGACAATGGCCTTCGACCGCGATAAAACGCTCGACCTCGCCCCGCTGCTCGCCCTCGACCAACACCTTGACCGTGCCATCCGGCAGTTTCAGCAGCTGCAGCACGGTGGCCACGGTACCGACGCGATAGAGACCGGCTTCATCCGGATCATCGTCGGCGGGATTCTTCTGCGCGAGGAGCAGAATCTGCTTCTCGCTCGTCATGGCCGCCTCGAGGGCTTCGATGGATTTCTCGCGCCCGACGAACAATGGGATGACCATGTGCGGATAGACCACAACATCGCGCAACGGCAGGAGAGGCAATTCGATGGTTGTCTTCATGATTTCGGCTCTACGTCGGCCATGCGGCCGTAAACAGATGGGATGACCCTTAGCGTTAAGATGGGGGCAGCCCAAACAAAAAACAAGCGTTGCCACTGCAAAAGCAAAGGGGCCCGCAGGCCCCTTGCTTTCAACATGTTGCAAGCCTGTTACGCGTCAGGCGCAGCCTTGGCTGGCAGCTCGCTGTTTTCATAAATCAACAGCGGCTTGGAAGTGCCATCGATCACGCTCTCATCGATAACCACCTTACTGACGTCGGACTGCGAAGGAATCTCATACATGGTATCGAGCAGGATACCCTCGAGAATCGAGCGCAGGCCACGGGCACCGGTCTTACGCTCCAGCGCCTTGTGTGCCACCGACTTGAGGGCGTCCGGGCGGAACTCCAGCTCGACCCCTTCCATCTCGAACAGCTTGCCATACTGCTTGGTCAGCGCATTCTTCGGCTCGGTCAGAATCTGCACCAGTGCCGCCTCGTCCAGCTCATCCAGGGTTGCGATAACCGGCAGACGACCCACGAACTCGGGAATCAGGCCGAACTTGACCAAATCGTCAGGCTCGACGGCGCGCAACGACTCGCCGACCTTCTTGCCCAGGTCCTTGCTGCGGACTTCGGCGTTGAAACCGATGCCACCCTTGGTCGAGCGCCCCTGGATGACCTTCTCCAGCCCGGAAAATGCACCGCCGCAGATAAACAGGATATTGCGCGTGTCCACCTGCAGGAATTCCTGCTGCGGATGCTTGCGGCCGCCCTGGGGCGGCACCGAGGCCACAGTGCCCTCGATCAGCTTGAGCAGCGCCTGCTGCACGCCCTCACCCGACACGTCGCGGGTGATCGACGGATTGTCGGACTTGCGCGAAATCTTGTCGATTTCATCGATATAGACGATGCCCATCTGGGCTTTTTCCACATCGTAATCGCACTTCTGCAGCAGTTTCTGAATGATGTTCTCGACGTCCTCACCGACATAACCGGCTTCGGTCAGGGTGGTGGCATCGGCGATGGTGAACGGCACATTGAGCAAACGCGCCAGGGTTTCGGCCAGCAGGGTCTTGCCCGAGCCGGTCGGTCCGATCAGCAGGATATTGC
>JBFJZW010000164.1:0-10011 GCA_041621875.1 Pseudomonas sp. | reverse complement strand
CTTGCCGCCGGCGCCGGCCATGCGCTTCTCGCTCATGTAGGTCATGGCACTGGCGATGGTCGCCCCGGCGCCGGGCAGGGTGCCGATGACGAAGCCGGCCACGGCGCTGCGCACCATGGTCCAGAAGGTGAAGCAGAACTCCTTGAAGTTGAACAGCAGGCGGCCGCTGGCCTTCACCGCTTTCTGCCCGCTGTGGGTTTTTTCCAGCATGACCAGGATTTCACTGACGCTGAAGAAGCCGATCACCACGATGATGAACTGGATGCCGTCGGACAGGCTGACGCTGCCGAAGGTGAAGCGGTACACCCCGGTAGTCGAGTCCACCCCGACCGTGGCCAGGGCCAGGCCGATCAGGGCGGCCATTAGGGTTTTCACTGGTTTGTCGCCGACCATGCCGCCCAGGCAGGCGATGGCGAAGATCATCAGCACGAAGTATTCGGCAGGACCAAAGGCCACCGCCCATTTCGCCAGCAGCGGGGCGAACAGCACCACGCCGCAGGTGGCGATGATGCTACCGATAAAGGAGCTCACGGCGGATAAGGACAGGGCGATACCGGCCTTGCCTTGGCGGGCCAGCGGGTAGCCGTCGAGGGTGGTCATTACCGCGGCGGCGTCGCCCGGTACGTTGAGCAGGATCGCCGAGATGCGTCCGCCGTATTCGCAGCCCAGGTACACGGCCGCCAGCAGGATCAATGCGGTTTCCGGCGGCAGGCCGAGGGCGAAGGCCAGCGGCAGCAGCAGGGCCACGCCGTTGATCGGCCCCAGGCCTGGCAGCAAGCCGACGATGGTGCCGACGAAGGCACCGAACAGGGCGACCAGCAGGTTGGTCGGCCGGGTGGCGACATCGAAGCCCTGCATCAAGAAATTCAGCGTTTCCATTTTTCAGCTCTCCACAAAGGCTTCGAACAGGCCGAGGGGCAGCGGCACATCCAGCAGGTAATCGAACAGGCCATAGAGCAGCACGCCCATCAGCACGCCGCTGATGGCGCAGGGAATCAGGCGGCCGGTGAACAGCAGGCCCAGGGTGAAGGCGGCCAGGGCGGTGCTGATGATAAAACCGAGCACTTCGAACAACAGGGCGTAGGCCAGCAGGGATAGCACGCACAGCGCGGCGCGTACGGCGGCACCGGGGTTCCAGCGCTGTTCGAGCAGGCCGGGCTGGTACAGCAGCCAGAGGCTGCCAGCGGCCATCAGCGCCAGCAGCAGCAGCGGATAGGCGCGCGGACCGACCGGGTCATAGGCGAAGGGTGCCTGGAAGCCCCAGGCGAGAACGGCGAGGCCGGCGCAGAATAGCAGCCAGATCGCGGCGAACAGGCGAACGTACATGGCGGATTACCTAGTCGAAGGTCAGGGGAAGACCGTGCTTGCCGTAGGATGGCTTGAGCGTTGCGATACCCAGCTGGCCCGTGGGCGGGCATGGGTCGTCCTTGACCCTTGGCGCATGGGTTACGCCACTACGTGGCTAACCCATCCTACGAATTGCACGTGGGCGTTATTGCATCAGACCGAATTCGCCGGCCAGGGCCTTGTATTCTTCAACCTGCTTGAAGACCAGGGCCTGCAGTTCGTCGCCGGTGACTGCCAGCGGCAGCAGGTCGCGCTGCTCGCGCAGCTTGGCGAAGTCTTCGCTGGCCAGCAGGGTGTCGAACTGCTGCTTCCACCAATTGAACTGCTCGTCACTGACTTCCGGGCCCATATAGAAGCCGCGGATCACCGGCCAGCTGATGTCGTAGCCCTGTTCCTTGGCGGTGGGGATCTGCGCCAGGCTGCCCGGCAGGCGCTCATCGGAGAGCACGGCGAGGATGCGAACTTTCTTTGCCGCCAGTTGCGGGGTGACTTCGCCCAGGCCGCTGGAGGTGACCTGGACATGGCCGCCGAGCATGGCGGTGAGGGTTTCGCCGCCGCCTTCGAAGGCCACGTAACGCAGGTTTTTCGGATCGATGCCGGCCAGGCGGGCGATCAGTGCGGTCTGCATCCAGTCCTGGCCACCGATGGTGGCACCAGCGCCGAAGACGATGCTCGATGGGTCTTTCTTCAACGCCTGTACCAGGTCATCGAGGTTCTGGTAGGGCGAGTCGGCGCGCACGGTGATCGCGCCATAGTCGGTGCCCACCGCCGCCAGCCAGCGCACGCCGGTTTCGTCGTAGCGACCGAACTTGCCCTGGGCCAGGTTGAGCAGGGAGCCGCTGGAGAAGGCGGTGATGGTACCCGGATCATCGGCGCGCTGGGCGATCACCGCGTTATAGGCCACCGCGCCGACGCCGCCGGGCATATAGGTGACGCGCATCGGTGCCTTGAGCAGGCCTTGGTCTTTCAGGCCGCTCTGGGCCAGCTTGCAGGTCAGGTCGAAGCCGCCGCCGGGCTTGGCCGGGGCGATGCATTCGGGGCGCTTGGGTTCGGCGGCCAGCAGCTGGCCGGCGAAGGCCATGCAGGCGGTGGCCAGGGCGATGCGGGTAAAGGCAGTTTTCATGCTGTATTCCTCTGAACTCTTATTGTGGTTTACCAGATCGGCAGGGTGTAACCGACGATCACGCGGTTCTCGTCCGCATCGCGGGCGAAGTCGGAATGGAAGCTGGCGTTGCGCAGGCGTACGTAAACATCTTTCAGTGGGCCGCTCTGCACCACGTACTTGAGCTCCAGGTCGCGTTCCCATTCGCCGCCGCTCTTGTCGCTGCCGATCACGGTGGCATCGTCGCCGCGGATGTAACGGGCGAGGACGCTCAGGCCTGGCAGGCCGAGACTGGCGAAATTGTAGTCATAGCGGGCCTGCCAGGACTTCTCGTCGGGGTTGGCGAAGTCGTTGATCTGCACGAAGTTGACCAGGTAAGGGTCGCTGCCGTCGATATAGGCGTAGCCGGTGTCGCCGCTCATCTTCTGGTAGCCCAGGCTGAGTTTGTGGCCACTGTGGGCGTAGCTGAGCATGCCGCCCAAGGCGCGGTTATCGATCTTGCCGGCATTGGCCGCACCGCTGTCGTCGCTGAGCATCAGGCGCAGGTCGGCGGCCAGGGTGCCGCCGCCCATGGGGTAGCTGGCCAGCAGGTTGAAGAAGTTCTGCCGGTAGATGTCGTCCAGCTCGGCATGGAAGTAGCGACCCTTGAGGTTCTGGTTGAACTGGTAGTCGAGGCCGGCCAGGTCCAGATGGTCGGCAGTGATGCCGCCGGCGAAACGGCGGTTCTTGCTGTTGAGCACCAGCTCCTCGGAGTTGGTCGAGGCGCGGTCGATGACCTTGTCCAGGCGGCCGCCGGTGAAGGTCAGGCCGTCCAGCTCGCTGGAGGTGAGCAGGCCGCCTTCGAACACCTGGGGCAGCAGGCGGCTGTCGCTGGCCTTGACCACCGGCAGCTCGGGGATGTGCGAGCCGTAGCGGAACTCGGTGGCGGAGACCTTGACCTTGGCGGTCAGGCCCAGGCGGCCGAACTGATCGGGGGTGCCGCCATCGTCCTGTACCGGCAGCAGGTCGGTACCGGTGCGGCCGCCACCGGAGTCGAGTTTGACCCCAAGCAGGCCCAGGGCATCGAGGCCGAAGCCGACGGTGCCTTCGGTGTAGCCGGACTGGACGTCGAGCCAGAAACCCTGGCCCCATTCTTCACGCTTGCTCTGGCCATCGCCTTCGCGGAAATCGCGGTTCAGGTAGATATTGGTCGTGGTCAGGCTGGCCTTGCTGTCGGCGACGAAGTCGGCATGGGCGGCAGGGGCGAGCAGGGCCGTGGCTACGGCTAGACTGAGCAGGTGAGCAGGCGATAGGGCCTGACGGGATGCGTTGAGCATCTTGTGGTCTCCATTGTTGTTTTTGTCACGGCTGCGCACCACTGCGCGAGTCGTTATGGTCGGTGGGTCGAGCCACCTGAAACCGATCCTAGGCGGGCAAGCTTTCGCCAGGCTTTCAGCTTGAAAGAAAATTGGCGGGGAGTTCGCAGCGTCCTTTGCCCCGTTACACTGGGCGCACAAGAACAATGTTGTGGAGTGCCATTAACGTGCGAATCCTGCTGGTCGAGGACCATCTGCCCCTGGCCGAAAGCGTGGCCCAGGCCCTGCGAGGCACCGGGCTGACTGTGGACATGCTGCACGACGGGGTGGCCGCCGATCTGGCCCTCGGCAGCGAGGATTACGCCCTGGCGATCCTCGATATCGGCCTGCCGCGCCTCGATGGCTTTCAGGTGCTGGCGCGCCTGCGTGCACGCGGCAAGACTCTGCCGGTGCTGATGCTGACGGCCCGCGGCGAGGTCAAGGACCGGGTCCATGGCCTTAACTTGGGGGCCGACGATTACCTGGCCAAACCCTTCGAACTGAGCGAGCTGGAAGCGCGGGTCAAGGCGTTGCTGCGGCGCAGCGTGCTCGGCGGCGAGCGTCAGCAGCGCTGCGGCAGGCTGCTCTATGACCTGGATACCCGGCGCTTTACCCTGGGCGATGCGCTGCTGACCCTGACCTCGCGCGAGCAGGCGGTGCTGGAGGCGATGATCGCCCGGCCCGGGCGGGTGATGAGCAAGGAACAACTGGCCGCCCAGGTGTTTGGTCTGGACGAGGACGCCAGCAGCGACGCCATCGAGATCTACGTGCATCGCCTGCGCAAGAAGCTGGAAGGCGGCGGGGTGAAGATCGTTACCTTCCGCGGCCTCGGCTATCTGCTGGAGGCGGTCGGTGAGTGAGCGCTGGCGGCGCTCGGCAAACGAATCGGGCAGCTTGCGCGGCCGCCTGTTGCGGCGGCTGGCGGTGCTGTTGGCGCTGATCCTGATGCTTAGCAGCCTGAGCGCCTACTGGAGCGCCCGGCAGGCTGCCGACACGGCCTATGACCGCACCCTGCTGGCCTCGGCCCGGGCGATTGCCGACGGTCTGTACACCACGGCCGAACGGCTTAACGCCAATGTGCCCTACGTGGCCCTGGACACCTTCGCCTACGACAGTGCCGGACGCATCTACTACCAGGTGCTGGATGTGCAGGGCGCGCTGGTTTCCGGTTATGAAGACTTGCCGCCGCCGCCGCCGGGTACCAAGCGCACCGAGGATTATCCGGCGCTGGCGCGTTTCTATGACGGCGAGTTTCGCAACCAGGGCGTGCGGGTGGTCAGCCTGCTGCAGCCGGTCAGCGAGCCGGGGGTCAATGGTGTCGCCGAAATCCGCGTGGCAGAGACCCAGGGCGCGCGTGAGCGCATGGCCCGGGAGCTGTTGCTCGGCACCCTGCTGCGCATGGGTTTGCTGTCCTTGAGTGCCTTGCTGCTGGTGTGGCTGGCGGTCACCGTCGCCTTGCGTCCGCTGGAAACCCTGCGCCGCACTGTGGCGGCGCGTACCAGCGACGATCTGCGGCCGCTACCGGATACCCAGATGCCGCGGGAATTGCGTCCGCTGATCGATGCGCTCAACCAGTTCAATGATCGCCTGCGCGGCCTGTTCGAGCGGCAATCGCAGTTTATCGCCGATGCGTCCCACGAACTGCGCACGCCGCTGGCGGCGCTCAAGGCGCGGGTCGAACTGGGCCTGCGCGCGCAGGAGGCGCAGGTCTGGCGCAGCACCCTGGAGGAGGCGGCGCAGAACACCGACAAGCTCACCCATCTGGCCAATCAGCTGTTGTCCCTGGCGCGTATCGAAAGTGGCGCACGGGCCATCGCCGAGGGCGGCGCGCAGCGTCTGGATCTCAGTCAGCTGGCCCGTGAGCTGGGCATGGCCCTGGCTCCCCTGGCCCATGCGCGGGGTATCGCCCTGGCGCTGGAAGCCGAGCAGCCGGTGTGGGTCAGTGGCGAGCCGACTCTGCTCAATGAGCTGCTGTGCAACCTGCTGGATAACGCCCTGGCCCATACTCCGGTGGGCGGCAATGTGATTCTGCGGGTGCTGCCGGCCGGGGTGCTGGAGGTTGAGGACGACGGCCCGGGGATTCCGCCCGAAGAGCATGAGCGGGTGTTTGCGCGCTTCTATCGGCGCAGCAACAAGGGCTCGGGGGCGGGGTTGGGGTTGGCGATTGTCGGCGAGATCTGCCGCGCGCATCAGGCCGAAATCAGCCTGCATCAGGCGCAGCCGCAAGGCTTGCTGGTGCGTGTCGAGTTCGCCAGCGCGGAGGCTTGAGTCAGGGGGCGAGGCTAAGTGGTTGCTGGATTTCCAGCAGGTACTGGGCGACCTTGCCGCTTTCGCGCAGCTGCGCCAGACCCTGGTTGAAGCGGGCGATCAGCTCGGCATTGCCAGGTACTTGCCGCGAAAGCAGCAGGTGCAGGCTGTCACTGCGTAGGGGCTTGGGGTGAAAGCTCAGTTGCGCGCGCTCGGCGGCGCTGAAGTGCTGGTGCAGCAGGTCGAAGCCGACCACCTTGTCCATCGGGAACAGGTCGATGCGGCCGGCCAGCAGCTGACGAAAGGCGGTTTCGTCGCTGGTGACGCGATTGACCCGCAACGCGCCGCTGGCCTCGGCCTGCTCAAAGGCCGCACCGTAGTCATAGCCACGGGTGCCGGCCAGGCGTCGGCCCTGCAGGTCGGTCACCTGTTGCCAGTCGAAGACGTAGTTCTTGCGGTGAAACAGGTAGTAGCCGCTTTCCACCACGGGGTCGCTGATAAAGAATTTGCTTTCGCGCTCGGCGCTGCTCAGCCATACGGCGCTGCCGTCGCGTTTACCCTGTTCGGCCAGTCGCAGGGAGCGCGCCCAGGGATGGAACTCCCAGTCGACGGCGATACCCTCCAGGGCAAAGGCTTCGGCGACGATGCGCGAAGCCACGCCGCTGTGCGCCAGTTGTTCGCCCAGGTAGGGCGGCCACTCGCCGTTGGTCAGGCGAACCCTGTCTGCTAGCGCGGGGCCAGCGCAGAGCAGGGTAAGCACGAGGACAAGGAGTGGGCGCATATGCATGTGGCCTATGGCGAGCGTCAACCGAGTTTAGTGGCCTTTGTGGCGAGTTCAACTAATCAGTTTCGCTGCCCGAGGCCCCGATACGGCGTTGCTGTTCCTCGCCAGGGTCGACGGCGAGGCGTCGCCGTTCCTTGCCCCGGAACCTCAGTCGGTCGAACCTGAGCTAACCCGCTCGCCGTACCGGCCGCCAGTGGCAATGGGCAACATGCGGAGCCATGACCTATTGCAGCATGCTCATGGCTGCTTCCATGGCGGCCGACAGATCTTCATCGTCATTGAGGTTCTGGCTCGGGTCCAGACCCAGCTTGCGGAAGGCTGGAATCTGGCTCCAGTCCAGTTGGGTGTAGGGGTGTTCGCTGCCCAGGTAGCTTTGCAGGGTGGCCACCTGGACGATATCGACATAGTCGACCTTGGCGCTGTCGCGGCTGAAGTCCAGGTACTGGCTCGGGATCATGGCGATCTGCTCGGGGAACTCCCAGGTACGCAGGATCCGGTCGCCGATGATCGGATGAATCTGCTCGATCACATGGTTGAGGCTGATCGAGTCAGCGAGCAGTTCGTTGTGGTCTTCGGCGTAGGTCAGGATCGGTAGCACGCCAATCTGGTGGACAAGGCCGGCCAGGGTCGCCTGGTCCGGTAGCAGGCGGGTGTAGTGCTTGCACAGGACGTGGCAGATCCCGGCGATTTCCGTACTCTTGTTCCACACTTCGCGCATCTTGCGGTCGACCACGTCGCTGGTGGCCTGGAACATCTGTTCCATGGCCAGGCCAGTGGCCAGGTTGCAGGTGTAGTTGATCCCCAGACGGGCCACCGCCATCTGCAGGTCGGTGATTTCCCTGTTGGTGCGCAGCAGCGGGCTGTTGACCACCTTGACGATGCGCGCGGTCAGTGCGGCATCGTTACCGATCACCTTGCTCAGCTGGGCGATGCCGATGTCCGGATCTTCAGCGGCCTCACGAACCTTCAGAGCGACTTCCGGCAGGGTGGGCAGCACCAGATCATCGTTGTCGATGGCCTGGATCAGTTCCTTCTGGACTTTTTCGGCAAGCTTGCTCATGGCAATTCTCTTTAAAGACTATCAATCAGTGTAGTAAGGGTCGCAGAACGTGCGCCGGGTGACGGTTAGCGCTGGATTTCGCGGTCTGTATCCAGGGTATAGGGCAGATCCAGCAGGCTCAGGGGCGGGCCCTCGGCTGAGCCGAGACGGATTCGGCCATCCTGTATGGCGTCTTCCTGCAGCACGGCGAGCAGTTCGATGCCCTTGTCACCGCGTGCGGCCAGCACCACCTCGCCGACGCTGGAGTTATGTACCGGGGAAAACAGCGCGGTGGCAGGCTCGGGCAGCTGTTCGTCGGACAGGCTCAGGCGATACAGGCGGCGCTTGAGTTTGCCCAGGTACTGCATGCGCGCGACGATTTCCTGGCCGGTGTAGCAGCCCTTCTTGAAGCTGACGCCGCCCAGGGCCTGCAGGTTGAGCATTTGCGGAATAAACAGTTCGCGGGTGCTGCCCAGCACCTGGCCGATGCCGGCACGTACCTGTGCCAATAGCCAATCGTTGAGCGAGGCTTCGGCCAGCTGGCTGGCCAGTCGCGCCTGCAGCGCTGCGGCCTGTTCGACCGGTACCCAGAGTTCGGCGCGGCCGTCGGCCAGGCGCAGGGCCAGCAGCTGGTTGGTCTGGGTCACGCTGTCGGCCTCATGGGGGAGGTCCAGACCCAGGTCGCGTAACACCTCGTCTGCGCCGCTCAGGCCGAAGCGCACCCAGGCGAGGCTTTCGTCGCCGAGCTTGGATTTGCTGAATGCGGCATATTTCTGCAGGTCCGCCAATTGCGCAGCCAGCAGATCGCCGGCCATGGCCAGCAGGTAGCCGTCGCTGATTTGGACGATGCGAAAGCTCGATTGCATGCGGCCCTTGGGGGTGCAGCGTGCCCCCAGGCTGCAGCGCTTGTTGTGCAGATAGTTGAGGTTGCAGGTGACTTGCCCCTGCAGGAACTTGTTGGCGTCCGGGCCGCGTACGGCGAGGATACCTTCGTGGCTGAGGGGGCAGAAAAATGCGGGGTCGGCCATGGGCAATAGTGGGTCGCTGGCTAAAAGTTAGGGGAGCATCATAAAAGCAGCCACAAGCCTCAAGCTACAAGCTTTAAGTAAAAGCCCAGAAAAAGCTGACGCGCGCGGGCTGACACCTTGCCTGGGCAGCGTGCGGCGGACTGTTATACTGCGCGCCTTATTTATCGCCCGCCATCCGTGGTGGCCACCCTTCGGGCCGTCGCTGCGCGACGTTAAAAATGGCTCCATGCCATTTTTTATGGCCTGCCATCCATGGCGGCCACCTTTCTGGCCGTCGCTACGCGACGTTAAAAATGGTTCCATACCATTTTTTCAAGGAGCAGTTCCATGGTCGACTCGGTTGAACTCAATCGTCTTTTTTGGCACAGCCGGCGCGGCATGCTGGAACTTGATGTGCTGCTGGTGCCCTTCGTCAAGGAGGTCTACCCCAATCTGGACGCCGAGGATCGCGAGCGTTACCGCAAGCTGCTCGAGTGCGAGGATCAGGATATGTTCGGCTGGTTTATGCAGCGAGCCGAGCCCGAGGATGCCGATCTCAAACGCATGGTTCGGATGATTCTGGATCGTGTCCAGCCCAAGTGAGGCTTTCGAGTGCCGCTGGCAACCCTCGCGGCTGTTGCTGGCCTTCTATGCCCTGATTCAGCTGCTGGCTCTGCTCAGCCTGTGGCTGGTGGATATTGCGCCATGGGCGCGCGGGGCTGGTATGGCGTGCTGCCTGGCCCACGCCGCTTGGGTGGTGCCACGGCAGTTGCTGTTGCGTGGCCCCCGTTGCCACAGCGCTTTGCGCCATGTGGCCGAGGGCTGGCAGCTTTATAGCGACGCCGCGGGTTGGCAGCCCATCCAGTTGCGCCCGGACAGCCTGGTGTTGCCGCTGATCATCGTGTTGCGTTTTCGCCTGGCCGGGCAGCGGCGGGTGCGGACGCTGTGCATTGCCCGGGACAGCTTGCCGGCCGATGCCCACAGGCGCTTGCGCGTGCGCCTGAAGTTCAGTCGCCGTAGGTGGGCGGCACCAATATAGTGTCGCGGGCTTCGGGCAGCAGCTGCGGATAGTCCAAGGTGTAATGCAGGCCGCGGCTTTCGTGGCGCTGCATGGCCGAGTGGATCATCAGTTCGGCCACCTGGGCCAGGTT
>JBFJZW010000163.1:0-10079 GCA_041621875.1 Pseudomonas sp. | reverse complement strand
CGTAGTGCTGGTAGCCGAACCACTTGCCGGTGCGGCCCAGGCCGCAGACCACTTCGTCGATGTGCAGGAGGATGTCGTACTTCTTGCAGATCGCCTGAATGGTTTCCCAGTAACCGGCCGGCGGAGTGATCACCCCACCGCCTGCGGTGATCGGCTCGAGCACCACGGCGCCGACGGTGTCCGGCCCTTCGGCGAGGATCACCCGCTCCATTTCCAGGGCCGCGCGCACGCCGTAGTCGGCGACGTCACCGAACTGCGAACGGTATTCGCAGCAATGCGGGAACTCGACGAAGCCCGGGGTGAAGGGGCCGTACTGGTTCTTGCGCTCGAACTGGCCGGTGGAGCTCAGCGCGGTGATGGTGGTGCCGTGGTAGTCACGCTCACGGAACAGAATCTTGTGCTTCTTGCCGCCGTACTTCTTGTGCGCGATCTGGCGCACGATCTTGTAGGCCTTCTCGTTGGCCTCGGAACCGGAGTTGGAGTAGTACACCCGGCTCAGGCCCGGCATCTTCTCGATCAGCTTCTTGGCGAACAGCGCGCCGGGAATGTTGCCGGCGGAGTTGGCGAAGTAATTCATTTTCACCAGCTGATCGCGCACCGCATCGGCAATGCTCTCGCGGCCGTAGCCGACGTTGACGGTCCACACACCGCCGGAGACCGCATCCAAGTATTCATTACCCTTGATGTCCCAGACACGCATGCCCTTGCCTTCGACGATCATCAGCGGATCGTTCTGCTCCAGCGGTTTGTGCTGCGCCAGGTGATGCCAGACGTGGGCGCGGTCACTGGCCAAGGCCTCGGCTGCATCGTACTCGTGGGCTGGGTTGTTCATGGTTACCTCCTGACTGGGGCTTTGTTCTTGTTGGCGGGCGGGTGGCGAACCTGACGCGGCCGCCCTCCTCTGGAACAGAAGCTAAGAGCAAGGCGCAGGCGCGGCTAGAACCAGTTATCCGCCAGTCGTGATGCCAGCCCGCCGGACGCACCACTGGACCAGCCGCGCGCGACCGACTGGCCCTTAAAAGCGCGTGCAAATAACCCGAGCATGGAGCCATCGACAGTCCGAACGCAGGAGAGCGCACATGATCGAAGTGCAGATCAATGGCATGACCCAGCAACTGCCGGTCGGCACCAGCCTGACCGAACTGCTGGCGCGCCTGCACCTGCAGGAACGCCGCCTGGCCATCGAGTACAACCTCGAGGTGGTGCCGCGCAGCGAGTACGCCGGGCTGCGTCTGCAGCAGGGCGATCGCCTGGAGATCGTGCACGCCATCGGCGGCGGCTGATCGCCGCCTACATCCCTAACCGACCCGGAGCCTCTATGACTATCGCGACTGCAATCCCCGATCCGCTGTTGATTGCCGGCCAGGCCTTCGCCTCACGCCTGCTGGTCGGCACCGGGCATTACGCCGACCTGACCGAGACCCGCGCGGCGGTCGAAGCCAGCGCGGCGCAGATCGTCACCTTCGCGGTGCGCCGCAGTAACCTCGGCCAGGATGCCGGGCAGCCCAGCCTGCTCGAGGCAATAGCGCCCGAGCGCTTCACCCTGCTGCCCAACACCGCTGGCTGTTACACGGCCAAGGACGCGGTGCGTACCTGCCTGCTGGCGCGCGAACTGCTGGACGGCCACGACCTGGTCAAACTGGAAGTGCTCGGCGACGCTCAGACCCTCTACCCGGACATCGGCGAAACCCTGATCGCCGCCCGCCAGCTGGTCGAGCTGGGCTTCAACGTGATGGTCTACACCAGTGACGACCCACTGGTGGCGCGACGCCTGGAGGAACTCGGTTGTGTCGCGGTGATGCCCCTGGGTGCGCCGATCGGCTCCGGGCTGGGCATCCGCAACCCCTACAACATCCGCCTGATCGTCGAGAACGCCAAAGTGCCGGTGATCGTCGATGCCGGTGTCGGCACCGCCTCGGATGCGGCCATCGCCATGGAACTGGGCTGCGACGGGGTGCTGATGAACACCGCCATCGCCCGCGCCCACGAGCCGATCCGCATGGCCTCGGCGATGCGCAAGGCAGTCGAGGCCGGCCGCGAAGCCTACCTGGCCGGACGCATGCCACGCCGCCTCAGCGGCGATGCCTCCTCGCCGTTGAGCGGCCTGTTTCTCTAAGCGCCAACCCCCCCGCTTTTGTAGCGCGGCGGAGACCCGTGCGCGCCAACGGGGCGATTCTGTGACGGCATGAGAGTGGCTACTTTTTCAATGGAATCGGTCATCAGCGCCGGTCACGAGCGGGCGGGGTCGATCCAATCCAGCAATTCGTGACCGGCAGAAAGCGGCCAAGAGCGGCCCATCCGCATCAATACCGTGGCCCCCGATTGTTTTCCTGGCCTCGGCAGTGACGATCACCAGAGCTTCAGGGTGTAATCGATATTGATCCTGGTTTCGTCAACATCTCGCGAGAAGTTGTTGCGATAGGCCGCTTGCCTTACCCGCAAACCGAGCCCTTTGAGGGATCCGCCCTGGACGATATAAGCCAATTCAAGATCGCGCTCTCGCTCTTTCGCATCCGTTACGCCACCCGGCAGATCGAAGTGATCACCCTTGATGTAGCGCCACATGGCGCGCAGGCCTGGTACGCCGACCGCAGCGAAGTCATAGTCGTAGCGTACCTGCCAGACCCGTTCCCCGGGGTTGACGTATTCCGAGACCAGCGCCCCCTCGGTATTTACGTTGACATCGGTACCTGCCAAGTAAGGTAGGGCCGTATCTCCGGTGAGCTGCATATAGCCCAGCCCCAACGAGTGGGACTTGAGTTGGTAGGTAAACATGGCGTTATAGGTGCGGTTGTCCACGGCTCCGGCCTTGGCGGCACCATCCTCGCGACTGTCAAAGAAACGCAGATCGGTTTTCAACCGGCCGGCACCCAACGTCCGCTGGTGTAGCAGGGCCAGGTAATGCTGCTGGTAGAGCTGATCGAGTTGGGCGTAGTAATAGCTCCCACTGAGACTGTCGCTGAACCGGTAATCGGTGCCGATAAAGACGAAGCTGTCGGACTGCGCCGAGGCGTTGAACCTTCGGTTGGGGCTGCTGATGCGCATCGCCTCATGGTCGGTCGAGTTGCGCTGGGTGATGCCGTCCATATGTCCTGCGTGCAAGGTCAGGCCTTCGATTTCCTGAGAGCGCAGGTAGGCACCGCGGAAGGTGGGTGGAAACAGTCGGGATGGCACGGCAAGGATGACCGGCAACAAGGGCTGCAGGGTGCCTACCTGCAGTTCGCTGACTGCAACACGCAACTTGGCGGCAACGCCCAGCTTGGAGTATTCGTCAGCGGGTTGCTTGGTTACGGGGTCGAAGGGTAGCAAGCCGGTACCGCTACGGTCTGGGCTGGAGTCCAGCTTGAAACCGGCCATGCCGATGGCGTTGACGCCGAAACCCAGCGTCCCTTCGGTGAAGCCGGAATCCAACCTCAGGGTAAAACCCTGAGCCCACTCCTGGGATTGGGACTGGCCGTCACCATTGCGAAAATCACGGTCGAAGTAATAGTTGCGCAAACTGAGGCTGGCGGTGCTGTCATTGATAAAGTCGGCGAGTGACGCACTGGAATACAGCGCGCAGGCCGATACGACGGCCGCCAGCGAATAGCGGATTTTCATGATGGGTATACCTATTGTTTTTATGTGGGCGTGGCAGCTGTCCGCGACGCATCTCGCCGGAGCGTCTGTGAACGGCCGCTTTAAAAGGAAATCGCTGGCGAGCCTGCCTGGGCCAGGCAGGCTCGCATGGCATCAGGCGTCGTTTACCTGTTGCCTGTGGCTGCGCCCCAGCAGGTAGAACACGGCGACACATGCCACTACGATGCCTGGCGCGGAGGCCAGCATCACCCCAGCGGTACCGGTACCCAAGGCCAGCATTTTCCCGGCCAGGAGAGGCCCGCTCATAGCGCCTAACCGCCCGACCGCCACGGCGGTACCGACACCGGTGGCGCGTACCTGGGTGCGATAGAACAACGGAGCCAGTGCATAGAGCACGCCCTGCCCTCCGGTGGCGAACATGCCTGCCGCGAAGCCAGCCACTAGCATGCTGGAAAACTCGCTGGCCATGCCGAGGGCTGCCAGGGCGGCGAGTAGGCCGAGGTAGATCAGGCAGGCCATCGTTAGTGGACGCAGGCGATTCAGCAATACGCCCAGCATCAGCGTGCCGATCGCGGCACCGATCTGCAGGGAAAACACCACCCAGCTGGCTTGTATACCGCTGAAACCCTGGCCGACCAGCAGGCTCGGTAGCCAGCTGATCAGCATGTAGACCACCATCAGGGTGAAGAAATAAGCAGCCCACAGCAGCAGGGTCGGCACTAGGCTGCCATTGCCGAACAGTGCCTGCACCAGTGGGGTGCGGATCTCGCCCCCACCCTCTACCTGAAGCGCCTGCTGTGCGCGGAAGGCCTTGGATTCCGGTAGCCAGATGACCAGTAATGGCAGAACCAGCAACGGCAGCACGCCGCCGACGTAGAACGGCACCGTCCAGTCGTCGAAGTACCCCGCAATGCCGATGGTCGCTGCCAGCGCCGCGCCCAGTGGTACGCCACAGTACATCATGCTGACTGCCATGCCGCGCAGACGCTCACCGGCGGCTTCCGAACAGAGCGCAATCAGGTTGGGCAGCGCCGCGCCAAGACCGATGCCGGTAAGCAGGCGTGCGCCAAGCAGGCTGCTCATATCCCAGGCATGGGCAGTGCCAATGGAGAACACCCCGAACAGCGCGACCGAAAGGATTAGCACCTGCTTACGGCCAATGCGGTCGGCCAGCCAGCCACCAGCGAAAGCCCCAGGCAGCAGGCCGAAAATGCCGGCGCTGAACACCCAGCCCATGTGCAGCTTGTCCAGTTCGAAGGCCGCCGCCATGCCTTGTGCGGCGATGCCCGGTGCTTGAAAATCAATGCCTTCCAGCAGGGCAACGACAAAGCACAGGGTGATGGTCAGCCAGGCATGGCGACTACCGTGTTGTATTTCGCAAGGCGCTTGTACGGTGCAAGATTGCATGGTTTCGTACCTTTTTTTGTTGTTTTCGATTGTGGTGACGATCGGCGACCTTGTGCCGACCAATCGTCTCCCGTCAGTCCTAAAATCAGCGGTTGAGCAGATCCAGTGCCACGTCGACGATCATGTCTTCCTGGCCGCCAACCATGCGCCGCCGGCCCAGTTCGACCAGAATGTCGAGGGTCTTCAGGCCATACTTAGCCGCCGCCACTTCGGCATGGCGCAGGAAGCTCGAGTAAACCCCGGCATAGCCGAGCGCCAGCGTTTCGCGGTCGACCCGTACCGGCCGATCCTGCAGCGGACGCACCAGATCATCGGCGGCATCCATCAGGGTGTAGAGGTCGGTACCGTGGTTCCAGCCCATACGCTCGGCTGCAGCGATGAACACTTCCAACGGCGCGTTTCCCGCGCCGGCACCCATGCCGGCTAGGCTGGCGTCGATGCGATCGCAACCCTCCTCCACCGCAGTGATGGAGTTGGCCACGCCGAGACTGAGGTTGTGATGCGCATGCATGCCGGTCTGAGTCGCCGGATCGAGTACGGCCTTGAAAGCACGCATGCGCTCGCGGATATCCTGCATGTTCATCGCGCCGCCGGAGTCGGCCATGTAGACGCACTGGGCACCGTAGCTTTCCATCAGCTTGCCCTGTGCCGCCAGCTGTTCGGCCGGGATCATGTGGCTCATCATCAGAAAGCCGACGGTGTCCATGCCGAGGCTGCGCGCGTACTCGATGTGCTGCCTCGACACGTCCGCTTCGGTGCAGTGGGTAGCGATGCGCACCGAGCGGGCACCAGCGTCATAAGCGGCCTTGAGGTCGTGAACGGTGCCGATACCGGGCAGTAGCAACACGGTGATCTTGGCGTGCTCGATCACTTCGGCAGCAGCCTCGATCCACTCCAGGTCGGTGTGGGCACCGAAGCCGTAGTTGAAGCTCGAACCCTGCAGGCCGTCGCCGTGGGTGACCTCTATGGAGTCGACCCTTGCCGTATCCAGCGCACGAGCGATGTCCTGCACGTTCTTGATCGAGTACTGGTGACGTACCGCATGGCTGCCATCGCGCAGAGTCACGTCGGAGATGTACAACTTCTTGCCGGGATTGAAGGTCATGGGGATCTCCTTACGCGTTCTGCTGCATCGGCTGAAACAGCATGGACTGCGCCATACGCTCGGCGGTAGCCAGCGCAGCGGAGGTCATGATGTCGAGGTTGCCGGCGTAGGCCGGCAGGTAGTGGGCGGCACCTTCGACTTCGAGAAACACCGAGGTCTTCAGGCCGGAGAACTTGCCGTGGCCGGGGATGTTCAGCGGCTGGCCTTCGGGGATCACGTCGAACTGCACCTTCTGCTTGAGGCGATAGCCCGGCACGTAGGCCTGCACGGCGGCGGCCATTTCCTCGATGGAGCCCTCGACCTTGGCCTGGTCAGCCGCTTCGCTGAGTACGAACACGGTGTCACGCATCATCAGCGCCGGCTCGGCCGGGTTCATGACTATGATCGCCTTGCCCTTGGCGGCACCACCGATCACTTCGATGGCCTTCGAGGTGGTTTCGGTGAACTCGTCGATATTGGCGCGGGTACCGGGGCCGGCGGACTTGCTGGCGATCGAGGCGACGATCTCGGCGTAGTGCACCTTGGCCACGCGCGACACCGCTGCGACCATCGGGATGGTGGCCTGGCCGCCGCAGGTGACCATGTTGACGTTGAGCTGATCGAGGTTCTGCTCCAGGTTAACCACCGGCACGCAGTAGGGGCCGATGGCCGCCGGGGTCAGGTCGATCAGGCGGATGCCGGGTTTCACGCTGCGCAGGAAGGCCTCGTTGTGCACGTGGGCACCGGCCGAGGTGGCATCGAAGACGAAGTCGATGTCCTGGAACACCTTTAGGCGGGTCAGGCCCTCCACTCCTTCATGGGTGGTGGCCACGCCCATGCGCGCGGCACGGGCCAGGCCGTCGGAGCCCGGATCGATGCCGACCATGGCAGCCATTTCCAGGTGCTTGCCGTGGCGCAGAATCTTGATCATCAGGTCGGTGCCGATGTTGCCGGAACCGATAATTGCTACTTTGAGCTTTTTCATGTGTTTTACCTGTGGTTGCACGCGATCACCGATCAAGCGCCACTGAATTCGACGCTGACGCGACCGATACCCTGGATTTCTGCTTCGAAGCGATCGCCAGCGGCTACGGGTGCCATCGGCCCGAGCGCACCGGTGAGAATGATGTCCCCCGCCTTCAGCGGTTCGCCCAGGCAGGCCATGGTGCGGGCCAGCCAGACGGCGGCATTCAGCGGATGACCGAGGCATTCGGCACCGTTGCCGCTGGAGACTTCTTCACCGTTACGACTCATGCGCATGGTCGCCTGCCCCAAGTCGACATCTGCCAGACGGCGCGCTGGGCCACCGAGCACGAAGCAGCCGCTGGAGGCGTTGTCGGCGACGGTGTCGACGAAGCGGATGTTCCAGCCCTGTACGCGACTGCCGACGACTTCCAGCGCAGGCAATACCCAGCCGCAAGCGCCGATCAACTCGGCGAAGGTGGTGTCGGCGTGTGGCAGGTCATGGTCGAGGATCAGGGCAATTTCGGCCTCGATCTTCGGCTGCATCACGCTAGAAAATGGCACCACCTGGTTGTCGCCGTAGCACATGTCAGCGAACAGGGTGCCGAAATCCGGCTGGTCGACGCCGAGCTGCGCTTGCACCTTGGGGTTGGTCAGGCCGATCTTGCGGCCTACCACACGGCGGCCATTGGCGCAGGCATGGACAACGTTGAGGCGTTGAATGGCATAGGCAGCCTCGCCGTTTCCTTCACCAATCTGCTCGCGCAGCGGCTCGATCGCCTCGCCGCTTGCTTGCGCAGCACGGAGGGCGGCAGCCAGTTGTTCCAGCGAATGTTGGGTAATGCTCATCGCTCACCTCAAGAGGGCGTGCTGCTCAGTCCGGATTGGTGCCCCGCGAGGGACGCCCTGGACATGGCTGGCTGGTGTAAGAAAGCAGCAGATTAACCAGCGCCTTAGCAGCGTTTGGTTTAGTGGCTGAGGAAATCCAGCACCATGCGGTTGAACTTCTCGGCGTGTTCCCACTGCGCCCAGTGGCCGCAACTGTTGAACACGTGCAGTTCGGAGTTGGCAATGCCAGCAATCAGACGCAGGCCGGTGTCCATCGGCACAAAGCGGTCGTTGCGGCCCCAGATGACCAGGGTCTGTGCCTCGATCTCGCCCAGGCGCGGGCCAAAATCGGGAAACTGCTTGGGGTTGGCCGTCAGGCTCTTGACGAAGTTTTCCAAGTGCTCAGGCTGGCTGAGCATGTTGTCCAGGCGGGTCTGGAATAGCACTTCGGTCAGGTCGCTGGTGTCGTAGACGAAGACGTTCATCATCTTCTTCAGGTTGTCGATGGTCGGCTCGCGGTACAGCCCCTGGAGCAATTTGATGCCCTCGGTCGGCATCGGCACGAAGGCACTGGCACCGCCGGTGCCACCGCCCATCAGGACCAACTTGCCGACGCGCTGCGGGTTGGCCAGGGCGAATGCGACGGCGCTATGGCCGCCCATGGAGTTGCCGAGGATATGCACTCGTCCCAGGCCGAGGACATCGAGTAGGCCCTTGAGGGCGCGGGCGTTAAGGTCCGAGCGCGAGCCAGTGCAGACAATCGGGTCGCTTTTGCTCCAGCCCGGGCAGTCCATCAGGATCACCCGGTAACCGGCGTCGACCAGCGGCTCGATATTGCGGTTGAAATTGGCCCATCCACTGGCACCTGGCCCGGAACCATGCAGCATTACCACCGTTTCGTCGCCATGGCCGACATCGTTGTAGTGCAGCTGCACATCGAGCTCGCCCTCCTTGATGCGGGCGAATTTACTGGTGGAGGCTTCGCTCAGTACGTGGGTAGTTGCGGTCATTTCGTGCATCCTCTACTTCGGAAAATGAAGCGCTGCAGACAAGCTTCGGCTTGCTCCAACGCGGAGTCGGGAGGTCCCCATGGGCTCAACTCGAAGACTGCGCGCTGAGCGAGCCAAAACCTGCGATCCACTCGGGAATCGGACGGTAATAGCGGTCACTGGATTGGTAGGGGCCGAAGGCGGAAAGCGCGGCGAAGGCGGCCACCCAGGTTTTCACCTCATGGCTGGACTTGCCGGCCAGGGCCGACAGTTCGGCATTTCCAAGCGCGTCGAGTTGGACCAAATGACCTTCGGCGAGCACGTCGAGGAACTGTTGATCCCACTCTGGGTTGAGCGGGTGCAGCGAGTGGGGGTCCTCGGTGAAGCGTTGCGCCGCGAGGATCACCCGCTGCTGCCGTGCTTCTCGTTCATCCGCTGGCAGATTGCGGCCGCTGCCCATCAGCCGGTCGGCCATGCGGGCATCTGCTGTGGCCAGTTCCGGCACCGGCGGTTGATGCGACAGCCCGCCGGAACCGAGAAACAGAACCCTCTTGTTCAGCGTTCGGGCATAGCGCCCGATGGCGTCGCCCAGCAGGCGCGCGCGTTGGAAACTCGGCAGCGGGATCGCCACCGAATTGATGAACACCGGTATTACCGGGCAAGCATCGAGACCGCCGAGCAACAGCTCGATCGGCTGAGCAAAGCCATGGTCCACTTGCATGCAGTAGGAGACTGCGGTGTCCACCCCGGCATCGAGTACCGCCGTGGCGCAGGCTTCAGCTAACGACTGAGGAACCGCGAGGGGGCCTACAGCAGTGCCAAAGTCGCCGATCGCGTGGGCCTCAATGCCGATGCAGAACGACGGCATCACGTCGTAGAAGAAGCCGTTGTAATGATCGGGCGCGAAGAGGATCACCAGCTCGGGATCGAACTCAGCAATCCGCGCCCTGGCGCTGGCGATGACACCATCAACCTCAGCCAGTACCGCAGGTACCGGGTCGACATGGCCAACCAGCGGGGTATGCGACATACAGTGCAAATAGGCGCTCATCTCAGGCCACCTTGCTGGCAATCGACTTCTCGACCACTTGTGGTCTGGCCGAAAGCGCCTGCGCCAACAAATCGCAGACCTGTCCCAGGGTTTGCGGAATAGCCAGGCCTGCGAGGAAGCGGTCGGGACGCACCACGGCTATCGACGCGGGATAACGTCCAAACCACTCCTTGAGCCG
>JBFJZW010000162.1:0-10104 GCA_041621875.1 Pseudomonas sp. | reverse complement strand
GACCACGTTGGCCAGGTCGTCGTTGTAGGCGCTCTCGCCCTTGACGTCGGCCATGGAGAGCTTCACCCCGAGGCGGTCGTACAGGGCCTGGCAGTGGCTCAGGGAAATATCGTTGAAGCGGTGCCACAGGCGCAGGCACTCGGCGTCGCCGGCCTGCAGCTGCACCACCAGCTCGCGGGCCCGTTCGGCGAACTCAGGGGAATCGTCGAAGCGCTTCTTCGCCGCGCGGTAGAAGCCTTCCAGGTCGGCCAGCTCGCTTTCGGCGGCCGCCGGGTTTTCCTGCATATAGGCCAGCAGCATGCCGAACTGGGTGCCCCAGTCGCCCACGTGGTTCTGCCGGATCACCTCGTCGCCGAGGAATTCCAGCACCCGCGCCACGCCGTCGCCGATGATGGTCGAGCGCAGATGGCCGACGTGCATCTCTTTGGCCAGGTTGGGCGCGGACAGGTCGACCACCACGCGCTGCGCCGGGCCGGCCTTGCGCACGCCCAGTTTGGCGTCGGCCAGCAGAGCATCCAGGCGCGCGGCCAGGGCCTGGGTGTTCTGGTAGAAGTTGAGGAAGCCCGGGCCGGCGATCTCGACCTTGCTGATCGCAGCATCGCTAGGCAGCGCGGCAATCAGCTTCTCGGCCAGGTCACGGGGCTTCAGGCCGGCCGGTTTGGCCAGCATCATGGCGATATTGCTGGCGAAGTCGCCGTGGCTCTTGTCCCGGGTGTTCTCCACCTGAATGGCCGGCGTCAGGCCCTCGGGCAGCACGCCTTCAGTCGTCAGGCGGGTCAGGGCTTGCTGGATCAGGTGGCGGATGCTGTCTTTCATGGTCTGCTCGGTCGGCCGTTGTCAGCGGCGGCGCGCGAAGGCGCTGGTGGAAAATTGGGCATTATCGACGGCCTTCTGCCGCCGCTTCAAGCTTTAAGCGGGTGGGCGGCAATGGATCGCTGCCCCGGGCCACCCTGCAAGGCTTGCGGCTTGCCGCTCAAAACAAATCTATCGGATCGACATCCAGTGACCAGCGCACCGCGCGGCCGCTGGGCATCTGCTCCAGGGCCAGCATCCAGCTATTGAGCAGGCGGTGCAGTGGCGCGCGGGCGTTGGCTTGCACCAGCAGCTGGGCGCGGTAACGGCCGGCGCGGCGTTCCATGGGCGCGGGCACCGGGCCGAGCAGTTCGATACCGCTGAGTTGCAGTTCGTTCAGCAACAGCTCGGCTTCCGTGCAGGCGTCGTCGAGAAAACCTTCGGCCTGGCCCGGTTTATGCGCTTCGGCGCGCAGCAGGGCGAGGTGGCAGAACGGCGGCAGGCCGGCACCGCGGCGCTCGCTCAGGGCCTGTTCGGCGAAGGCGAAGTAGCCCTGCTCGGTCAGCTGCACCAGTAAAGGATGGTCGGCCAGGTGGCTCTGAATAATCACCTTGCCCGGTTCCTCGGCGCGCCCGGCACGTCCGGCGACCTGGACGATCAGCTGGGCCATGCGCTCGCTGGCGCGAAAGTCCGCGGAGAACAGGCCGCCATCGGCATCCAGGATCGCCACCAGGGTGACGCGCGGGAAGTGATGGCCCTTGGCGAGCATCTGGGTGCCGACCAGGATGCACGGTTCGCCGCGCTGCACTGTGTTGAACAGGCTGGTCATGGCCTCCTTGCGCGAGGTGCTGTCGCGGTCGACGCGCAGTACCGGTATGCCGGGGAAGAGAATCTCCAGGCGTTCTTCGGCGCGCTCGGTGCCGGCCCCGACCGGGCGCAGGTCGACGTTGTTGCATTTTGGGCAGTTGCTCGGCTGGCGCTCGACGTGCCCGCAGTGGTGGCAGCGCAATTCGCGCGAGCGTTGGTGCACGGTCATGCGCGCATCGCAGCGTGGGCATTCCGACAGCCAGCCGCAGTCGTGACAGAGCAGGGTCGGGGCGAAACCGCGGCGGTTGAGGAATACCAGCACCTGCTGGCCGGCCTGCAGGGTCTGGGCGATGGCCTGCTGCATGGGCCCGGAGATGCCGGAGTCCAGCGGCCGGCTTTTTACATCCAGGCGCAGAAAGCGCGGCTGCTTGGCGCCGCCGGCGCGTTCGCGCAGGTGCAGCAGGGCGTAGCGGCCGCTGTGGGCGTTGTGCAGGCTTTCCAGCGACGGCGTGGCCGAGCCGAGCACGATCGGGATGTTTTCCTGGTGGGCGCGCACCACGGCCAGGTCGCGGGCATGGTAGCGCAGGCATTCCTGCTGCTTATAGGAGGCGTCGTGCTCCTCATCGATGATGATCAGGCCCGGCCGCTGCATCGGGGTGAACAGCGCCGAGCGGGTGCCGATGATGATATCCGCCTCGCCATCGCGGGCCGCCAGCCAGGCGTCCAGGCGTTCGCGGTCATTGACCGCCGAGTGCAGCAGGGCGATGCGGGCGTTGAAGCGCTGCTCGAAGCGCGCCAGGGTCTGCGGTCCGAGGTTGATCTCAGGGATCAGCACCAGGGCCTGCTTGCCGGCCTCCAGGGTTTCGCGGATCAGCTGCAGATACACCTCGGTCTTGCCGCTGCCGGTCACCCCGGCCAACAGAAAGGCGTTGAAACTGCCGAGGCCCGAGCGGATCGCCTCGCTGGCAGCGCGTTGTTCGGCATTCAGCGGCAGTTCAGGTTGGGCCAGCCAGTTGGCGTGGCGCGCACTCGGCGCATGGCGGCGTACCTCGACTTTGACCAAGCCCTTTTCCAGTAGCAGGTCGAGGCTGTCCTTGTTCAGCTGCAGTTTGCTCAGCAGGGCATGGGCGACGCCGTGGGGGTGCTGGGCGAGGGTTTTCAGCGCGTCGCGCTGGCGCGGTGCGCGGCTCAGGCGCGGGTCGTCCAGCTGGGCGTCGGGCATCACCGACCAGAAGCGCTCCTGGCGTGCTTCGGCCGGCTCGCCCTGGCGCAGCAGCACCGGCAGCGCCCAGCTCAGGGTGTCGCCGAGGCTGTGCTGGTAATACTGGGCGGTCCACAGGCACAGCTTGAACAGCGCGGGCGGCAGCGGCGACTGGGCGTCGAGCAGTTGCAGGGCGGGCTTGAGCTTGTCCGCCGGTACCTCGCTGTGGTCGCTCACCTCGATCAGGATGCCGATCATCTCGCGCCGGCCAAACGGCACGCGCAGCCGTGCGCCAGGCTGCAGGGCACTGCGCGGCACACCGGGCGGGGCGCGGTAGTCGAACAGGCGGCGCAGCGGCGAGGGCAGGGCGAGGCGCAGAATGGCGTCGGGCAAGCAAGGGGCTCCTGGTCTTGGGGTAATAACCTGCCCAAAGTCTGCTGCGCGTCGGCCCTGTTTTGACCAGCCGAAGGCTGTTACTAACGTAGCGCCTTGCATGACTCTAGCTCGCGAGACTTTGAACACGTTCTTGGCGAGTCGCGATCTTAGCACGCAGCCGGGCGACGGTCGGCGACTGGCGTGGCTTGCGTCGCGGCGGTGCTCTGGTATCATCGCCGGCCTAATTCCGTGCGGTACCCGACAATAGTGTCGAGTGGCGGCACGTCAGCCCTGAGGAAACGCCATGAAAGCCGATATCCATCCTACTTACGAAGCCCTCACCGCTACTTGCAGCTGTGGCAACGTGATCGAAACTCGCTCCACCCTGGGCAAGCCCCTGGCCCTGGACGTGTGCAACGAGTGCCACCCGTTCTACACCGGCAAGCAGAAAATGCTGGATACCGGCGGCCGTGTTGATCGCTTCAAGCAGCGTTTCGGCATGTTCGGTGCCAAGCAGTAAGCTTGCGCGCAGCGACGGAGACCCGCATGGGTTACCCCGCGCTACTGAAAAAGGCGTCCCTGGTGGGCGCCTTTTTCGTTTTCGGCTTTTATGCAGGCACTGCCCTGGCGTTCTGCCCGGCCCCCGGCAACTTGCCCAGCACCAAGGTGCAGCGGGTGGTGGATGGTGACACCCTGCGCCTGGTCGATGGGCGCAATGTGCGCCTGATCGGCCTGAATACGCCTGAGCTGGGGCGTAAGGGGCGCTCTACCGAGCCTTTTGCCGAGGCCGCGCGCAAGCGCCTGCAGGCCCTGGTGGCGGCCAGCGATGGGCGGGTTGGCCTACAATTGGGGCGTCAGGCCAAGGATCACTATGGGCGCACCCTGGCCCATGTCTATGACAGCAGCGGGCGTAATCTGGAGGCGCAGTTGCTCGCCGAGGGCTTGGGTTATCTGGTGGCTATCGCCCCCAATCTGGCCCTGGTCGAATGTCAGCAGGCTGCCGAGCGCAGCGCACGGCAGGCGCGTGCCGGGCTCTGGCAGCGTTCGCCGGTGCAGCTGCCCGGGCAGTTGAGCAGCGGCGGATTTGCCCTGGTGCGGGGCCAGGTCGAGCGTATCGAGCGCAATGGCGGCGGGCTGTGGCTGGAAATGGGCGATTCGCTGGTGCTGCATATCGCCCCGCGTGCGCTGGACAGTTTCGATCTGCGTGCTGTCCAGAGCCTTGAGGGTCGCAAGGTCGAAGCCCGCGGCTGGGTGGTTGATCGTTCCAGGCGTGGTGGTTTGCGCGCGGGCCAGGCGCGCTGGATGCTGCCGTTGACCCATGCGGCGATGCTGGAGCTGTTGCCATGATTCTGCGCGTGCTGACGTTGTTGGTTCTGCTGGTGCAGCTAGCGGGCTGTGCGGTCAATCCGGCCACCGGGCGCAGCAACTTTGTGACGATGAGCGAGCAGCAGGAGCTGGATCTCGGGCGGCGCTATAACCAGCAGATCCTCAAGCAGAACCCGCGTTACGCCGACGAGAAGCTGCAGGCCTATGTCCAGCAGGTCGGTGAGCGGGTGGCGAGAAACAGCCACCGCAACCAGCTGACCTATCGGTTCACCGTGGTCGACAGCCCGGATATCAACGCCTTCGCCTTGCCTGGCGGTTATATCTATATCCACCGCGGGCTGCTCGCCTACCTCAATTCGGAAGCCGAGCTGGCCGCCGTGCTGGGCCATGAGATCGCCCATGTGACCGCCCGGCACAGCGTGCAGCAGCAGAGTCAGTCTACCGCCTGGGGCGTGCTGGGCCAGGCCGTGGCGATCGGCACTGGGGTGGGGGCCGCTGCCGATTTCACCAATGTGCTGGGTAGCGCCTTTGTCCGTGGTTATGGTCGCGATATGGAGCTGGAGGCCGACGGCCTGGGCGCGCAGTATCTGGCCCGCAGCGGCTACGACCCGCAGGCGATGATCGAAGTGGTCAGGGTGTTGAAGAATCAGGAGGTTTTCAGTCGCGATCAGGCCGCCAGGCGTGGTCAGGCGCAGCCGGCCGGCGGTTATCACGGTCTGTTCGATACCCACCCGGATAACGACCGGCGTTTGCAGCAGGTGCTGGGCCCGGCGCGGGCCTTGGCGACCGGTCAGCAGGAGGTCAATCGCGAGGCCTTTCTCAGGCATCTGGAAGGCTTGCCCTTTGGTGACTCCGCCGAAACCGGCGTGCGTCGTGGCCATCGGTTCTACCATGCAAAGCTGAACTTCACCCTGGCGTTTCCCGAAGGCTGGAGTCTGCTCAATCGCCCGGATGCGCTGATCGGTCACACCGCCGATCAACAGGCGTTTATTGCCATGACCCTGGAGGACAATCCGCAGAAACTGACGCCGGCTGAGCTGCTGCGCCAGCGCGTCGGCAGCCAGCGCCTGGTGGCCACTGTCGAGTTGCAGCAGGCCGGCCTCAAGGGCTATAGCGCGGTGATTCCGGGCAATGCGGCCAAGCGCGTGGCGGTTATCCAGCATGGCGCAGGGGCTTATCTGTTTGTCGCCGCGGTGCGTGGCCGTGCCGCGCTGGCAAGCCAGGATGAGCAGTTTCTAAGCGTGATCAAAAGCTTCCGACCGATGACCCGGGCCGAGTACCAGCAGGCGCAGCCGCTGCGCCTGCACAGGGTCAAGGCCAGGTCGGGGCAGACCATCGAGGCGCTGGCCAAGGGCAGCAAGCTGCCGGGCGACGCCCTGGCGACCCTGCGTTTGCTGAATAATCTCTATCCTGACGGCGAGCCGAAGCCGGGGGATTGGCTTAAAGTCGTACGCTAAGTCGCTGGACACTGGCGGGCTTGTCAGTCTTGTGCAGCTGTATACAACTTGCGTATCCTCGGCCGCCTGCCTGTTCAACAGCCCAAAGCGGAAATGCCACCATGTCTGATCTGAAAACTGCCGCTCTCGAATATCACGCCCATCCCCGTCCGGGTAAGCTGAGTGTCGAGCTAACCAAACCCACCGCCACTGCTCGCGACCTGTCGCTGGCCTACAGCCCGGGTGTCGCTGAGCCTGTGCGTGAAATCGCGCGTGATCCGGAGCTGGCGTACCGCTACACCGGTAAGGGTAACCTGGTGGCAGTTATTTCCGATGGCACCGCGATCCTGGGTCTTGGCGACCTCGGTCCACTGGCCTCCAAGCCGGTAATGGAAGGCAAGGGCGTGCTGTTCAAGCGCTTTGCCGGTATCGACGTATTCGACATCGAAGTCGAGTCCGAGAGCCCGCAGGCCTTTATCGACACCGTACGTCGCATCTCGATCACCTTCGGTGGTATCAACCTGGAAGACATCAAGGCACCCGAGTGCTTTGAAATCGAACGCACGCTGATCGAACAGTGCGACATCCCGGTGTTCCACGATGACCAGCACGGCACCGCCATCGTGACTGCCGCTGGCATGCTCAACGCCCTGGAAATTGCCGGCAAGACCCTGCCGGAAGCCAAGATCGTCTGCCTGGGTGCCGGTGCTGCTGCCATCTCCTGCATGAAGCTGCTGGTGAGCATGGGTGCGAAGGTCGAGAACATCTTTATGATCGACCGCAAGGGCGTGATCCACGCCGGCCGCGACGATCTGAACCAGTACAAGGCGGTGTTCGCCAGCGAAACCGACAAGCGCACCCTGTCCGATGCGCTGGATGGCGCTGACGTATTCGTCGGCCTGTCGGGTGCCAACCTGCTGGCTCCTGAAGACCTCAAGCGCATGGCGTCGACCCCGATCGTCTTCGCCTGCTCCAACCCGGATCCGGAAATCAAGCCGGAACTGGCCCATGAAGTGCGTGATGACGTGATCATGGCCACCGGTCGTTCCGACTACCCGAACCAGGTCAACAACGTACTGGGCTTCCCCTTCATCTTCCGCGGGGCCCTGGACGTTCGCGCGACCCGCATCAACGAGGAAATGAAGATCGCCGCTGCTCTGGCGCTGCGTGACCTGGCCAAGCTGCCGGTACCGCAGGAAGTCTGCGACGCCTACGGCGGCATCGCCCTGTCGTTCGGCCGCGAGTACATCATTCCGAAGCCGATGGACCCACGCCTGATCACCGTCGTCTGCGACGCGGTGGCCAAGGCCGCCATCGAAAGCGGCGTGGCGACTCTGCCGTATCCGAAGCATTACCCGCTGCAATCGGTGGATGACGTGTTCAACGGCTAAGCCGACACGCAATAAAAAACCCGCTTCGGCGGGTTTTTTATTGCGTGTCGGTACGCTGTTGCATGCAGGGAACGGCGGCGCTTGCGTGTGACGGGGCTATCGTCCCGTGGCGCACCCTGCCCGTGGCGTAGGCCGTTGGGCAGGGTGGGCGCAGAGGCTAGAACAAATCGAAGGGGGCCGCTTCGTCAGCCGGTAGCGGGCTGCCGGGAATGCCCAGGCCCATCTCGAACTCGCCCATGGAGGGCGGCGAGTCTTCGCTCTTGAACAGCTCGTAGTAGGCGTCCTGTGTGCCCGGGCTGGCGATGCGGCCGCTGTGCGGGTCGATGCGCAGGGTCAACATGCCTTCGGGTTCCGCCGGCAGATGGCTGGGCCTATCTTTCAGTGCCGCCGCCATGTAGTTCATCCAGATGGGCAGGGCCACGGTGCCGCCATACTCGTTGCGGCCGAGGCTTTCGGGCTGGTCGAAGCCGGCCCAGACGGTGGTGATGTAGTCGGCGTTGTAGCCCGAAAACCAGCTGTCTTTGGATTCGTTGGTGGTGCCGGTCTTGCCTGCCAGGTCGTCGCGGCCGAGTGCCAGGGCGCGGCGTCCGGTACCGCGCTTGATCACATCCTGGAGCATGCTGGTCATGATATAGGCGGTGCGCTCGTCGATGATCCGTTCGGCGATGATGGGCTCGGCCTGGCTGCTGAGTTGCAGTCTCTCGGCCTGTTGGGCGTGCTTGTCCGCGCTGTCGGGGGTCTGTGCCGGGTTGGCGACAAACAATAGCTGCCCGGCGCGATCTTCTATGCGCTCAATCAGGTAGGGCTCGGTTTTATAGCCGCCGCTGGCGAACACGCTCCAGCCTTCGGCGATTTCCATAGGGGTCAGGCTCGCCGTACCCAGGGCCAGGGAGAGGTTGGGCGGGAGGTCCTTCTTCTCGAAGCCGAAGCGTTCGATATAGCGCAGGGTGCTGTCGATGCCGAGGTCTTGCAGTAGGCGAATGGAAACCAGGTTGCGGGAGCGGTACAAGGCTTCGCGTAGGCGGATCGGGCCGAGGAAGGTGTTGTTGTCATTCTTCGGCCGCCATACCTGCGCCAAGGCATCGTCGGCAAAGACGATAGGCGCATCGTTGACCAGGGTGGCGGCGGTATAGCCTTTATCCAGTGCGGCACTGTAGACAAATGGCTTGAAGCTGGAGCCGGGCTGGCGTTTGGCTTGGGCGGCGCGGTTGTAGTTGCTCTGCTCGAAGGAGAAGCCGCCAACCAGTGCGCGAATGGCCCCGTCGTGCGGATCGAGGGATACCAGTGCGCTTTGCGCGGCGGGCAGTTGCACGAAGCGCAGGCTGTTGTCGGCTTGGCGTTGCACGCGAATCAGGTCGCCGACCTGCACAACGTCTTCTGGGCGCTGGGGGCGCGGGCCGATGCTGTTGGTATGGAGGAAAGGGCGTGCCCATTTCATGCTGTCCCAGGCCACTGCCGTTTCTTCGCCGGAACGGGTCAGTACGAGGATGCCGCTGTTCTCGACCGCGGTCACAATTGCCGGCTCGAGGCCGCCCAGGGTGCTGAGCTTGTTCAGCGCAGTCAGCCAGTTCTCCCGGGACATGTTGGGCAGGCGCTTCTCCGGTCCGCGATAGCCGTGGCGTTGATCGTAGTCGATCAGTCCCTCGCGGACGGCGTGGTTGGCGGCCTGCTGCAGGTCGCTGGGGACCGTGGTGGTAACGTTGAAACCTTCGGTATAGGCGTCGCTGCCGTAGCGGCCGACCATTTCGGCACGGGCCATTTCCGCCACGTAAGGCGCATCCAGTTCGGGCCTTGGGACGTGGTAGCTGGCATTGATGGGTTCGGCCAGCGCCTCTTCATAACGCTGTTGATCGATGCGCCCGAGGCTGTACATGCGCCCGAGAATCCAGTCGCGGCGCTCCATGGAGCGCGACGGATTGACCAGGGGGTTGAAGCGCGACGGGGCTTTGGGCAGGCCGGCAATCATGGCCATTTGCGCCAGGCTGATTTCGCGAATGGGTTTGCCGTAATAGACGTGGGACGCCGCCTCGATGCCGTAGGCGCGGTTGCCCAGGTAGATCTTGTTGACGTAGAGCTCGAGGATTTCGTTCTTGCTCAGTTCTCGCTCTATCTGCAGGGCCAGGAGAATTTCATTGATCTTGCGCGAGAAGCTGCGCTCGCTGGTGAGGAAGAAGTTCTTCGCCACCTGCATGGTGATGGTGCTGCCGCCACTCTGGATCTGACCGCTTTTCAGAATTTGCGTTGCAGCGCGCATCAGGCTGGTCAGGTCGACGCCATAATGATTGGCAAAATTATCGTCTTCGGCCGCCAGCAAGGCGCTGATGAAATCCTCGGGTATATCGGCGAAAGCAATGGGGGAGCGGCGCATTTCGCCGAATTCGGCGATCAGCTTGGCGTCACTGCTGTATACCCGCAGAGGAATCTGCAGCTGGATACTGCGTAACGATTCGACGGATGGAAGGCTAGGGCTAAGATAAAGAAACGCGCCGCTGAAACTGAGTAGCAGGCCACAAAAAGCAGCGACGCAAGACCAGCAGAAAAATCGCAGAAGACGCATCAAGATTTTTGGATTTCCAGATAAAAGAACGAGTTAAGCGAAACTCAAGGTTAAAAGAGAAAAACTGATCACATTATAAGCGGTTTTTTTGCCGGGTAGCCATTTGCGCTTCTGTCAAGACTGTTATTTAATGTGAAAAAACATAAATAGTCCGTAAGTCGCGGATGCCAATAGGAAATCGGTCGTGCTAGGGCTCTTCAATAAGAAAGCGAATACGCT
>JBFJZW010000161.1:0-10156 GCA_041621875.1 Pseudomonas sp. | reverse complement strand
CCGACACCATGGCTTTTATCGAGCGCATCTACAAAAAATCCGTGCCCATGGACCCCAACTTTCATTTCAATTTCGTTGATGTGCGCGACGTCGCGCTGGCCTGCATCGCGGCCGCCAACCGGGGCGAAACCGGGCAGCGCTATATCCTGGCGAACCAGCACAGCTCCTCATTCGGCGACATAGTGGCGGCCGCCAATGCCGTTGCGCCTGACCACAAGCTGCCACCGCGCGCTCCACGATGGTTACTGCTGAGCCTTGCCTGGGGCGCTGAACTGCTTGCCCGGCTGACCGGCACACCAGCGAGTCTGACCCGCAGCCAGGTGCGCACCTTCTATGGCGTCAAACAGGAATACGACATCCGCAAAGCCTGTGAACAATTGGCTTACCAGCCCAGATCACCCTTTGCGGCCTTGCGCGAAACCTTCGCGTATTTACAACGGCGACCATCTGCTTGAGGCTGTGAGCGACAGCAACCTCAGCCGAAGCTCACAGCCCATGCCCAGTCATCCATCCTTCACCTTGCGCGAATACCACGCTCGGGATCTGCAGGCCTTGGTCGCGCTGTTCAGCGCCGCGGTGCATCGACTCGCTGCCGCTGACTATGACCAGGCGCAGCGCCAGGCCTGGGCACCGGCGGCAGCCGATCTGCCAGCCTGGCAGACTCGCCTGGCAGCCCTGGAGCTGTTAATCGCCGAAGACAGCCGGCAAGTCGCCGGTTTTATCGGCTTTAGTTTCGATGGCCATATCGACCTGCTGTTCACCGCCCCCGGCTATGCCCGCCAGGGTGTCGCCGCGACCCTGTATGCGGCGGCCGAGCAACGCTTGCGGGCGGCCGGAGCCCGCGAGCTGTTTACCGAGGCCAGCCTGACGGCGCGGCCATTCTTTGCCCGCCAGGGCTTTTCTGAGGAGCAGGCCCAGACGGTGACGCGCGGCGCTGTTACCTTGCAGCGTTTCGCCATGCGCAAAATCCTGGAGCCGCGATGAACACCCTGACGATGATTGTGCTGGCTGCGGTGGTGCTGGCGGCCTGCGCCCTGGCCCTGTGGAGCTGGCGCAACCAGCGCAAGCTGGAGAAGCTGGATGAACGGATCAACCGGCAGAGCGAGCTGATCGAACAGCTCGACAGCGTGCTGGAAAACCCGCAGCTCAGCGAGGCCGAGCAGCTGGAGAAAAGCGAGGCCCTGCTGGCCAAGCTGCAGGAAACCCGCAAGCCTTAGTGTCGCGACAGGGTTCAACTGTCGCAAACCTGTAGGAGCACGCCATGCGTGCGAATCGCGGGCATGGCCCGCTCCTACAACAGCACTTAGCGCCCTACCAGCCGCCGCCTCCTCCGCCACCACCGCCGCCACCCGACGACCCACCACCGGATGATCCACCGCCGCCGCCACCGCCCGATGAACTGCTCGAGGGCGGCGATGAGGCCAGCGCCGTGGCGCTGCTCAGGCCGGCAGCCAGGGCGCTGCTCATGGCCAGCGGGGTGCTGAAGTCACTGCGGCTGTGGTACCAGTCGGGTCGATAGTCGCGCTGCGTCGGGTCGATCAGGCCGCCGGCCAGGGCCGCGCTAAAGCGCGCGCTCCACTTGTCCTCCACGCCCAGGGCCATGGCGTAGGGCAGGTGTCTCTCGTACAGGGCGATGCTCATCGCCGGGGCATCGCCGGCCAGGGCCAGGGCGTCGCTCTCGGCCAGTTGCAGGTACTCACGGTAGCCCTCCAGGCCGTCGAGCAAGCGCCGCCCTTTGACCGAGGGTGCCGGCAGCAGGTAATAGAACAGCACCACCACCAGCACATAGACGCAGAGCAGCAGCAAGGCCGGCACCGACGCCGCATCGCTGAGCATCCACAGGCCAACCGGCACCGGCCAGACAAACAGCAGAGCCGCCAGGCTCAGACCGATCCGCCGCCCCCGAGTGGGTTGTTGCCAGGCCATGCGCAGGACAAACAGCGACGGCACGCAAAAACCCAGGGTAAAGATCACGCCGCCCAGGCCGACGCCCCATTCGTCCTCGCCCTGGGCCCCGGCAAACACCAGCACCAGGCACGCGACCACCGCCCAGACCAGGCCACAGGCCCAGATCCCGCGGTTTTGGCTGAACCAGCGCTTGCCCTGCTTTTGCAGCCGGCTGCGCAGCCCCGTCATCGCTTTGGCCAGGCGCGGCTCATAGCCGCCGCCGATCTTCAGTGCGACGCCGTCCTTGTCGGCCGGGAACAGGCGCGAGCACAGATCGCGGTCGACTGCGTTGCCGTCCTCAAGCTCACCAGTACCACGGGCCAGGCTAAAACCGCGACCGCTGGCGTCGTCTTCAATATGCAGGTGCTTGCGGATGGCCATATCGGTGAGCCAGACACTGAACGCCCGCGCCTCCTGATACGGGCTCTTGAAACCGCGGTGCCAGAGATAGCCGGCCTGCACCGCGCTCATGCCCTGCGGAGCCTCGAACAGCGGGATGATCAGGCCCTTCTGCGGATCGCGGCCGAACCGCTCCCAGGCGCGCAGGTAGAACAGCAACAGGCCGACCAGCATCAGCGCGCCCAGGCACAGGCCGAGGTTATCCAGCAGCAGATAACCCAGGCGCTGCCAGACACCCGGCCGCGCCACCAGCCCCGCCGGCCAATCCAGCGCAAGCGTCAGGCCGTGGTAGGCCGGCAAGGCCTGGGTGGTGGCCAGGCGCAGATGGTCGTCGCCCCGCTCGAGCACCTCGAACGCCTTGCCCTGTTCGCCGTGTGTCCCGGTATAGGCCGCCAGCTCGCCAATTCGCGCACCCGGCGGCAGCTTGACCTCCACCGAGGCCTGGAGAATAGGGAACAGCCACTGATTACCGGTGACGTTCCAATACAGCTCGTCGCGCCCCTCGTGATGCAGCAGCTGGCGCTCGACCCGATAACGCAGCTCGTACTGGTAGCGCCCCGACTGCAGCCGGTGGGACGCCGATCCGATGTAGTAGCGCAGCCAGGCACCGTTGCGCTCGGTTGTCACCTGCTCGGGCTGGCCGTCGCGGGTCACGCCCAGCAGGCTGATCGGGCCGCTCTTGTTCAAACCCAATGCCATTGCATACCTGACCGGCAGATCGCGGTAGATGCCGCGCTTGATCTGCTCGCCCTCGGCCCGCACGGTAATCCGCTCGGTCACCAGCAGGCTGGCGTCCGCCTGCACCTGCAGGGTCACGGCAAAGTCTTCGATCACCTCGTCCGCGGCGGCCCATAGCGGCAGCAGGCACAGGCTCAACAGCGCAACGCGCACTCCTTGCAACATGTCAGAACTCCATTTTTGGCGACTGGGCGTCACCCGGGTCGTCCAGGCTGAAATACTCCGCCTGGGTGAAGGCAAAGGGCCGCGCCACCAGGTTGCTCGGCACCGACTCGACCAACACATTGAGCTCGCGCACCGCGCCGTTGTAATAGCGCCGGGCCATCTGGATATGTTCCTCGACCTCGCTGAGGTTGCGTTGCAGGTCGAGAAACTGGCCATCGGCCTTGAGCGCCGGATAGCCCTCGACCAGGGCGAACAGCTGGCGCAGCTGGGTACTCAGGTGCGCCTCCACCGGCGCACGCTGGCCCAGCGGCGAATCGGCCAGCTGCACCGCGCGCATGCGCTCCTGCACCAGCGCCTGCAGGCTGTCCTGCTCGTAGCGCATATACTGCCGCACGCACTCCACCAGCGCCGGAATCAGGCTGGAACGGCGCTTGAGCTGCACATCGATACCGCTCCAGGCCTCGGCCACCCGCGCGCGGTTGAACACCAGGCGGTTGTAGTAATAAATCCCCAGGCCGCCCAGCCCCAGCAGCACGGCCAGCCCCCACCAGAATCCCGCCCCTTGCATAGCCGCTCCTTGATCAGCAGGCCGTTGAGAATCATCAGTTCGCCAGCGTTATCCGCCCGCCAGCTAACACCATAACCGGCACAGTTACGCGAGCGCCGCGACGCGCCATCTATACCTTAAGAGATATGGTCAGGGTCGGCACCCCATGGCAGTGTGGCTTATCGCAGCGCTTATTTTTTCGTACGGATGGACTGTCATGGATATTGCCGAATTCGCCGACCTGCTGGCCGCCGCCAAGGCCCAGCCGGAACCGCAACGCTTGCTGCTGGTGTTCGTTTGCGCCGAGCTGCCGGAAGATGCCACCGCAGAGGAACGTCAGCGCCACGCCGAGAACCAGGGCGGCTCGCTCAAGCCGGTGCTGTGCGTCGACAAGCTGCCGGACGAACTGGTGGATTTTGCCGGGCTGCTGGCCGAGTCCAGCCGTACCGGGGTGGCCTGGGACCTGGTGTTCGCCGCCGGCCTGGCCGGACGCGCGGGCATGGTGCCGAGCAGCGACGAGGCCGAGCAGCCCTTGAAGATGATGGTCGGGGCCATCGAGGCCGGTAGCATCGGCAACTTTATCGCCTTCGACCGCACCGGGCAGGCGGTGAGTTTCTACTAGCCGCCGATCGAGTCAGACCTTGTGAGTATCCCGTTATGCGTTGCTGCTGGCCCCGGATCTCGATGCGGGGATAGCGCGGGCAGGAGGCGTTTGGTGCGCCCGGCACCCCCTGCCCGAGCCGGTGCCAACGCCTCTTTCCTGTACCTGTCGAACGAGCGGCCCGCTGCGCAAGTAGCAACGACTTAGTGCCAAGGTCCCCTGGCTCGCTGCGCGCCCCCATGTGAAGGTCCCTGGACTGTTAAACCACAACAGGGAGGTCCGGGTGAAAGACGCAGAATTGTGCCGCTGGCTACTGGAAGTGAACGAGCCCTGGGAGGTCAGCCGGGTGCGTGTCGATACCCACAGCCGCGAGCTGCATGCCTACCTGAGCAGCGGCAAGAGCTGGTTCGGCCGCTACCTCGGCGAACAGCCGCGCTCACGCTGGCGGCATGTCAATATCGGTGCCTACAAGACCTATATCCATGCCAGCCTGCCGGAGCAGCACGACCAGGCCACGCCGCCCTTCCTCGGTAAAAGCGCCAGCGACTTCACCCATGGCCTGGCCCGGCGGGTGATCCAGTGCCTGCAGGATGGCCTGCGCTATCGCCAGGTCTGTGCCCTGCTGGATATCGACATCCACCTCGCCTGGCAGATCAAGCACGCCATCGAGTCGGGCCAGCTGAGCACGGCGGATAGCGACCTGCAGGCGCGCCTGCAGCTGGACGATCCGGCCGGGCAAGCCTCCAGCAGCATTCCCGCCAGCGACGACCGCGCTTGGCTGAGCCTGCTGGCCCTGGATTGTCCGTTCGAGATCCGCCTGCTGAGCCTGAAACTGCTGCTGGCCCGCGCCCGTCAGGACTTCGCCAGGGCTCATGACCCGGATATGCGGATCCTCCGAATCAACGAACTGCGGCGCTTCTTTATCAAGCACGAAAAACATCTGCAGCACGAGATCGCCCAGCTGAACAACGAGCGGCAGCCGGCCACCGAGGGCGACCAGCCATGAACGACGCCAGCGCCACAAGCGCCCTGCTGGACCTGCGCCAGGCCAGCGCCTTGATCGAACGCGGCGAAACCCTGGCCATCGCCGGCCATATCGACTGCCTGACGGCGCTGCCCAGGGGCAACTGGATCGGCGGTACCACCCCCTACTTCATGGCCAGCGAGGGTGGCACCTGTCGCCTCGACCGGGTGTTCGTCCAGCCGTTCGGCCAGCGCGCCGGGGAGATCCTCTGCTATGACCGCCAGCGCCTGCCGCACATGCTCGAAGACGCCCCGGAAAACGGCTTCAGCATCGTCATTCTGCCGGCCGCCAGTGCCGTGCTCGAGGACTATGCCCGCGAGGCCCCCAACTACCCCGACATGTACATCAAGCCGATTGTCGGCTGGGTCGCGGGTGTGCACCTGGATCAGCTGGGCAGCGCCCAGGCCCAGGTGATCGACGGCCGCAGCGGGCGCTGTTACAGCGACCAGGCCATCGTCCTGCACATTCCCCTGCCGCCCGAGCAGACGGCGCTGGTGCATGCGGTAAACCTGTTCACCCCCGGCACGGGGCCGACCCTGCGCTTCGACGAGACCGGCTTTGCCGCCCGCGACTGCCTGATCGATGGCGTGCGCGGCAGCCTGCTCGAGCTGATCCGCGCGCGCGGCATCGACACCCGCCTGCCGCTGGTGGCCGACTACTGCGGGGCCATGATCAATGTCAGCATCCAGGCGCTGGAGTCAGAGCCGGGCCTGGTGTCCTTCTACGCACCGGTGTTCGCCGGGGTCGACTACCGCTTCGCCGACGCGGTCGAGGACTACAGCGCGCGCTTCCTGCAGGCCATGCCCAGCGACGGCGGGCCCATCCTGTTCGGCTGCAACTGCATCCTCAACTACCTCTATTCGCAGCTGCAGGGCCGCCAGACGGCGCGCCTCACCGGCCCCATCACCTTCGGCGAAGTCGCCTACCAGCTGCTCAACCAGACCGCGGTCTATCTGACCCTCGAGCACAGCTGAAGCCCTGGCCGCGAGCTGCCGGGAGTCAGGCCCGGCAGCGAAACAGTCGCGTGCCCGCGCCGGGGCGGGTTATGGTTAGCCCATACCGCTCATCCGCCACCCTGCTGCCGCCGCTCGAACCGCCGGCCGTCATGTCCAAAAAGCGGCGAGTCTTTATCGGGGTGAACCCGCCCAGGCGCAGCCGGCGGCGGTCGGCCCGCCCCACCTTCAAGAGGCCCCCATGCAGATCGAGTTACTGGAGATCCGCGACCACCTGCAGCGCTTCCCGCCCTTCGATGCCCTGCCCGAGGACAGCCTCGACGCCATCGCCCGCCAGGTCGAGGTGGCCTACTTCAAGGCCGGCAGCGACATCCTCCTGTACGGCGCGGAGATTCACGAGCTGCACTATGTGCGCAGCGGCGCGGTGGAGATCTACCGGCGCAACGGCGAGCTGTACAACCGCCTGAGCGAGGGCGACATCTTCGGCCAGGCCGGCCTGCTGCGCAGCAACAAGGTGCGCTTCCCGGCGCGGGCCATCGAAGACAGCCTGATCTACTTTATCCCCGGCGAGCTGTTCGGCCAGCTGTGCGAGGCCCACGACAGCTTTGCCGACTTTGTCGAGGCCGAGGGCCAGTCGCGGCTGAAATCGGCGGTGGAAAGCCAGGGGCAGGCCAGCGAGCTGACCCAGCTCAAGGTGCGCAAGCTGATCTCCCGCCAGCCGGTCTGCGTGCCGCTGCACACCTCGGTGCAGCAGGCCGCCCAGGTGATGACCGAGCAGAGCGTATCGTCCCTGGTGATCACCGACGGCGAGGCGGCCGGCTCCGCCATGGTCGGCATCCTCACCGACCGCGACCTGCGCACCCGGGTGCTGGCGACCGGGCTCGACAGCGCGGCACCGGTGAGCCAGGTGATGTCGCCAGATCCCATCACCATCCAGGCCGATGACAGCGTGTTCGAGGCCATGTTGCGCATGCTGCGCCACAATATCCATCACCTGCCGGTGGTGCAGCGGCGTCGCCCCCTGGGCCTGATCAACCTGTCCGACATCATCCGCTACGAGTCCCACAGCAGCCTCTACCTGGTCAACAGCATCTTCAACCAGACCACGGTGGGCGGGCTGCAGAACCTGCTGGCGGACCTGCGCGGCACCTACGTGCGCATGGTCAACGACCAGGCCACCGCGCAGATGATCGGCAGCGCCATGAGCGGCATCGGCCGCGCCTTTACCCAGCGCCTGCTGGAGCTGGCCGAACAGCAACTCGGCCCGCCGCCGGTGCCCTACTGCTTTATGGTGGCCGGCTCCATGGCCCGCGACGAACAACTGCTGGTCACCGACCAGGACAACGCCCTGGTGCTCGACGACCGCTTCGACCCGGCACAGCACGACGCCTACTTCGCCGCTCTCGCCCAGTTCGTCAGCGACGGTCTGGCGGCCTGCGGCTACAGCTACTGCAAGGGCGGCATCATGGCCAGCAACGCCCAGTGGCGACAGCCACTGCGGGTCTGGCGCGACTACTTCCAGCAGTGGATCGATAAACCCAACCCGCAGACCCTGCTCAACAGCTGCATCTTCTTCGACCTCGACGGCGTGCATGGCGAACGCGAACTGGTGGAAAACCTCCAGGACCTGCTCGCGCAGAAAGCCAGCAGCAACCCGGCCTTCCTCGCCGCCCTGGCGCGCAACGCCCTCAACCGCACGCCGCCGCTGGGCTTCTTCCGCACCTTCGTGATGGAGAGCGACGGCCAGCAGAAGAACATCATCAACCTCAAGGGTCGCGGCAGCGCGCCGCTCACCGACCTGATCCGCGTGCACGCCCTGGCCTGCGGCAGCAAGGCGCAGAACTCCCTGGAGCGCCTGGACGCCATCGCCCAGACCAAACTGCTGCAGCCCGAGGCCATCAGCCAGCTGCGCTACGCCCTGGAGTTTCTCAGCCTGGTGCGCATCCGCCATCAGGCCCGCGCCATCGAGGAAGGCCGCGAGCCGAACAACTACATCGAGCCGGAAAAGGTCTCCGCCAGCGAGCGGCACAACCTCAAGGAAGCCTTTCAGGTGCTCAGCAACGCGCAGAAATTCCTCCGCTTCCGCTACCCCGCGCAAGCCGGTCAGGCGCTATGAGCGGCGCGGCCAAGGCCGGCACCGCCGAGCCGTTCGACTGGGCCGGGCACCTCGCCAGCCTCGCCGCAAGCGCCAGCGATCCGCGCCTGCAGGCCTTCTACCGCGCCGGCACGGTGAGCCCCGACACCCCGCTGGAACAGGTGCCGCTGCTCGCCCTGGACGTGGAAACCACCGGCCTGGACGCCAACCAGCACGCCATCGTCAGCCTCGGCCTGCTGCCCTTCAACCTGCGCCGCATCCGCTGCGGCCAGGCGCTGTACTGGGTGGTCAAACCGGCCTGCGAGCTGAGCAGCGAGTCGGTGACCTACCACCACATCACCCACTCGGACATCCGCCACGCCCCGCGCATGGGCCAGATACTCGGCGAACTGCTGGCAGCCATGGCCGGCAAGGTGATGGTGGTGCACTACCAGAATATCGAACGCAGCTTCCTCGACCAGGCGCTGCGCCAGCAGCTGGGCGAAGGGCTGCAGTTCCCGGTGATCGACACCATGCAGCTGGAAGCGCGCCTCTACCCCAAACGCCAGCCCGGCTGGCTGGCCCGCCTGCTGGGCCGCCAACCAGTCTCCATCCGCCTGGCCGACAGCCGCCTGCGCTACAACCTGCCGCAGTACCAGGCCCACCATGCCCTAACCGACGCCCTGGCCACCGCAGAACTGCTGCAGGCCCAGGTCGCCGCGCGCTACTCGGCCGATACCCCGGTAGGGGAGTTATGGAGCTGAGAGCGCGCTTTTGTAGGAGCGGCCTTGGCCGCGATGCTCTGCGCCCTCCTGCGTATTCGGCATTCCAGCGCGTTGGCTGATGCTTCTAGCACCGTAGGATGGGTTGAGCATCGCGATACCCATCATTACCCGGCTATTACAAAGGCGTTCGGCATACCACCGTATGTGCCGATGTTTCTGGTTGCGCCCCCTCGGGCACCTTACTTTTCTTTGCCCGTGCAAAGAAAAGTAAGCAAAAGAAACACGCCCCTGCATCCGGGTTTTGCTTCGCTCAACTGATTCGCTGCGCTCGCCCTTCGGGCCAGCCTTCGGCTGTTACTTCGCTTCGCTACGTTTCGGCCTCCTGACGGAGATTTAACGCGCGCCTGATATTTCGGCTGCTGACGGAAAAAGGGTAAAGGCAAAACCTGGCCGCATCCCCGTCATCGACCGCCGTAATGGACAGCCTCGGCCAGAATGAACTAGCTTTGCCCCAAGCCTGCCAGTATTTCGCCAGTAGCCTGGGCTTGCCGTTCTCTTTGTCGTGTTGCTCTTTCGGTGCTGTCGCTTTTGCCGCGACCACCGTTAAGCCAGACAAGGACTTAACCGACGACACGGAAGCTTATGCGACCCGCATCGCGGCAGACCGCGACTATATGTCGCCTAATTAATAGTTATGAGCAATATGAAATTCAAATACTTTCGTGACCCAGAAAATTTCGCATTCAGAGTCGACAATAATTCGAAATGCTCTATTTGTGGCGCAGTGGGTTTGTGGTTTGATGCTGGCGGTTTCTATGGAGAAAATGAAATCGACTGCATATGCGATAATTGCCTTGCGGATGGTGAGCTTAAAGAATTAGGAATCGAAACCAACGAAGCATTCGAAGGTAGTGACGAAGAACAGGAAACCATAATATATAGAACGCCAGCCTTGCCAACATGGCAAGGCAGAGTATGGCCTT
>JBFJZW010000160.1:0-10249 GCA_041621875.1 Pseudomonas sp. | reverse complement strand
CCTGGCCCACGGCATGGCCGCCTCCAGTTATGTGCAGGGCGCGGTGTTTGATGTGGTGACCAACTTCTTCAACGACACCAAGGCCGACCCGCAAAAGGCCGCCCAGCAGCTGGCCGCGGCCATTCAGGCCGTGCAGTAAGTCAGCCCCGGCCGCCGGTTCGCCGGCGGCCCATTTCCTCACCGATTCCAGGGTGCCCCTATGGGTGCCGGGGATTCGTGTGCTCGACAAACGCCCTCACCCCCGGCCCCTCTCCCGGAGGGCGAGGGGAGACAAGCCCAACCCCGGAGCCCTGTCATGAGTTCAACCGCAGTTTTCACCAAGGCCTCGCCGCTGGATGCGCTGCAACGCTGGCTGCCCAAGCTGGTGTTGGCACCGAGCATGCTGATCATCATGGTCGGCTTCTACGGCTACATCCTCTGGACCTTCGTCCTGTCGTTTACCAGCTCGCGCTTTATGCCCAGCTACAGTTTCGTCGGCCTGCAGCAGTACGTACGTCTGCTGGACAACGACCGCTGGTGGGTGGCGAGCAAGAACCTGATGGTCTTCGGCGGCCTGTTTATCGGCATCAGCCTGGTGATCGGTGTGCTGCTGGCGGTGCTGCTGGACCAGCGCATCCGCCGCGAAGGCTTTATCCGCACCATCTTTCTCTATCCCATGGCGCTGTCGATGATCGTCACCGGCACCGCCTGGAAGTGGCTGCTCAACCCGGGCCTGGGTATCGACAAGATGCTCCGCGACTGGGGCTGGGAAGGCTTTCGGTTCGACTGGCTGGTGGACCCCGATCGGGTCGTCTACTGCCTGGTGATCGCTGCGGTCTGGCAGGCCTCGGGCTTCGTCATGGCGCTGTTTCTCGCCGGCTTGCGTGGGGTCGATCAGTCGATTATTCGCGCCGCCCAGGTCGACGGTGCCAGCCTGCCGAATATCTACCTGCGTATCGTCCTGCCGAGTCTGGGTCCGGTGTTCTTCAGCTCGCTGATGATCCTCGCCCATATCGCGATCAAGAGCTTTGACCTGGTGGCCTCGATGACCGCCGGCGGCCCCGGCTACGCCTCCGATCTGCCGGCGATGTTTATGTACGCCCACACCTTTACCCGCGGCCAGATGGGCCTCGGTGCCGCCAGTGCGATCCTGATGCTCGGCGCGGTGCTGGCGATTCTGGTGCCCTATCTGTATTCCGAACTGCGAGGCAAACGCCATGACTAAGCCCGCCCTCAGCTTGAGCCGTATGGCCATCTACGCCACCCTGCTGGCGGCCTGTGCGGTCTACCTGATTCCGCTGATCATCATGCTGCTGACCAGCTTCAAGAGCCCGGAAGACATCCGTACCGGCAACCTGCTGTCCTGGCCGGAGATGTTTACCGCCATCGGCTGGCTCAAGGCCTGGGACGGCGTCGGCGGCTACTTCTGGAACTCGGTGAAGATCACCATCCCGGCGGTGCTGATTTCTACCGTGATCGGCGCGCTGAACGGCTATGTGCTGGCCATGTGGCGCTTTCGCGGCTCGCAGCTGTTCTTCGGCCTGCTGCTGTTCGGCTGCTTCCTGCCGTTCCAGGTGGTGCTGCTGCCGGCGTCCTTTACCCTCGGTCATCTCGGCCTGGCCAATACCACCAGCGGCCTGGTGCTGATCCATGTGGTCTACGGCATGGCCTTTACCACGCTGTTCTTCCGCAACTACTACGTGAGCATCCCCGATGCTCTGGTGCGGGCCGCGCGGCTGGATGGGGCGGGTTTCTTCACCATCTTCGGGCGCATCCTGCTGCCGATGTCGACGCCGATCATCATGGTCTGCCTGATCTGGCAGTTCACCCAGATCTGGAACGACTTCCTCTTCGGTGTGGTATTCGCCAGCGGCGATACCCAGCCGATTACCGTGGCCCTGAACAACCTGGTCAACACCAGCACCGGGGCCAAGGAATACAACGTCGATATGGCCGCGGCGATGATCGCCGGGCTGCCCACGCTGGTGGTGTACATCCTGGCGGGCAAATACTTCCTGCGCGGTCTTACAGCCGGCGCGGTCAAAGGTTAGGAGAACGATTATGGCAACCCTCGAACTGCGCAACGTCAACAAGTCCTACGGCAGCGGCCTGGCGGACACCCTGAAGAACATCGAGATTTCCATCGAGTCCGGCGAGTTCCTGATTCTGGTCGGGCCCTCGGGTTGCGGTAAGTCCACCCTGATGAACTGCATCGCCGGGTTGGAGGACATCAGCGGCGGGGCGATTCTGGTGGAAGGCCAGGACATCAGCGGCATGAGCCCCAAGGATCGCGATATCGCCATGGTCTTTCAGTCCTATGCGCTGTACCCGACCATGACCGTGAAGGACAACATCTCCTTCGGCCTGAAGATGCGCAAGATGGCCCCCGCGGCCATCGAGGAAGAAGTGGCACGGGTGGCCAAGCTGCTGCAGATCGAGCATCTGCTGGCGCGCAAGCCCGGCCAGCTGTCTGGTGGCCAGCAGCAGCGCGTGGCCATGGGCCGGGCGCTGGCGCGGCGACCGAAGATCTACCTGTTCGACGAGCCGCTGTCCAACCTCGACGCCAAGCTGCGGGTGGAGATGCGCACCGAAATCAAGCTGATGCACCAGCGCCTGAAGACCACCACTGTGTATGTCACCCACGACCAGATCGAGGCCATGACCCTGGGCGACAAGGTGGCGGTGATGAAGGACGGCATCATTCAGCAGTTCGGCACCCCCAAGCAGATCTACAACGACCCGGCCAACCTGTTTGTGGCGAGCTTTATCGGCTCGCCGCCGATGAACTTCATTCCTCTGCGCCTGCAGCGCCGTGACGGTCAGTTGCTGGCCCTGCTCGACAGTGGCCAGGCCCGTTGCGAGCTGCCCCTGGGGGCGATGGAGGCGGGTTTCGAGGATCGCGAAGTGATCCTCGGCATCCGTCCCGAGCAGATCCTCCTGGCCACGGCCGAAAGCCGCAATCAATCGTCGATTCGTGCCGAGGTCGAGGTCGTCGAACCCACCGGGCCGGATACCCTGGTGTTCGTCGAGCTGAACCAGACCAAGGTCTGCTGCCGTCTGGCTCCGGACGATGCGCCGCAGGTGGGGCAGACCCTGGAGTTGCAGTTCGATCCGAGCAAGGTGCTGTTGTTCGACGCCCAGAGTGGCGAGCGCCTGTTGCCGGGAAAGCCGCAGGCCGCTGAGCGCAAGGTGGCGCAGTTAAAGCTCGGTTGAGTAGGACGCGCAGGGTCGTCTAGGCCTTGCGCAGCGCTGTCCGGGCCGCTTCGGCGGCTAATGAAGGTAATCAGCAATCCTTCTGCCATTCGGCCTCAACCTGCGGTGCGCACGGCGCACCCTACGGGGCAGCTGGGCACGCCAAGGGTTGCACCAAATCCGCCACTGCGGCGGTTAACCGCAGTACTTCACACAATAAAAACAATTAGGAGCAGCCATGAAGATCAGTCTCAACATGCCCTCGTCGCGTATCGCCGGTGGTGCACCTTTCCTGCTTGCCCTGGCCCTGGTCGCACCTCAGGTGCAGGCCCTGGAGTTCTCCGGGTACGTGCGCAGTGGTGCCGGTGGTTCGTCCAACGGTGGCACCCAGTCGTGCTTCCAGCTGCCCGGCGCGCAGAGCAAATACCGCCTGGGTAACGAGTGCGAGCAGTATATGGAGCTGGATCTGCGCCAGGATCTGCTGAGCCTGGACGATGGCTCGGTGGTCAGTGTCGAGGGCATGGCGCAGCTGTACAACGCCTATGGTCATACGCCGAAATTCACCGGCGATTACGGTTTTGCGCGGATGAACCAGATGTATGCCGAGTGGAGCAAGGTGCCGGCGCTCAATGGCGGTTCGCTGTGGGCCGGGCGGCGCTTCTACAAGCGTAACGATATCCATATCAGCGACTTCTACTACTGGAACCAGAGCGGTACCGGTGCCGGTATCGAGGACTACGAGCTTGGCGGGCTGAAATACAGCTACGCCTTCTCGCGCAAGGACAGCTACTTCCAGCAGCCCTATATCAACCGCCATGACTTCAACGTCGCCGGCTTCAAGCCCAATCCGGGCGGCGAGCTGGAGTTCGGCCTGAGCTTTATCGACAAGCCCGACAGCACCGATGCCAACAGCGGCTGGGCGCTGACCGCGCAGCACAAGCAGGCCGATTTTCTCGGCGGCAGCAATACCCTGGCCCTGCAGTACGGCCAGGGCCCAGGCACCGGCCTGGGCTACACCGGCGATGTGACCCTGGATGACGACAACAAGAGCTATCGCCTGGTGGAAATCTACAACTGGCAGGCCACGCCACGCTGGGGCGGCCAGGCGCAGTTCGTCTACCAGAAGGATGTGCGCCCCGATGGCGACGATCAGAACTGGCTGTCGGTGGGCGGGCGTACCAGCTATGCCTTTACCGAGCAGTTCAAGCTGGTCGGCGAGCTGGGCTTTGATCAGGTCGATGCCACCGACGGCACGCGCAAGCTGACCAAATTCACCGTGGCCCCGACCTGGTCGCCCGCCGGCCAGGACTTCTGGGCGCGCCCGGAAATCCGCCTGTACTACACCTATGCCAGCTGGAACGAGGCGGCGCAGCGTGCGGCCAGTCTGCAGGCGGCGGGTTCGGCGCTGTCCGACAGCGGTGCCTTCGACAATGCCCGGCATGGCTCCAACTTCGGCGTACAGGTCGAATACTGGTGGTAACGACAGGGCGCACGGCGCTGTGAAGCCGGGACGGTTCGATGCTTCCGGCTAAACCACGGCGCGTGCCTGCGCCGGCTACAACCCGGCCAGGGGCTGCTGCAGAGCACCCCCTGGCCGGGTTGTTTGTGCCGGGTGGTGGGCAAACCCTGCGCTGGGTGACTCATCAGGAGCGCGAACTGCTGTTGCTCGAACACCCGCGCTTTCAGGCGGCATTCAGCCGTCAGGGCGGCCAGCTTCTGCATTTCCAGCCGCGAGGCCAGCGCCCCTGGCTCTGGTGCGCCAGTCACTGGCAGCGCGGCGGGGCGATTCGCGGTGGGGTTCCGGTGTGCTGGCCCTGGTTTGGCCGGCATCCCAGCGAAAGCGGCTGGCCATCCCATGGCTGGGCGCGCCTCAGTGACTGGGAGCTGCTCGATTGCACGGTGGACGAGCAGGGCGTGCGGTTGCGCTGGCAACTGCAGCTGTGCGACTGGCAGGTGACCCTGGAGGCCGAGCTGGGCGAGGGCATGCATCTGCGCCTGCGCAGCAGCCATCAGGACAGCGAGCCCTGTCAGTTGAGCCATGCCCTGCATGCCTATTGGCGCGTCAGTGATGTGGTGCGGGTGACCGTGCTCGGCCTGGAGGGTGCCCATGGCCATGACCTGCTCAGGCGCGCCGCCTGCCAGCAGCGCGGCGCGTTGCGGGTCGAGGATGGCTGCCACCGCATCTTTCGCCGTGGCGGGCTCCTGCAACTGCAGGACCTGGCCTGGCAGCGCAGTCTGTCGATTCATACCCATGGCGCTGCCAACAGCGTGGTCTGGCATCCCGGCAGCCGGCCCCTGACCGATGTCGGCTGGAGCGAGGCGCTGGGCTTTCTCAGCGTTCAGTCCGCCTGTTGCGCCGCCGACAGCCTGACCCTGCAGCCCGGACAGGAAGCGCTGCTGCAGCTGAGTGCTCAGTTGGGCGGAGCGGGGTTATAGCCCCGGCGCTGCGACTGTTTACCCCCTTCGACAAGTCTCTACCAGCATGGGTACTGGGGTTTTGCGCATCGGTTTATCACATCAAGACTAAATGTTGTTTTATTACAACATTTAGTCTTGATGTATCTGTTTTGTCCGAGTAAAAATAGCGCAATTGGTTAAAGCAACAAGCTTTCCGCTCCCCGGCGCTGGTTTTCGGGGTGTCGGCCGGGTTTGCCGCTTGCCCTGTCGTTACCCTCTTTCCCCCAGAAAAGCGCTGTCGAGGAACCTGAGCTATGCGTCGTAGAACGAAAATCGTGGCCACCCTGGGCCCGGCTACCGAAAGCCCTGAGGCGATCGAGGCCCTGGTCGAGGCGGGGGTGGATGTGGTGCGCCTGAATTTCTCCCACGGCAGCGCTGCCGAACATATCGAGCGGGCGCGCCTGGTGCGGGAGGCGGCGCGCCGGCAGGGGCGTTTCGTGGCGGTGCTGGCGGACCTGCAGGGGCCGAAGATTCGTATCGCCCGCTTCGCCCGGGGCAAGGTGCAGCTGCTCAAGGGGCAGTCCTTCTGCCTCGATGCGCGCCTGGACAAGAATGCCGGCGACGAGCAGGCGGTGGGCATCGATTACGTGGCTCTGGTCGGCGACAGTCGCCCGGGCGATATCCTGCTGCTGGACGACGGTCGCATCGAGCTGGAAGTGCGGGCGGTGGAGGGCAGTCGCCTGCTCTGCGAGGTGCTGGTGGGCGGTCCGCTGTCCAACAACAAGGGCATCAACCGCAAGGGCGGCGGCCTGTCGGCGGCGGCCCTGACCGAGAAGGACTGCGAGGACATCAAGACCGCGGCGGCCATGCAGGTCGACTACCTGGCGGTGTCCTTTCCGCGCGATGCCGAAGATATCCACCAGGCGCGTCGGTTACTGCGCGAGGCGGGCGGCGAGGCCGGTCTGATCGCCAAGATCGAGCGGGCGGAAACGGTCAATGACCTGCAGATTCTGGATGCCATCATCCTGGCGTCCGAAGGGGTGATGGTGGCTCGCGGCGACCTCGGCGTGGAGATCGGCGATGCCGAGCTGGTGGCGGTGCAGAAGCTGATCATCGAGCGCGCCCGCAGCTGCAATCGGCTGGTGATCACTGCCACGCAGATGATGGAGTCGATGATCACCCAGTCGATGCCGACCCGCGCCGAGGTGTTCGATGTGGCCAACGCCGTGCTCGATGGCACCGACGCGGTGATGCTCTCGGCCGAGACCGCCGCCGGGGCCTACCCTGTGGAAACCGTGCAGGCCATGCGTCGGGTCATAGTCGGGGCGGAGAAGCACCCCCTGGCCCATCGCTCCAAACACCGCATGGACGAGCAGTTCCAGCGCATCGACGAGTCGATCGCCATGGCCGCCATGTACACCGCCAATCACCTGCATGGGGTCAAGGCGATCATCTGCATGACCGAGAGTGGCGATACGCCGCGGCTGATGTCGCGAATCCGCTCGCACCTGCCGATCTATGCCTTCTCGCGCAATCCGCGCACGCAGAACCGCGTGGCGCTGTTTCGCGGGGTGCAGACCATTCCGTTCGACAGCGACAGCTATCCGATCGCCGAGGTCAATGGCCACGCGGTCGACGAGCTGCTGCGTCGCGGGGTGGTGGTCGAGGGCGATCACGTATTGATTTCCCGTGGCGATCACGCCAATGCCCAGGGTGGCACCAACTGCCTGCGGGTGATCCGCGTAGGCGACAGCATTTGTTAAGCGAGGACGCATTCATGAACGATTCCAGCAACCCTGGCGCGCCGCAGTGGCCGCGGGATTTTGATTTTCGCGAGTCCCATGCCGAACAGCGCGAACTGCTCGCGGGTACGGCCGGCGCAGTGCGGTCGGACGGCTTCTCTGGGGCGACCCGGGCCGTGGGCAAGAGCCTGATCCGCCAGGTCAGTGCCCGGGAGATTCTCGATTCGCGGGGCAATCCGACCGTCGAGGCGGTGGTGACTCTGGCGGGCGGCGCGGTGGGTGTCGCCAGTGTGCCCTCGGGGGCCTCCACCGGCAGTCGCGAGGCGCTGGAGTTGCGTGACGGCGACGAGCGCTACAAGGGCAAGGGCGTGCTGCGCGCGGTGGCCAATGTCAACGGCGTGATCCGCGACGCCGTGCTGGGCCTCGATGCGCTGCAGCAAGGCGCGGTCGACGCGGCGATGATCGCGCTGGACGGCACCGAGGGCAAAAGCGCACTGGGGGCCAACGCGATTCTTGCGGTCTCCCTGGCCTGCGCCAAGGCCGCTGCCGCCGCGCAGAATCTGCCGCTGTACGAGCACCTGGCGGTGCTCTATGGCCAGCCCGGGCGCTTCAGTCTGCCGCTGCCGATGATGAATATCCTCAATGGCGGCGAGCACGCCGACAATAACGTGGATATCCAGGAGTTCATGATCCAGCCGGTGGGGGCGGCCTCGTTCGGCGAGGCGCTGCGCATGGGCGCGGAGGTGTTCCATAGCCTCAAGCAGGTGCTGCGCGAGCGTGGCCTGAGTACGGCGGTGGGCGATGAGGGCGGTTTTGCTCCCTCGCTGGCCAGCAACGAAGAGGCGCTGGTGGTGATCGAGGAGGCAGTGCTGCGCGCTGGCTACCGCCTCGGTCAGGACTTTGTCCTGGCCCTGGATTGCGCGGCCTCGGAGTTCTACCGCGACGGCCGCTATGTGCTGGCCGGGGAGAACAAGTCCTTCGACTCCGCCGGTTTCGCCGATTACCTGGCGGGGTTGTGTGAGCGTTACCCGATCAGCTCCATCGAAGATGGCATGGACGAAAGCGACTGGGAGGGCTGGGCCTATCTGACCGAGCGCCTGGGTCGGCGGGTGCAGCTGGTGGGCGACGACCTGTTCGTCACCAACAGCAAGATCCTCCAGGAGGGGATCGAGCGCGGCATCGGCAATGCGATCCTGATCAAGTTCAACCAGATCGGCAGCCTCAGCGAAACCTTTGCCGCCATTCGCATGGCCCAGGACGCCGGTTACCGGGCGGTGATCTCCCATCGCTCCGGTGAAACCGAAGACACCACCATTGCCGATCTGGCGGTGGCCACCTGCGCCGGGCAGATCAAGACCGGCTCCCTGTGCCGCTCCGACCGGGTCGGCAAGTACAACCAGCTGTTGCGCATCGAAGAGGCCCTGCAGGGGCGCGCCACCTACTGCGCCGATGCCGTATCCCTTGAGAGGAGTGAACGCCATGACTGCGTCTAAACGTCTCGACACGCTGTTTCCCACCCTGGCCGAGATTCCTGAAGCCTACCGCCCTGATGCGCCCATCGAGCAGCGCGACTACCTGGTCGACGGCCAGTTGCGCACCTGGGAAGGGCCGCTGGCCAGCGTGCGCAGCCCGGTGTTCCTCAAGACCGAGGAGGGCGAGCAGCAGGTGATTCTCGGCAGCACGCCGCTGCTCGATGCCGAGGCGGCGCTGTCCGCCCTGGACGCGGCGGTGCGCGCCTACGCCAACGGCCAGGGCACCTGGCCGAACCTGCGCGTGGCCGAGCGCATCCAGCACGTCGAGGCGTTCCTGGCGCGCATGCGCGAGCAGCGCGAGCGGGTGGTCAAGCTGCTGATGTGGGAGATCGGCAAGAACCTCAAGGACTCGGAGAAGGAGTTCGACCGTACCTGCGATTACATCGTCGACACCATCGAGGCGCTCAAGGAGCTGGATCGCCGCTCCAGCCGCTTCGAACTGGAGCAGGACACGCTCGGCCAGATCCGCCGCGTGCCCCTGGGCGTGACCCTGTGCATGGGCCCCTACAACTACCCGCTGAACGAGACCTTCACCACCCTGATCCCTGCGCTGATCATGGGTAACACCGTGGTGTTCAAGCCGGCCAAGTTCGGCGTGCTGCTGATCCGTCCGCTGCTCGAGGCGTTCCGCGACAGCTTTCCGGCCGGAGTGATCAACGTGATCTACGGCAGCGGCCGGGAGACCGTCAGCGCCTTGATGGCCAGTGGCAAGATCGACGTGTTCGCCTTTATCGGCACCCACAAGGGGGCCAGCGACCTGAAGAAGTTGCACCCGCGTCCGCACCGCCTGCGCGCGGCCCTGGGCCTGGATGCGAAGAACCCGGGCATCGTGCTGCCCCAGGTCGATCTGGATAACGCGGTGAGCGAGGCGGTCACTGGCGCGCTGTCGTTCAACGGCCAGCGCTGCACGGCGCTGAAGATTCTCTTCGTGCATGAGGATGTGGTCGACAGCTTTCTCGACAAGTTTGCCGCCAAGGTCGCCGCGCTCAATCCGGGTATGCCGTGGGAGCCGGGCGTGAGCCTGACGCCGCTGCCGGAGCCGTGCAAGAGTGAGTTCCTCGGCGGCCTGCTGGCCGATGCCGTGGCCAAGGGCGCGCGGGTGGTCAATGCCGGCGGCGGCGAGTCGCGTGAGTCGTTCTTCTATCCGGCGCTGCTGTATCCGGTTAATGCGCAGATGCGCGTCTATCAGGAAGAACAGTTCGGTCCGCTGGTGCCGGTGGTGCCTTACTGCGACCTGCAGACGGTGATCGACTATGTGCTCGATTCCGACTTCGGCCAGCAGCTGAGCATCTTCGGCAACGACTCGGCCCAGGTCGGCCGCCTGGTCGATGCCTTCGCCAACCAGGTGGGGCGGATCAATATCAACAGCCAGTGCCAGCGCGGCCCGGACAGTTTCCCCTTCAACGG
>JBFJZW010000159.1:0-10281 GCA_041621875.1 Pseudomonas sp. | reverse complement strand
GAGGAATGGCTGGCCTATGCCTGGGTTCAGCGCCACCTGGGCCAGCACAGCGCCGCCTGGCAGATAGTCGCCAATCTGCGCGAGCAAGCCGAGGCCGAGCACAACCTGCGCCTGCTGCTGGAGCTGCTGCTGCTGGAGGCGGCCCTGAGCCAAGACCAGGACAACGCGCCAGCCGCCCTGCGCAGCCTCGATCAAGCCCTGCAACTGGCCGAACGGCAGAGTTTTGGCCAGTTGCTGCATCATGAGGGCCGAGAGCTGGCCGAGCCCCTGCGCCAACTGTTGCTGCCGCAGACCCGCCAGCAACTCGGCCTGGGCCAGCCGCCTTCCCGCGAGCGCCTCGCACCACTGCTGCGCGGGCTCTGGAGCGAGGGCGAGAGCGGCGCGCACGGTCTGATCGAACCCCTCACCCGCCGCGAGCAGGATGTGCTGCGCCGTATGGCCCGGGGACAGAGCAATCAGCAGATCGCCGAGGCGCTGTTCATCGGCCTGAGCACGGTCAAGACCCATATCAACAACCTGTTCCGCAAGCTCGACGTCGGCGACCGCGACGCAGCCCTGCGCACGGCGCGCGAACTCAGGCTGCTGGACTGAGCTCCACCCGCCCGCACGTGCTTTTCCACCTGCAAATCCACCCCCGGTTGGACGCGCACCGCCTCCCGTCGGGTTAACAATCCGGGCATGCCTTTGCTGACTCAAGGATCACACATGCCCAGCTACCAAGCCCCGCAACGTGACATCCGCTTCGTCGTCCACGAACTGCTCGACCTGCCCAGCCATTACCAGCAGCTGCAGGGTTGCGAGCCGCTCGACCGCGAGACCCTGGACGCCATAGTCGAGGAAGGCGCGAAGTTCGCCGAGCAGGTGTTGTCGCCACTCAATCCGCTGGGCGACCAACACGGCTGCCAGTGGCAGGATGGCCAGGTCAGCACCCCGCCCGGCTTCGCCGAGGCCTATCGGCAGTACGCCGACAACGGCTGGCTGGCTCTGGATAAGGATCCGGCCTATGGTGGCCAGGGCCTGCCGCCGTCCCTGGGCTGCGTGATCAACGAATTACTGTTCAGTGCCAACCATGCCTGGACCATGTACGGCAACCTCAGTGGCGGTGCCATCAGCACCCTCAGCGAGCATGCCGACGAGACGCTCAAGCAGCGCTTCCTGCCGCCGCTGATCGAGGGTCGCTGGAGCGGCACCATGTGCCTGACCGAGGCCCATTGTGGCTCCGACCTCGGCCTGCTGCGCACCCGCGCCCTGCCCCAGACCGACGGCAGCTACGCCATCAGCGGCAGCAAGATGTTCATCTCCGCCGGCGAGCACGACCTGACCGAGAACATCCTGCACCTGGTGCTGGCGCGCATCGAAGGTGCCCCAGCCGGGGTCAAGGGCATTTCCCTGTTTCTGGTGCCCAAGGTCGCGGTCAATGTCGATGGCAGCCTGGGTGTGGCCAACGGCGTCAGCTGCGGCTCGATCGAGCACAAGCTGGGTATCCACGGCAACGCTACCTGCGTGCTGAACTTCGACAATGCCAGCGGCTACCTTCTAGGCGAGGCGGGGCGCGGTCTGAATGCCATGTTCACCTTTATCAACGAGTCGCGTCTAGCCGTCGCTCAGCAAGGCCAGGGCCATGCCGAGGCCGCCTTCCAGGGTGCCCTGCGCTATGCTCGCGAACGTATGCAGATGCGCGCCACGCCGCGCCTGCGGCCCGAGCAGCCAGCCGACCCGATCATCGCCCACCCGGATGTGCGGCGCATGCTGCTGACTCAGAAGGCCTATGCCGAGGGCGGACGCATGCTCACTTACGCCTGCGCCCAATTGGTCGACCTGCTGCGCCACGGTGCCTCGTCCGCTGAGCGCGCCGCAGCCGAACGGCGTCTGGCACTGCTTACGCCGATCGCCAAGGGTTTCCTCACCGAGGCCGGCAACGAGGCTGCGCAACTGGGCATCCAGGTGTTTGGCGGCCACGGCTATATCCGCGAATGGGGCATGGAACAGATCGCCCGCGACGTGCGCATCACCTCCATCTACGAAGGCACCAACAGCATTCAGGGTCTCGACCTGTTGACCCGCAAGGTGCTGGCCGACAATGGTGAGGCGCTGAATGAGTTGCTGACGGAAATCGAGAGTTTCTGCCACGCCGGCCAGGCCCCGGCGGAGCTGGCCCGGCGGCGGGCCCGGCAGATCGCCGCCTGGCGTGAAGTCAGCAGCTGGCTGAACCAGCGGTGTGGCACCGACACCCACCTGATCGGTGCCAGCGCCTTCGACTACCTGATGCTCGCGGGCTACTGCCGGGTCGGCTACCACTGGCTGCGCGCCGCCGCCCTGGCCGAGCGCCAGCTGACCGCCGGTAGCCGCGAACACGAGTTCTACCTGGGCAAGCGGGAAACCGCGCGTTTCTACCTGCAGCGCCTTCTGCCCAGGGTGACGCTGCACCGCGAACTGATCGAGAGCGGCAGCGCCAACCTGATGGACATCCCCGACGCTGCCTTCGCGCACTGATCCCAAGCGACGCACTTCGACACTCTGCAGTGCTCCTGTCGAGGTGCCTTTGGCCGTTCCACGGCGGCCTTTTTTATTCATGTCGACCCAGCGAGAGGCACCATGACCAACCTGTTGCTTAACGAGCGCGAGTTGCGCTTCCAGCTCTATGAACTGCTCGACAGCGAGGCGCTGCTGCAGCGCCCGCGTTATGCCGAACATGACCGTGCAGTGTTCGACGCCACCCTGAACACCGCCCGGGAAATCGCCGCGCAGTACTTCGCCCCACACAACCAGAAAGGCGATGCCAACGAGCCGACCTTCGACGGCCAACGAGTCAGCCTGATCCCGGAGACCCAGATTGCCTGGGACGCCTTCGCCGAGGCGGGTTTTCTCTCCGCCCACCATGACTTCGCCGACGGCGGCCTGCAGCTACCGGAAGTCCTGCTGCGCGCCTGCATGGCCTATTTCAATGCGGCCAATATCTCGACCACCGCCTACCCCTTCCTGAGCATTGGCGCGGCCAACCTGATCAAGAGCTTCGCCGCCCCCGAACTGCAGGCGCGCTTCCTCGCGCCCATGCTGGCCGGCCGCTTCAGCGGCACCATGGCCCTCACCGAACCCGGTCAAGGCTCGGCTCTGGGCGACCTGCGCACCCTCGCGCGGCCAGCTGCGGACGGCAGCTACCGACTATTCGGGCAGAAGATGTTCATCTCCGGCGGCGACCATGAGCTGACCGAGAACATCGTGCACCTGGTGCTGGCGCGCATCGAGGGTGCCCCGGCCGGGGCCAAGGGCATCTCGCTGTTCCTGGTACCCAAGATTCTGGTGGACGACGAGGGGCAGCTCGGCGCACGCAATGACGTGGCCCTCGCCGGCCTGCTGCATAAACTGGGCTACCGCAACACCACCTCTACGGTGCTGAGCTTCGGCGAGCGCGAGGGTGCGGTCGGCTACCTGGTGGGCGAGGCGCACCAGGGCCTGGGCTATATGTTCCAGATGATGAACGAGGCGCGCATCGGCGTCGGTCTGGGCGCTGCCTGCCTCGCCTACCAGAGCTATATCCACGCCCTCGCCTATGCCCGCGAACGTCCCCAGGGCCGCCTGGCCTCCAGCAAGAACCCGCAGACGCCGCAGGTGCGTATCGTCGAGCATGCCGACGTGCGGCGCATGCTGCTGATGCAGAAGGTCTACGCCGAGGGCAGCCTGGCCCTGTGCCTGTACGCCAGTAGCCTGGTGGAGGACAGCCACAGCGCGCCCGAGGCCGACCAGCGCCAGCGGGCCGCCGAACTGCTCGACCTGATCACGCCGATGGTCAAGAGCTGGCCGTCACGCTACGGCGTGATCGCCTCCGATCTGGGCATCCAGGTACTCGGCGGTGCCGGTTACACCCGCGAATACCCCTTGGAGCAGTACTACCGCGACAACCGCCTGAACCCTATCCACGAGGGCACCGAGGGCATTCAAGGCCTCGACCTGCTAGCCCGCAAGCTGGGCCCGCGCGGTGGCGAAGGCTTCGTCCTGTTCATCGCCGAAGTCGAGCGCAGCCTGGCCACCGCCCACAGCATCGCCGACTGCACCGCCTTGGCCGCGGCCCTGGGCGACGCCCTTGGCATTCTGCGTCAGGTAACTGCGGAGCTGCAGCGTCAGGTGGCCGCCAACCCTGACCTGGGCCTGACCAATGCCACTACCTACCTGGACCTGTTCGGCCGCGTGCTGGTCGGCTGGATCTGGCTGCGCCAGGCGCTGGTCGCCAGCCATGCACTGGGGGCAGGTGCCAACGGCAGCGAGCGCGACTTCTACCACGGCAAGCTGCAGGCCGCGCGCTATTTCATGGAATGGGAACTGGCCCCGGTGCAAGCCCAGGCGCGCCTGCTCGGTGCCGCCAACCGCACCTGTTTCGACATGCAAGACGCTTGGTTCTGACCCTCCACCGACTATGAGGTCCCCTTAGATGTACAGCCTGATCCACTACGCCCGCGACAACGAACTGGCCCTGATCGGCCTCAATTGCGCACCGGTCAACGCCCTCGGCCATGGCCTGCGCCAGGAACTGGTCCAGGCCTGCCGCCAGGCCGCCTCCGACCCGGCGGTCAAGGCCCTGGTACTGCATGGCCATGACCTGCCCTTCAGCGCCGGTGCCGATATCGGCGAGTTCGGTAGCGACTTCACCTGGGCCGAACCGGCCCTGCCCGCCCTGCTCGACGAGCTGGAAAGCCTCGACAAGCCGGTAATCGCCGCCATCGGTGGCCTGGCTCTGGGCGGTGGCCTGGAGCTGGCCATCGCCTGCGGCTATCGCGTGGCCGAACCCAAGGCGCGTTTGGGCCTGCCGGAAATTCTCCTCGGCCTGATTCCTGGTGCCGGTGGTACCCAGCGCCTGCCCCGTCTGATCGGTGCCGAGCAAGCCCTGCAGTTAATCCTCTCCGGGCAGACGCTGGATGCAGGCAAAGCCCATGAACTGGGCTTGATCGACCGCCTGGCCGACAGCTCCGAGCACCTGCTCGACAGCGCCTGCACCTTTGCCCGCGAGTTGCTGGCCGACGCCGCCCCGGCCCAGCCGGCCCAGACCCACGCCGAACCGGCAGCCGGTCTTGGCGACGACTACTTCAGCGCCTATGCCGCCCAGCAGGCCAAGCGCTGGCAAGGCCAGGTCGCCCCGCAGCTAGCCCTGGCAGCCGTGCAGAGTGCCTGCCAACAGCCCCTTGCCGCCGGCCTGGCCAAGGAACAGGAGCTGTTCCAGCAGGCCCTGGCCTCGCCGCAGTCGGCAGCCCTGCGCCACCTGTTCTTCGCCGAGCGCGAGGCGTTGAAGATCCCCGGCGTAACCGCCGACACCGCGCTGCGGCCAATCCGTAAGGTCGCGGTAATAGGTGCCGGCACCATGGGTGGCGGTATCGCCATGAACTTCGCCAACGCCGGCATCCCCGTAGCGCTCTTGGAACTCAAGCGCGAGGCCCTGGATCGGGGCTTGGCGCAGATCCGCAAGAACTACGAGATCAGCGTCAAGCGCGGCAAACTCAGCCAGGCGCAGTTGGAGCAGCGCATGGAGCTGTTCTTCGGCACCCTGGACTATGCCGACCTGGCCGACGCCGACCTGGTGATTGAGGCGGTGTTCGAGAACCTGGAGATCAAGCAGCAGGTGTTCCGCACCCTGGACGAGGTTTGCAAACCCGACGCCATCCTCGCCAGCAACACCTCGACCCTGGATGTCGACAAGATCGCCGCGGTCACCCGCCGCCCCCAGGACGTGATTGGTCTGCACTTCTTCAGCCCGGCCAACGTCATGCGTCTGCTGGAAATCGTCCGCGGTGCCGAGACCGCACCGGACGTGCTGGCCACCACCCTGAAGCTGGCCCGGAAGATCGGCAAGATTCCGGTGGTCTCCGGGGTGTGCTTCGGTTTTATCGGCAACCGCATGCTCGAACCCTATGCCCGCGAGGCCCACCGTCTGGTGCTAGAGGGTGCCAGCCCCGCTCAAGTCGACCGAGTACTGACCGGCCTCGGGCTGGCCATGGGCGTGTTCGCCATGTACGACCTGGCCGGCGTCGACGTCGGTTATCTGGTGCGCGAATCGCGCCGCGCGGTCATCGCCCACGACCCCAGCTACTGCAAACTGGCCGACGCCCTCTATGAGCGCGGCCGCTACGGGCAGAAGACCGGCAGCGGCTTCTACCACTACGAGGGGCGCGAGCGCCAGGAAGACGCCGAGGTCAATGCCCTGGCCGAACAGCTGGCTACTGAACTTGGGATTCAGCGGCGAACCATTAGCGACCAGGAAATCCACGACCGCTGTCTGTTTATGCTGATCAACGAGGGCATTCAGTTGCTCGACGAAGGCATCGCCCAGCGCAGCGGTGATATCGACCTGGTCTGGGTCAACGGCTATGGCTTCCCGGCCTGGCGTGGCGGCCCGTTGCACTACGCCGAGCAACTGGGCCTGGAGCGGGTGCTGGCCGGCATCCAGGGCTACCGCCAGGCCCTCGGCACCTACGGCGAGATGTGGCTACAGCCGGCCCCCTTGCTGGAGCGCCTGGTCGCCGCCGGCAAGAGCCGTATCGAACGCTGCTGACCGTCCCCCGGGCAGCCCATGCGGCCGCCCATCACATTCTCATACAGGACACCCTGAGCATGAAAGAAGCCGTCATCCTATCCACCGCTCGCACCCCGATCGGCAAAGCCTTCCGCGGTGCCTTCAACCACACCAAATCGCCGAGCATGGCTGCTTACGCTATTCGCGCGGCAGTCGATCGGGCCGGCATCGAGGCCGCCGAGATCGAAGACCTGATAATGGGCACCGCCATGCCCAGCGGCACCGCCGGCTGGAACCTGGGGCGCATGAGCGCGCTGGCCGCCGGCCTGCCGCTGTCGGTCAGCGGCCAGACCCTGGATCGCCAGTGCGCCTCCGGCCTGATGGCGATCGCCACAGCCGCCAAGCAGATCATGGTCGACGGCATGCAGGTGACCATAGGTGCCGGCCAGGAAAACATCAGCGCGGTGCAGGCGCGTAACATGGAGTGGGCCCTGGGCGAATGCGACGAGAACGTCATGCGCCATGCCGCCCACGCCTACATGCCGATGCTGCAAACCGCCGAACTCGTGGCCAAGCGCTACGGCATTAGCCGCGAAGCCCAGGACGCCTATGCCCTGCAATCACAGCTGCGCACCGCAGCCGCCCAGCAGGCCGGCTTGTTCGAGGGCGAGATTGTCCCGGTGACCACAGTCAAGAGCGTGGCCGACAGAGCCAGCGGCGAAATCAGTTCCCAGCAGGTCACCCTGACCCAGGACGAGGGCAATCGCCCGCAGACCCGCCTGGAGGACCTGACCCAACTCAAGCCCGTAGTCGAAGGCGGCTGCATCAGCGCCGGCAACGCCAGCCAGCTGTCCGACGGTGCCAGCGCCTGTGTGCTGATGGACGCGCGCCTGGCCGAACAGCGCAACCTCGAGCCTCTGGGCCTTTATCGCGGCATAGCGGTGGCCGGCCTGGCACCCGAAGAGATGGGTATAGGCCCGGTATACGCGGTGCCCAAGCTGCTCAAGCAGCACGGCCTGACGGTCGACGACATCGGCCTGTGGGAGCTCAATGAGGCTTTCGCCTGCCAGGTGCTCTACTGCCGCGACAAACTGGGCATCGATGACGCCAAGCTGAACGTCAACGGCGGTGCCATCGCCATAGGTCACCCCTACGGTATGAGCGGCTCGCGGATGGTCGGCCACGCCCTGCTGGAGGGCAAGCGCCGAGGGGTCAAGTATGTGGTGGTGACCATGTGCGTGGGCGGCGGCATGGGTGCCGCTGGTCTGTTCGAAGTATTTTGAGCCTGGAGCCCAACCATGACTGCACAACCTATGACTGACCAACGCTTTTCCCTGGCCGACAAGACGGTGCTGGTCACCGGTGCCTCCAGTGGCCTGGGCGCGCACTTTGCCAAGGTGGCGAGCCGCGCCGGTGCCCGCGTGGTACTCGGCGCGCGCCGCGTCGAACGCCTGGCCAAGCTGGCCGAGGACATCCAGTGGGAAGGTGGCCAGGCCCTGGCCGTAGCCCTGGACGTCACCGACCGGGACAGCGTCGAGGCGGCCTTCGATGCCGCCGAGGCGCAGTTCGGCTGCGTCGACGTGTTGATCAACAATGCTGGTATCGGCAGCGCAGAGCGCTTCCTGGTGATGAGTGAGGACAGCTGGCGCGATATGCTGGCGACCAACCTGGACGGCGTCTGGCGCGTGGCGCAATGCGCCAGCCAGCGCCTGGTCAAGGCCGGGCGCGGCGGCAGCATCATCAACATTTCCTCGATCCTCGGCGTGCGCGTCGGCCAGGCGCTGAGTCACTACTGCGCGGCCAAGGCCGGCGTAGTCCAGCTGACCCAGGCCCTGGCGTTGGAACTGGCGCGCCATGACATCAGGGTCAACGCCATAGCCCCGGGCTACTTCAAGACCGAGATGAACGATGCCTATTTCGACGGAGAGAAGGGTCAGGCCTATATCCACGACAGCGTGCCGATGCGCCGCCTGGGCCAACTAGAGGAGCTCAGCGGCCCCTTCTTGCTGCTGGCGAGCGACGCGGGATCCTTTATGACCGGCGCGCTGCTAGCGGTGGATGGCGGCCACTTGGTGAATGCTCTGTGAGTCGAGCAGACGCTGATTTGTAAACGAGTAGGGGTTGGACCTCCCAGCCCCCTCTCGACCTGCGCTTTTGAGGAAATGCAGCGCAGCCTGAGAGCGTTCGGGGATGGCTCCTAAACCTATTTCAAGGAGTGCGTATGCTTCTCCGTACGCTACCTTGCCGGCTCAACGGTATAACCATGGTTCGTCTAGATTAGACCAACCCACATCCCACTTATATGACCGGAAGTTTTTGGCCCAGGCGGTGTAAAAGCGCAGCAAGCGATGGCAATCAACTGCCGGGGGGCTCAGTGTCCAGGAGGCCGTCGGAGACTCAATCAGGCGCAATCGGTGATTCTGGTTGTTATGGCACTTTCGGCTTCGGCGCGCCTGCTGGAGGGTGACAAGAGTTGTAAAACAGGCCTCAGGCCTTTATCGCTGCCATCAATGCATCGCTACCCATCAAGCGCAAAACGCGTTTGAGATTGTAGGCGAGCACATGCAGGCTCATCTCGGTGCTCACCCGGTCGAGCGTTCTGGTGAGGAAGTGGGTGGTGCCCATCCAGGACTTCAAGATGCCGAACGGGTGCTCAACCGTTTGGCGACGGATCCGCATCATCTCGTGCGCTTGATCCAGGCTACTCTGCATCGTCTTGAGCACTGATTCATGCTCCCAGCGGCTCACTCGGCGCTCTGAGCTAGGCGTACAGTGCTCTTTCAATGCACAACCCTGGCAGTGCGAACTCCAGTAGCGGTGCAGCTTCAGCCCTTTCTCGACGCTTGAGTATCGCCAGATCAGACTTTGCCCAGCAGGGCATCGGTACTCGTTCTTTGCTGCGTCATAGATGAAATCACCTTTGCCAAAGCGGCCAACCGCTGTCGCTCCCGAGGTCAGCGTCTTGGGCACGAAAACGGTGATTCCAGCCTCATGGCACGCCAGGATTTCTTCGCCTTTGAAATACCCCCTGTCTGCGACCGCCGAGAGCGTCTCGACACCCATGGCCTCTCGCACCTGCTTGGCCATGGAACTCAGCTGGTCTCGATCAACTCCGTTGTTCGTGACCTCATGCGTCACGATCAGGTGGTGCTTCGCGTCGACTGCCGCCTGCACGTTGTAGCCGACCATTCCGCTGCCCCGGATCTTCATCGAACGGGCATCGGGATCGGTCAGAGATATCTGCTTATCCGGTGTTTCGTTGAGCTGAGCCTCGATTTCCTTGAGTTTCTGCATCTTGGCTTCAAGGTCGCAATCTTGTCGTGGAGGCGTTCGGCTTTTACCTTAACCACGGCAGGCTCCTGACGATCTGCAGTATCCAGTGCGGCCAGGTAGCGGTTGATGCTGGACTCGATCCCTTCCATGCGCCGCTGCAGCTTGGCACTGGTGAAGTTGCGGTCGCGGTTGTTGTCAGCCTTGAACTTGCTGCCATCGATGGCCACAAGCGCTTCGGAGAACAGGCCAAGCTGCTGGCACAGCACCACGAACTGCCAACAGACGCCGCGGATTGCCTTGCCGTTATCCTTACGGAAGTTGGCGATGGCCTTGAAGTCCGGCATCAAGCGTCCGGTCAATCGACGCGACTGGAAGTAGCATCGGAGTAGGCACAGTTCTTCGGGAAGATGCTCAAGCCTGTCAGAATGTACTCAGGCGATGCATTACCTAGCCAAAGATGACCTGCACCTACAACTCCCCCGGGCTCGAACCTTTGGGACCGGCCAACT
>JBFJZW010000158.1:0-10287 GCA_041621875.1 Pseudomonas sp. | reverse complement strand
CTGGAAGGTCAGTTGCAGCGCCGGGGTGAGGAAGTAACCGGCGCTGAAGTCGACGAACAGTTGCTCATCGGCGTAGAGGTCATGGGCCTTGTCGTCGATGGCCGCGACTTCGGCCAGGTACGCGGATTTGTAGTTGGCGGACAGGCGCAGGCTGAGCTTGTCGTCTTCCCAGCCGAGCATCAGGTTGCCGACCGTGTCCGACTGGTTGGGCAGGTCGATGTCACGGCTCTGGCCCTGGCCTTCGATGCTCGCATCGGAGCGGCTGAAGGTGGCATTGGCCCCCACCAGCAGACCGTTCCAGGGTGCCGGCAGCCAGTCGAATTTCTGCGAGTAGGCCAGCTCCAGGCCATACAGCTTGGCGCTGTCGCCATTGGCATAGGTGTTGGCCTCGGCGAAGTCGGCCCAGATGCCAGTGCCGCCCAGGTCGGTGTTGTAGACGAAGCTGTCGATGTCCTTGTAGAACACGAACGCCGACACCACACCGGCACGGCCCATGTAGTGCTCGATGCCGAGGTCGAAATTCATCGCCTCCAGCGGATCGAGCTCAGGGTTGCCGAAGCTGGCCTCGTCATCGTCGATAACAAAGCCGGGGGCCAGTTGGCCGAAGGTCGGCCGCACCACGGTGTTGGTCCAGGCCGCGCGCAGCTGAGTGCTGGCGTTGAGCTGATAACGCGCATGCAGGCCCGGCAACCAGTGCTCATAGCGCGTGTCGCTACGGGTGTCCTCGAAGACCCCATCGCGGATGCCGCTGCCCTTGGCCTCGAACTCGGTGCCCTCGTAGCGCACCCCGGCGATAAAGCGCCAGTCATCGATGTCGAGGCTGTTCATCAGGTAGGCGGCGTTGATGTCTTCGCTCATCTCGAAGTCATTTACCCGCGACTCTTCTGCGTTATAGAAGTCGTCTCTGTTCAGGCTGCCGAGCAGACGTTCGATGGCCTTGTCGCTGATACCGGGACCGAAGCGGCCCAGGCCGTAATCCACACTGCCCTTGGTGAACTGGCCAAGGTTGAGATCGGCATCGCTCAGGCCGACATCGCCGAGGTCCTCATACTTCCAGGCTTCCAGGTCATTGTCTTTTTCCCGACGGCTGAGCTTGCCGCCGAACTTGACCTGCGCCGCATAGCCGCTGAGGTCATAGTCGCGCGCCAGGTCGAGCTTGATGTTCTTCTCGGTGTCGGTGGTTTTCTGCTTTTCCCACTCGACCTCGCTGAGGGTGAAATTGTTCGGGTCGTAGAACGCCGACTCGATATTCAGGCGCGGCTTCTTGCTGTTGCTGAAACCGGCATCGGCAAAATCGTCATTACCTTCGAAGGTCGCCCCGGCAATACCTTCCGGGCTGTCTTCGCTGGAGCGGCTGTAACCGGCCTGGGCACCAATGGTCCACAGGCCGAGCATGCGCTCGCCACCCAGCACGTAGGACTGCACTTGCTGGGTTTCCTCGCGGCTCTTCAGCTCGCGATAGCCTTCGGCATCGCCACGCTCACCGGGCAACTGCGCATCGGCAAATTCGACGCCTGCGGCGTTGCGGGTTTCGCTGTCCTTGTAGCGGCTATAGAGGGTGCGCAGGTAATAGCTGGAGAGGTCATCCGGCTTGTAATCGAAGTTCAGGCCAAAGCCGGTGCGCTCGCGGGTAATGGCGTAGTTGCGCTGCTCCAGCTCTTCCAGCCGTGCGCCGTTATCGAAGTCCCAGGCACCGCCGGTTTCGACGTTGTCCGAACCAAAGTCGCGCTCCTGCCAGCTCAACGCCGCGGCCACGCCGAAGTTGTCGATGCCATCGCCCAGGCTGAAACGGTCGCTGATCGCGCCGGAAAACTTCGGGCTGGTTTGTTCGGTATTGTCGTCGTAGCTGCCTTCGGCGCTGCCGGTGTAGAACAGCCCCTCGTGGTCGAAGGCCGACAGGCTCTCCACCTCCACCGTGCCGCCCAGGGAGTTGGCGTCCATATCCGGGGTCAGGGATTTGACCACCGTCAGCGACTGCACCAGCTCCGAGGGCAAGACATCCAGGGCCACGGCGCGGCGGTCACTTTCCGGCGAGGGCACCAGGGTGCCGTTGATGGTCACGCTGTTCAGATCCGGGCCGATACCGCGCACGCTGACAAAGCGCCCCTCGCCCTGGTCGCGTTCAACCGACAGGCCGGGAATACGCTGCAGCGCTTCGGCGGCGTTGTCGTCCGGCAGCTGGCCGATGCCGTCGGCGTGCACCACGCTCTCGACGTTGTCGGAACTGCGCTGCTCTTTCAGCGCCTTGTCGATGCTGACGGCCTGGCCGACCACCTCGACGTATTCGGTGGCCGGCTCAGCCGCCAGCAACTGGCTGCTGGAGGCAATCGCCAGGGCCAGCACGCTGATCTGCCAACCCGAATTGCCAGCGGAACTGCTGCGCACCTTCATCACCTACCCTCCCCAAGATTGATCGCTGCCAGGCTGCAATAGCCGGGCTATTGGGGAGCGAAAGCTAGGCAGGAGTGATGACGCTTCTGTGACAGCACGTGCGGCCATAGCGCTAAACCAGCGGGTTTCAGCAGGCTGTAGTACGCAATTGAGCTGAAATGACTGCAACTGTGCGGCCGAGCGGCCAGGCCGGTGCGCGGTTTAACCCAGTCCTTCATTTATAGCGCGGTAGAAATGCGCCAACACGTACCGGCAGAAACCGCCTGATCGCCATAAAGCGCAATAAATCGGCGCAGAGCCCTGAGCCAATTTGACCTCCCCCACTGCAACCAAACTGTCATGTGCATCTGTTGTGCTGGCGGCCATTACCCTCTGCGGAGCCTGTTGGCCATGCCGCCACTACTGAAATTGCACGTATGGAAACTCACCGGCCTGTTGCTGGCGGCCAACTTCGGTCTGCTCGCCTACCTGGGTGTCGGCACGCTCAAAGGGCTGAGCGAATGGAACTGGACCGATATCGGCGGTGAAGGCGGCTCGGCGCTGCTGGTACTGGTGTGGATCGGCCTGCTGCTGAAAAGTCGCCCGGCCGGACAGGTCACCACCCTGCTGTTCTACGGCCTGGCCTGCCTGTTCTTCTCACTGTGGATGGATACCCTCGACGAGTTCGTGCAACTGCCGGAGAGCATCGCCTGGGACAAGTGGCTGGAGTCGGGGCCGATGCCCGTGGGGTTTATTCTGATGACCCTGGGCATCTACCACTGGCACCGCGAACAACTGGCGATCAGCGGGCAGATGGAAAAGCGCGAACGGCTGTTTCGCGAGCATCGCCTGTTCGACAAGGTCACACCGCTGGGCGGGGCCGACTATCTGCGTTTGCAGTTGCAGCAAGCCCTGCAGGAGGCACAGAGCGAGCAGCAACCGCTGTCGCTGGTAATCCTCGACCTGGACGACTTCAACCGGGTCAACCGTGAATACGGCCACGCCGAGGGCGATCGCGTATTGCAGGTGGTGTCCCAGGTGATGGTGCTCAACCTGCGCCGCCAGGACCTGCTCTGTCGCCTGGCCGGCGACCGCTTCGTAGTGCTGCTGCCCAATACCGGCGAACAACAGGCCCGGCATCTGGCCCTGGAACTGCAAGCCGCCGTGCAGCACCTCGCCTACAAGAGCAGCCAGCACGGCGAGCGCCTGCAGCTGCAGGCCAGCGTGGCGGTGGTCATGGCCCAGCAGGACAGCCCGGAAAGCCTGCTGCAACGGCTCAACCTGGCGCTGGCGCGGGTCAAACAACCGCCGCAGATCAAGCGTGCCTGAGGCGGATGCCATGACCGTAAAAACCCCCTGGTACGAATGCGACAGCCGCTTTATTGCCGCCCATTACCAGCCTGCGGCCTTGATCGACCTGGCCATCAGCCGTGAGATCGACACCCATCGTCTGCTGCGCGGCAGCGGCTTGTTCTACGACGACATCCTGGCCGGCGAGGTACGCATCAGCCCGCAGCAGTTCCTAGTGCTGATCGATAACGCGCAACGCCTGCTGGAAGCCGACGACACCAGCTTTCTCTTCGGCCAGCGCCTGTTGCCCGGCCACTATGGCGCGGCCAGCCAGGCGCTGCAGCAGGCCGGCAACCTGCAACAGGCGCTGGAACTGCTGATCGAGATGCGCGCGCTGTTCAGCCCCCTGCTGGCCCCCCGGCTGCTGCTCGACGAGCAGTACGCCTACCTCTACTGGGTCGACAGCAGCGGTGCCGGACCGCACTGGCGTTTTCTGATCGAGGCCTGCATGACCGCGGTGGTGGCGATGGCTCGCTGGCTGTCCGGGCAGCAGCTGCCGTGGCGCTTCCACTTCGCCCACCCGCAGCCGCGCTATGTCGAACAGTACTGGGTGCACCTGGGCGAAGACCTGCATTTCGACAGCCAGCTGGACATGCTGCGCCTGCCCCGCGAGTTTATGACCGCCGCCTGGCCCCAGGCGGCGCACACCGCCGGTGCGGTGGCCCGCCAGGAAGCCACGCGGCAACTGCACGGCCTGGGCTACCAGGCCAGTCTGCTGGACCGCCTGTATGCCTGGATGCAAGCCAACGTGCGCCAGTCACCTAGCCTGGAGCAGGCCGCGCAGGCCTTCGAAATGAGCCCCGCGACCTTCAAACGCAAGCTGCGCAAGCATGGCACGCACTATCAGGAACAGCATGACCTTGTGCGCAAGCACGTGGCGCTCTACCTGTACCGGATCAAGGCCTACAGCAATGAGGAAATCGCCGATTTTCTCAGCTTCCACGATGCGACCAACTTCCGCCGCTCCTTCAAGCGCTGGACCGGCCTATCGCCGAGCGCACTACGACAGTTATTCGAAGCACGCTAGCCCGTTGCGGGCTCATTGGCCATGGTCGGCATACCGGGTCCGTGTACGGGGCCAAGAGCTACACCTGAGCAACCGCAATGGCCCCACTCGAACGCTCCAGCACATGCTCAGCGAGGCGTATGCTCAAGCGACTACTGGCCCAGGCGGGCGAGTTCCGCCAGAAAGGTGTCCTCGTCTAGCACCCGCACCCCCAGCTCACTGGCCTTGGCCAGCTTGGAGCCCGCTCCGGGGCCGGCCACCACACAGCTGGTTTTCGCCGATACGGAGCCGGCCACCTTGGCCCCCAGGGCTTCCAGGCGCTCCTTGGCCACATCGCGGCTCATCACCTCCAGGCTGCCGGTCAGCACCCAGGTCTGTCCGGCCAGGGGCAGGCCCTCGAGCACTTTCTTCTCGCTCTGCCAGTGCATGCCGAAGGCGCGCAGCTGGGCTTCGATGGCCTTGGCCAGGTCGACATTGGCCGGCTCAGCGAAAAACTCGCGCAGCGCCTGTTTGGCCTTCTCGTTAAGGCCCTTCATCACGCTCAGATCCAGCCAGTCCTGACTGAGGGCGATCAGTCCCTCGAGGCTGCCGGCCTTTTCCGCCAGGTTCTTCGCCCCGGTGGCGGCGATGCCGGCGATGTTCAGCTTGTCGATAAAGCCGGCCAGAGTGGCGCATGCGGCGAACTCGGCGTGCAACTCGCCCTCCTCCTGCAGCACCAGACCGCGCGCCAGCAGCTGTTCGATAACCTGGCGGTTATGCCCGTCCTCGAAGAAGCTGTGGATTTCGTGGGCAACTTCCAGCCCCACATCCGGCAGGTAGGTCAGCACCTGCGGCAGAGCCTGCTGGATCCGCGCCAGCGACCCCAGGGCACGGGCCAGCAGCTTGGCAGTCTCCTCGCCGACATCGGGAATCCCCAGGGCATAGATAAAACGTGCCAGGCTGGGCCGGCGGCTGTCGGCGATGGCGGCCAGCAGATTGCGCGTGGACAGTTCGGCAAAGCCTTCCAGCCCAACTATCTGCTCGAACGTCAGGGTATAGAGGTCGGCCGGGGATGCCACCAGCCCCTCATCCACCAGTTGCTCGACGCTCTTTTCGCCCAGGCCCTCGATATCCATGGCGCGGCGCGAGACGAAATGAATGATCGCCTGCTTGAGCTGGGCCTGACAGCTCAGGCGGCCCACGCAGCGGTAGATTGAGCCCTCGCTGAAGGACTCCTTGCCCTTGCTGCGCTTGACCAGCTGGGTGCGCTCGACATGGGAGCCGCACACCGGGCACTGCGCGGGGGTCAGCACCGGCCGGGCATCCGCCGGACGCCGCTCGCTCACCACCTGCACCACCTGGGGAATCACATCGCCGGCGCGGCGGATAATCACCGTATCGCCGATCATCAGGCCCAGGCGCGCCACTTCGTCCATGTTGTGCAGGGAGGCGTTGGACACCGTGACCCCCGCCACCTTGACCGGCTTGAGCCGCGCCACCGGGGTCACCGCGCCGGTGCGGCCGACCTGGAATTCCACATCCAGCAACTCGGTCAGCTCCTCCATGGCCGGGAACTTGTGGGCGATGGCCCAGTGCGGCGTGCGCGCGCGGAAACCCAGCTGCTGCTGATCCTCGATGGTGTTGACCTTGAACACCACGCCATCGATGTCGTAAGCCAGGCTCATGCGTCGCTCACCGATATCGCGGTAGTAGGCCAGGCAAGCCTCCACGCCTTTGGCCAGTTTCAACTCGCGGCTGATGGGGATGCCCCAGGCCTTGAGTTGCTCGAGCATGCCGATCTGGGTGGTCGCCAGCTCGCCGCTGACCTGACCGACGCCATAGCAGCAGAACTCCAGCGGACGGCTGGCGGTGATCTTCGGGTCGAGCTGACGCAGGCTGCCGGCGGCGGCATTGCGCGGGTTGGCAAAGGTCTTGCCCCCGCTCTGCGCCTGACGAGCATTCAGCGCGTCGAAGCCGGCCTTGGGCATATAGACTTCGCCGCGTACTTCCAGCACCTGCGGCCAGCCCTCGCCCTGCAGCCTGAGCGGAATATTGCGGATGGTGCGCACATTGCTGCTGATGTCCTCGCCGGTGCTGCCGTCGCCGCGGGTGGCACCGCGCACCAGCTGGCCGTTCTCGTAGCGCAGGCTGACCGCCAGGCCGTCGAGCTTGGGTTCGCAGCTGTACTCCACCGCGACCCCGCCGCCGAACAGATCGCCACCCTGCAGGCCCAGGCCAGCCTGCACACTGCGGTCGAAGGCCAGCAGTTCCTCCTCCTCGAAAGCATTGCCCAGGCTGAGCATGGGCACTTCATGGCGCACCTCGCCAAACACGCTGAGCGCCTCGCCGCCCACCCGCTGGGTCGGCGATTCGGGCGTCACCAGCTGCGGATGCTCCGCCTCCAGCGCCTGCAATTCGCGGAACAGACGATCGTACTCGGCATCCGGGATGCTCGGTTCATCGAGTACGTAGTAACGGTAGTTGTGCGCGTCGAGCTCGCTGCGCAGGTGAGCGATGCGTTCGGCGGCGGTGGGGATGGCGGACATAATTCACAAGCCGTAGCTGCAGGCATAAAACTGGAGGCAGTCGCCGCGGAGTTCCGGCCCGGCGTCCAGTTCAACCTTTGGTTGATGTTCAGGCGCAGGATTCTAGCCGTTTGCCGGACGGCCTGCCTTCGCTATATGGCTGACGACGAGGCTTGCGCACGTACAGCGACATCTGGGGCGAGCAGAAAAAACCAGGCCATGTCTGAATTGGCTGTTGTCGACAGGCTTAGCTTTTGTAGGAGCGGGCTTGCCCGCGATCGAGGTCAATAGGGAAACATCGCGGGCATGGCCCGCTCCTACGGATTTCGTAGAGCCGCCGGCACTACTGGCAACATTGAATAAAAAAAGCCCCAAGCCAAGCGCGCGACTTGTAACTTGAGGCTTTTGGTTTGCAGCCGGTTTAGCGTTTGCTGGTCAACTGCTTGCGCTCGTATTCGACGATGCGCTGGCGGTAATGCTCGATGGTTTGCGCGGTCATTACGCTGCGCTGGTCATCTTTCAACTCGCCATTGAGTTCGTGGGCCAGCTTGCGCGCGGCGGCGACCATCACATCGAAGGCCTGTTTGGGGTGACGCGGGCCCGGCAGACCGAGAAAGAAACTCACGGCGCGGGTGCTGAAACCTTCGATATCGTCCAGATCGAAAGTGCCGGGCTTGAGTGCGTTGGCCATGGAGAACAGCACTTCGCCATTGCCGGCCATGCTTTCGTGGCGATGGAAGATATCCATCTCGCCGAAGCGCAGGCCGCTTTCGAGAATATTCTGCAACAGCGCTGGGCCCTGAAAACCGGCGTTGTCGCGGGCGATCACGTTGATCACCAGCACCTCTTCGACCGGCGGCAGTTCCTTGCTGCTGGAAGCCGCCTTGCCGACAGGCTCTTCGGCCGCCTGACCGACCGGATTGAGCAGGGTCGGTACCGGCTCGTCCAGGCCAAGATTCAGGTCACCCTGCTGCGGCTCGCCGCTGCGGCGACGGTTCAGTTCGCGGGCGCTCATCGCCGGCAGGTCGTCTTCGTCCAGGGAGGGTTCGTGGTTGCGATCGATCACCCGCGGCGGGCTGAGCAGGTTGGGGTCGCTGTCATCATCCGGGATATTGGCAAAACTGCGATCAAGCTTGAACTTGAGCTTGCCCTTGCCACCGCGCATACGCCGCCACCCGTCGAAGAGGATGCCAGCGATCACAATAATGCCGATAACGATCAGCCACTCGCGCAGACCGAATTCCATGAAATAACCTAACCCCTAATAAATTTGATAAACCAAGGAGCATCCCGCCCCGTTTCGCTAATTCTGTAACCTGACGCCAACTCCATGTTCCGGCAGGTCTTTCTCTAGGCCAATGGCCACTCTTGATAACATTGCGCGTTAAGCTAGCACGACGAAAGACAACTTTACACAGGCAGAAGCATCATGCTTCGACCATTGCCAGCGCCTCCTCCACATCCACTGCAACCAAACGTGAACAGCCCGGCTCATGCATGGTCACGCCCATCAATTGGTCGGCCATTTCCATGGCGATCTTGTTGTGGGTGATATAGATGAATTGCACTTTTTCCGACATTTCCTTGACCAGACGGGCATAACGCCCAACGTTGGCATCGTCCAGCGGCGCATCCACCTCGTCGAGCATGCAGAAGGGGGCCGGATTGAGCTGAAAGATGGCGAATACCAGGGCCAATGCGGTCAGCGCCTTCTCGCCGCCCGAGAGCAGATGGATGGTGCTGTTCTTCTTGCCCGGTGGTCGCGCCATGATGGTTACCCCGGTATCGAGTAAATCTTCGCCGGTGAGTTCCAAATAAGCGTTGCCGCCGCCGAAAACTTTCGGAAAAAGGGCCTGCAGACCGCCATTGATCTGATCGAAGGTTTCCTTGAAGCGGTTGCGGGTTTCCTTGTCGATCTTGCGAATGACATTTTCCAGGGTATCCAGGGCCTCCACCAGGTCGGCGTTCTGCGCGTCCAGGTAGCGTTTGCGCTCGGATTGCTGCTGGTATTCGTCGATGGCCGCCAGATTGATCGGACCGAGGCGCTGGATACGCGCAGCCAGGCGCTCCAGCTCATCCTCCCAGGCCTTCTCACTGGCGTCGCCCGGCAGGGTCGCCAGCACGCCGTGCAGGTCGAAGTTGTCCTCGGCCAGCTGATCGGCCAGGGCCTTGCGCCGCACGGTCAAGGATTGCCACTCCATGCGCTGCTGCTCGAGCTGGCCACGCAACAGCTGGGATTGCTGCTCGGCCTGGGTACGGCGTTTTTCCGCCTCGCGCAGCTCGCGGTCGGCGTCTTCCAGGGCCAGGCGCGCCAGTTTGAGTTCGTCCTCCACCGCCATGCGCTTGTCGAGCAGCTCTTCGAGCTTCATACGCAGCTCTTCCAGCGGCGCTTCGCCCTCCTCCAGATTGAGGTTGAGCTGCTCGCGCTTCTCGTGCAGGCGTTCGGCCTGGAGTTCCAGACGCTCCAGGGCCTGGCGAGTGGAGTCGTGCTGCGCCTTGAGCGAACCCAGGCGCACGGCCAGTTGATGGGCGTGGTCCTTGTGTGCTCTGGCCTCCTGCCGCACCCGATCGAGACGCTCGCGCAGACTGTCGCGGCTGGCCAGCAGGCTTTCGCGTTGCTGGTTATCGGTCGCCATTGCATCCAGGGCGTCCTGTAGCTGCAGGCGCGACTCGCCCAGTTGTTCATGCTCGACGGCGCGCTGCTCGGCCAGCTCGTGCAACTCGGTATCCAGGCGGGTGCGACGCAGGCTCAGCTGTTCGACCTTGGCCTGCCCGGCAGACAACTGCGCCTTCAGTTCGCCCAGGCGACGGGCCTGGTCCTGCAACTGGCGGCGCTGCTGCTCACGCTGTTCTTCCTGTTGCCCCTGGCTTTCGCGCAGCTGCAGCAGGCGTTCCTCCAGCAGTGCCAGGGCCGCTTCGCGCTCTTCGCGCTCCAGTCCCAGCTGTTCGATTTCCTGGCCGCGGGCCAGCAGGCCGCTTTCCGCTTCACTGGCGCGACGCACCCGCAGGAAGTGCCGGCCGACCCAGTAGCCGTCGCGGCTGATCAGGCTTTCGCCT
>JBFJZW010000157.1:0-10288 GCA_041621875.1 Pseudomonas sp. | reverse complement strand
GGGTCAGCCGCCGGATTTTTTGGCTTTGAAGCCACGTTTGAGCAGTTCGGCGAGCAACAGCTCGACGTGATCGCCCTGAATCTCGATCACCCCGTCCTTGAGCGAGCCGCCGCACCCGCAGCGCTTCTTCAGCGCGCTGGTCAGCTCCTGCAGCGCATCGACGGCCAGGGGCACGCCGCTGATGGTGGTCACCGTCTTGCCGCCGCGGCCTTTGCTTTCGCGGCGCACGCGGGCGATGCCATCGCCGTCGGGGATCAGGGTCTGTTTGCAGATGCAGGCGTCCACCGGCTGACTGCAGTCCGGGCAATGCCGGCCGCTGTCGGTGGAATACACCAGGCCGCCGAGGGCGGCAAATGAGGAAGCTTTCTTGACCACCGGTTGGTCCTCGAAGGGGTCAGGATAGCGACTGATCGACTGAGTGTTCAGAGTCGACCGCGAAGCCCCACTCTGGCAGGGGCAGCGCACCCTGGCGATACACGGCCGGGGCTTGAAGGCGGCGCAGTGTAACGGCAAAAACCCGCGCTGCTAAGTGTAAAAATGCGCCATTAATCGGTGGATTGGCGACGCCGTTCGGGATGCCGAACGAAACGCCCGCATATCCTGCACAAAGCCAGTAACGGCGCGGCTCTAAACAGCTATTCAGTCGTAGGATGGATTGAGCGCAGCGACAAAACGGCAGGATGCCGTGTTGCACAACTTTAGCTGCCAACAGGGTGAGGGGCATGAATGCCTCGTGATACCCATGCTGGCAACACGATGGGTTACGCCTACGGCTAACCCATCCTACGCAATAGCCGCCAGATAACGCTGCAAGGCGGCCAACGAATCAGGGCAATAGGGCAGGTGCTGGGTTTCGGCCAGGGCCTGGTCGATGGAGATAAACCGCGCCTCCAACACTTCCTCCGGCTGCAAGCGCAGCGGCGCATCGGACACCGCCGAATAGGCCATGCACCACAGGCGACTTTCCGGGGCGTCGTAGAAAAAGTGCGCGTGTTCGACCAGCGGTGCCCCCTCGATACCCAGCTCCTCGGCCAGCTCGCGGGCGGCCGATTCGGCATAGCTTTCGCCTTCGAGCACCATGCCGCCGGCCGCCACATCCCAGTAACCGGGGTACAGCGCCTTGCTCAGGGTGCGCCGGTGCACGCAGAGCAGGCCGGCACTGTTGAACAGCAGGATATAGCTGCCCCGCCCGATCAGCCGGCGCTCGCGCAACTCGGCGCGCAGCACGCCGCCCAGGGGGCGGTCCTGCTCGTCGACCCAGGCGATCAGCTCGGCGTCGGAGGCGGCGCGGTGCGCCACCTCGGCCTCGGACCAGGCCATGGCTCAGCCCTGCGACAGCAGCTGGCGCAGGTCGATCAGGCCGGCATTGGCCCGCGAGATGTAGTTGGCCATCACCAGCGAGTGGTTGGCCAGCAGGCCGTAACCGCTGCCGTTGAGAATCATCGGGCTCCACAGGGTTTCCTGCGCGGCCTCCAGCTCGCGGATGATCTGGCGCACGCTGACGGTGGCGTTCTTCTTCGCCAGCACATCCGCGAAGTCGACTTCGATAGCGCGCAGCAGGTGCGCCAGCGCCCAGGCCTGACCGCGGGCTTCGTAGAACACGTTGTCGATCTGCAGCCACGGCGTCTCGTAGTTCACGCCTTCGACAAAGTCGGCCTGCGCCACGCTATCGGCCAGCGCCGGATCGACCACTGCGGTATTCAGACGCACCTGACCGACACTGGCCGACAGCCGCTGCGACAGCGAACCCAGGCGAGTGGCAGCATCACCTAGCCAGTTGTTGAGGTTATCGGCGCGGGTGTAGAACTGCGCATTGGACTGGTCCGGGTCGGCCAGACGCGCCAGGTAGCGGTCCAGCGACTTGATGCCTTCGGCGTACTCGGCCTCGGAGGCCGGCAGCGCCCAGCTCTTGTTGTCGAAGTGAAAGCGCGGCTCGGCCTTGGCCAGGTCCGGATCTTCGGTGGACTGCGATTGCGAGCGGGTGAAGTCCTTGCGTAGCGCGCGGGACATGTCACGCACCTGCACCAGCACGCCAAACTCCCAGCTGGGCATATTGTCCAGCCACAGGCCCGGCGGGGCGAGGTCGTTGGACAGATAGCCGCCCGGCTTGTCGAGCAGGGTGCTGGCCACCTGCTTGAGGGTTTCGGCCGTGGTGTAGCCATTGACCAGCTTGTGCCCGCGGGCCTGGGAGGCGGCTTCGGCACGTTGCTGCACCGAGAACTGCGCCGGCTCCTGGCTCCAGTACCAACCCACGATCACGGCCAGCAGCAGGTAGAGCCCCAGCAGAGCGCCGATCACACGAACGGCCCAGCCGCCGGCGAAATAGCTGCGTACGTTATCGACGGAATCCGCAGCACCATTGCGTGCGCCGGCAGTTCGGTTCTTCCAATCCAACATGGCCTTGTCCTTTGTTTGCTCAACTCGGTGATTCGACCGCAAGCCTTGGGCAGGGTTGCGAACAGACCCTAGCACTATAAGTGAAGCGCGACGCGCTGCGCAGCGTCGCGCGGCAAACTTACTGCCGGTTGCCGTTGTCACAGACTGTGACGCCCTAGACAGAAGACCACCGTCAATAGATCGACGGTGCCCGCAGAGGCGATTGTCAGTGGTAGCATTACTGGCAATGCGCCATCACTCGCGACCGCCAGGCCGCCCCAGTAGACCAAAGGCCATGACCGAACACGAAGACCCCAGCAGCGACCGCCTCAAACAGCACTTCGCCCAGCGCGTGATCAACCAGGCACGCCAGCTGCTCGAGGTCTGGCAACGCCTGCAGCGCAGCGAGTGGAATGACGGCGGCATGCGCGAGCTGGAGCAGGCCAACCAGCTGCTGCAGCGCTACGCCGAACGCTTCGAGCAGGCCGAGCATTGCCAGCTGGCCGGGGAAATCGGTCATTGCCTGGAGCAGGTCGCGGGCAACCGTGGTCGCCTCAACAGCGAGCTGATCAGCCAGCTCAACCTGTTGATGCAGCGCCTGTCGCGCACCGGCCTGCGCCATGGCGACCGCTTCGAACAGACCGTCCTGCCGCCCCTGCGCAAGCCGGTCTACCTGGCCCTGCAACATCTCGACCAGGCCGAGCAGCTGGCCCAGCGCCTGGAGTTCTTCGGCATGACCGCGCTGCCCTTCGACAGCGCCAATGCCTTTCGCGACGCGGTACTGGAGCGCCACCCGGCCGCCATCCTGATGGACGTCGACTTCTCCGGTCCGGGCTGCGGCCTGCAACTGGCCCAGGCGGTGCAGGAAGGCCTGGAGCACAAGATCCCGCTGCTGTTTTTCAGCCGCCAGGATACCGACACCCCCACCCGCCTGGCGGCAGTAAGGGCCGGCGGCCAGGAGTTCTTCACCGGCAATCTGGATGCCTCGAACCTGTTCGAGCGCATCGAAGTGCTCACCCATGTGGCCCAGTACGAGCCCTACAAGGTGCTGATCATCGATGACTCGCGGGCCCAGGCCACCCACACCGAACGGGTGCTCAACAGTGCCGGCATCATCACCCGCACCCTGATCGAGCCGATCGCGGCGATGACCCAGCTCGCCGAATTCCAGCCGGACCTGATCATCCTCGACATGTATATGCCCGAGTGCAACGGCCCGGAACTGGCCAAGGTGATCCGTCACAACGACCGCTATGTCAGCGTGCCGATCATCTACCTGTCCGCCGAAGACGATCTGGACAAGCAACTCGACGCCATGAGCGAAGGCGGCGATGACTTCCTGACCAAGCCGATCAAACCACGGCATCTGATCGCCACGGTGCGCAACCGCGCCGCCCGCGCGCGCAACCTCAAGGCGCGCATGGTGCGCGACAGCCTGACCGGCCTGTTCAACCACACCCACACTCTGCAACTGCTCGAGGATGCGCGCTTTCGTGCCGAGCGCGACGGCCAGCCGCTGAGCTTCGCCATGATCGATATCGACTTCTTCAAGAAGGTCAACGACACCTACGGCCACCCCATGGGCGACCGGGTAATCAAGAGCCTGGCCCTGTTCCTCAAGCAGCGCCTGCGCAAGAGCGACCATATCGGCCGCTACGGCGGTGAGGAGTTTGCGGTGGTGATGCCCGACACCGACGCCCAGTCGGCCAAGCTGGTACTCGACGAGATCCGCCAGCGTTTCGCCGAAATCCAGTACTCGGCGCAGCCCCACGAACTGTCCTGTACCTTCAGCTGCGGCATCGCCCAGCTCGCCCCCGAACTGGACGGCAAACTGCTCTCGCAGCAGGCCGACCAGGCGCTCTATGTGGCCAAGCATGGCGGACGCAACCGGGTGGAGATTTATCAGGGCGACTAGAGCCGCCGAGAAAAACCGTGACGCAGCCCACACCGTCATATTGCGGTCATAAAAAAGCAATAAATTCCAGGGCTTAGTGGCCACCCCGGAGGTGGCCCGTACCGTTCCCCATCGGTCGAGCCCTATGCGCCTTAAATCCCTTACCAACCTCAATACCCTGCTGCTGGTCGCGGTCTGCGTGGCCCTGGCGGCGACGCTCTGGTGGTCGCAGCGCGCCCTGCAGCGCCCCTACCAGCTGATGGAGCGCTACCTGAGCCTGTCGCAGCAGTTTCAGGACGAGAGCGCGCAGAACATCGCCGCCTACCTGGAAAGCGGCGACGCCCTGCGCCATAGCGCCGCCCTGCAATCTTTGGCTGCCCTGGAGCTGGCGCTCACCGAGCTGCCGGCACAGCTGGCGGAAAACCTGCGCCCCAGCCTGGCCGAACTGCAGCGCTTCAGCGCCGACCAGCTGCTGGCCGCCGGCAAACTGTCCGGCGATCCCCAGGGACTGCTGCTGCAGGCCGAACGGGAAATGGACGCGGCACTGGAGCAACTGGCGAACTACTCCGACAACGGCGAGCTCGCCACGGCCGCCGACTATCGCCGCCCGCTATTCAATGCCGCCCGCCACCTGACGCGCCTGGGCCATGCTCGGGGCAAGCTGGTCAGCAGTGGCCGCGGCGAACTGGTCAGCGAGGTCGAACGCGAACTGGCCGCCCTGCAAAAGCAGGCCCGGCGACTGGATGCCCTGCCGCTGCTCGGCGTGGTCGAGGCCGAGCAGTCCCCCGGCAACGCCTTTGCCGACCTGCTGGGACTGGACACGGTCAACGAAAACAACCAGGCCGCAGACCGCGGCATCGCCCTCAAGCGCGACCTGACCAACCTGATCAACCGCTACCCGGCCGAATTGCAGCGCACCCGCGAGCTGATCGAGCAACGCGGCGTGCTGGCCAGCAGCACCCGCATCCAGATCGATCAGGTGCAGCAGGCCCTGGCCGCGCTGGAGCCGCTGGTGCGCGCCGAACACGGGCGCATCCAGGGCGAAGTGCAGCTGATTCTGGGCCTGATGATCGGCCTGATCCTGCTGATCGCCCTGCTGATCGACCGCATCCAGCGCCGCCTGACAAAGATCCTCACCCACCTGGTGCCGTCACTCTCCGCCTGGGCTCAGGGCGACTTCGCCACGGATATCCGCCTGGGCTCGCAGATCCGCGAACTGGCGGATATCGAGGCCTCGCTCAATCGCCTGCGCGCCTACCTGGTCGATCTGGTCGGCACCATCCGCCAGCACGCCGAACAGGTGGTCGGCTCCAGCCGCACCCTGGCCGAGCTCAGCGGCGGCCTGCATGGCGGGGCCGAGCGTCAGGCCGGCGATACCGCGCAGATTCACGACGCCCTCGGCGAGCTGCAGGCCACCATCCAGCAGGTGGCCGGCGACGCCAGCCAGGCCGCCGATGCCAGCCGCGATGCCGACCGCGCCCTGGGCCAGGGCCAGCAGGTGATAGGCCAGAGCCTGAGCGGCTTGCACTCACTGGTCGGCGAGGTGCAGGGCAATGCCCAGGCCATCGAGCGCCTGGCCGAGGAAACCGCCACCATCGACAAGGTGCTGACGGTGATTCGCGGCATCGCCGAACAGACCAACCTGCTGGCCCTGAACGCCGCCATCGAAGCGGCGCGGGCCGGTGAACTGGGCCGCGGCTTTGCCGTGGTGGCCGACGAGGTGCGCTCGCTGGCGCAACGCACCAGCGGCGCGACCGCAGAGATCCAGGCGCTGATCGGCCGCCTGCAACAGGCCGCCCTGCAGTCGGTACAGGCCATGCGCGCCCAGGTCGAGCATGCCGAACATACCGCCAGCCAGGCAGAGGCGGCCGATGGCGCGCTGGACGAGATAGTCGCGGCGATCCGCACCATCGCCAGCATGGCCGAACGCATCGCCGACGCCACCGCCCAGCAGAGCGGCGCGGTCAGCGAGATCCGCGGGCACAGCGAGCGCATCCACAAACTGGGCGGCGACAACCTGTTGCGCATCGGCGAGGGGCGCAACCAGGGCGAGCAGCTGTTGCAACTGGGTGGCCAGCTGCATACCGCGGTGCAGGCCTTCAGGGTTTAACGGCCGCTGGCGCGGCAATCTGCCGCGCCCCTTTTGGCTTGCCGACAAGACCGCTTACAGCCTGGGCCGTGCCCTCGGCACTCCGGCTCCGTTATGATGCACGAACGCCCGCATCACGAGCCCGCCATGCACCGTTTACTCAGTCTGCTTCTGCTTCTGTTGGTCCTGCCCGCCAGCGCCGGCCTGTTCGACCAGCGCCCCGCACCTGCGCCACTGGGCGCGGCATTGAACAACAGCGCAGATTTCCTGCCGGTCAGCGAGGCCTTCAAGCTGAACCTGATCGACAGCTCCAGTGAGTCGGTCAAACTGCGTTTCGTCGCCGCCGAGGGCTACTACCTCTACCGTCATCGGTTCAGCTTCAGTGCCGAGCCGGCGAGCGTGCGCCTGGGCGAGGTCGTTCTACCGGCCGGCCAGGCCAAGACCGACGAGTACTTCGGCGATGTCGAGGTGTATTACGAGGTGCTGGATATCGAGGTGCCGGTCGACAACCCGGACAATCTGCCGTTCGATCTCAGCGTCACTTACCAGGGCTGCGCCGACAAGGGCCTGTGTTATCCACCGGAAACCACGGTACTGGCCATTGGCGGCGCAGCGTCCGCCGCCAATGGCCCGGATGCCGCGACGCCCTGGAGCTGGACCGATCTGGCGCTGTTCTTCCTCGGCGGCCTGGCCCTGACCTTCACTCCCTGCATGCTGCCGATGCTGCCGATCCTCACCGGGGTGGTACTGCGCGGTCAGCCTGGCGGCCTACGCAGCCTGGTGCTGGCGCTGGCCTATGTGCTGCCGATGGCCCTGAGTTTCGCCATCCTCGGCGCGCTGATGGGCCTGTTCGGTGCCGAACTCAATCTGCAGGCGCGCCTGCAGTCGCCCTGGGTGCTGGTGCCGTTCGCCATCTTCTTCGCCCTGTTCGGCGCGGCCAGCCTAGGCTTTCTCGAACTGCGCCTGCCGGCGGCCCTCGACGCTCGCCTGCAGCGCCTGAGCCAGCGCCTGCACGGCGGCACCGTTTTCAGCGCAGCCGCCCTCGGCGTGCTCTCCAGTGTGCTGGTGTCGCCTTGCGTGTCGGCACCGCTGGCCGGTGCCCTGCTGTATATCAGCGCCAGCGGCGACGCCCTGGGTGGCGGCCTGAAACTGCTGGCCCTGGGCCTGGGCATGGGTGCGCCGCTGGTGCTGTTCGCCGTCGGTGGCGGCGCGCTGCTGCCCAAGTCCGGCCCCTGGATGCTGACCGTACGCAACCTGTTCGGTGCCCTGCTGCTGGCCGTGGCCATCTGGCTGCTGGAACGGGTGGTACCGGGGCCGGTCAGCCTGGCCCTGTGGGGCCTGCTGGCGGCCGGCGTGGCCCTCTGGCTCGGCGCGCTGGAACTGACCCCCAAGACCCATCACCAGAAGCTCGCCCAGCTGCTCGGCCTGCCGCTGCTGATCTACGCTCTGGCCGCCTGGACCGGGGCCCTGCAAGGCCAGGACGACCCGCTGCGCCCCCTGGGCCGCAACATCGCGCCCAGCCTGCAGGCCAGCGCGCAACAAGCCGGCAACTGGCAGACCATCACCACCCCGACGCAACTGGAAGCGGCCCTCAGCGCCGCGCAGGACGGCGGCCGGCCGCTGCTGCTCGACTGGTACGCCGACTGGTGCATCAGCTGCAAGGTGATCGAGCGCGAAGTGCTCAGCGCCCCACAGGTCAGCGGCCAGCTGGGTGACTACCAGCTGCTGCGCTTCGACATCACCGAAAGCAACCCGGCCCAGCGCGCCCTGCTCGACCGCTACCAGCTGTTTGGGCCGCCGGCGATCTTGCTGTTCGACGCCAAGGGCAACGAATGGCGGGATTTGCGCGTCGTCGGCGAGATCGATGCCCGCGGTTTTGCCGCCCGCCTGAGCCAGGCACGCGAACGCTTTTAAGCAAAGCAGTCACATTAATGGCGCAAACTACGGTCATCGTGCAGGCTATTGCTGAGAACTGGACAGTCGCAAGGCGACTCCGGCATAGTCCTGCGAGTGCAAAAACAAGGACACAGGATCATGGCTACCCTCTTGGTGCTCCACGGCCCCAACCTCAATCTGCTCGGCACCCGTGAACCGGGCACTTACGGCTCCACCACCCTGGAGCAGATCAACCTGGATCTGGAGCGCCGCGCCCGCGAAGCCGGCCATCACCTGCTCTATCTGCAGAGCAATGCCGAGTACGAGCTGATCGAGCGCATTCACGCCGCACAGGGCGAAGGTGTCGACTTTATTCTGATCAATCCCGCCGCTTTTACTCATACAAGCGTCGCATTACGTGACGCATTGCTGGCGGTGAGCATCCCATTCATCGAAGTGCACCTGTCCAACGTGCACAAACGCGAAGCTTTCCGCCATCACTCCTACTTTTCCGATGTAGCTGTAGGGGTGATCTGCGGCCTTGGCACCAGCGGTTATCGGCTGGCCCTGGAGGCTGCACTCGAACAACTTGATCTTAAGCGCCCCTGACCTCACCGGGAGTTGAAAAACTATGGATATTCGTAAAGTCAAAAAACTGATCGAGCTGCTGGAAGAGTCCGGCATCGACGAGCTGGAGATTCGCGAAGGCGAAGAGTCCGTGCGCATCAGCCGTCACAGCAAGCAGCCGACCTTTATGCAACAACCGATGTACGCCCAGGCACCTGCGCCTGCAGCGGCTCCGGTTGCCGCCGCACCGGTCGCCGCCGAAGCCGCCGCCCCGGCTGCCGCCAAGCTGAATGGCACCGTGGTGCGCTCGCCGATGGTCGGCACCTTCTACCGCGCCTCCGGCCCCACTTCGAGCAACTTCGTCGAAGTCGGTTCGACCGTGAAGAAAGGCGACATTCTCTGCATCGTCGAGGCGATGAAGATGATGAACCACATCGAGGCAGAGGCCAGCGGCACTATCGAATCCATCCTGGGCGAGAACGGCCAGCCGGTGGAATACGATCAGCCCCTGTTCACCATCGTTTGAACCGCGGAGAGCCTGCGATGTTGGAAAAAGTTCTGATCGCCAACCGCGGCGAGATCGCCCTGCGCGTCTTGCGCGCCTGTAAAGAGCTGGGCATCAAGACCGTCGCGGTGCATTCCACCGCCGACAGCGAACTGATGCACCTGGGCCTGGCCGACGAGTCGGTGTGCATCGGCCCGGCTTCCGGTGCGCTGTCCTACCTGAATATTCCGGCGATCATCAGCGCCGCCGAAGTCACCGGTGCCACCGCCATCCACCCCGGCTACGGTTTCCTCGCGGAAAACGCCGACTTCGCCGAACAGGTGGAAAACTCCGGCTTCGCTTTTATCGGCCCGAAAGCCAAGACCATTCGCCTGATGGGCGACAAGGTCTCGGCCAAGGACGCCATGAAGCGCGCCGGCGTACCGGTAGTACCCGGCTCCGACGGCCCGCTGCCGGAAGACGAGGAGGTCGCCCTGGCGATCGCCCGCGATGTCGGTTATCCGGTGATCATCAAGGCCGCTGGCGGCGGCGGTGGTCGCGGCATGCGCGTGGTGTACAAGGAAGAGGACCTGATCAAATCAGCCAAGCTGACCCGCAGCGAAGCCGGTTCGGTGTTCGGCAACCCGATGGTCTATCTGGAGAAGTTCCTCGGCAATCCGCGCCACGTGGAAGTCCAGGTGCTGTCCGATGGCCAGGGTAACGCCATTCACCTGGGTGACCGCGACTGCTCGCTGCAACGCCGCCACCAGAAGGTACTGGAAGAAGCGCCAGCGCCCTTTATCAACGAACAATCCCGCGCCGAAGTGCTCAAGCGCTGCGTCGACGCCTGTATCGAGATCGGTTACCGCGGTGCCGGCACCTTCGAGTTCCTCTACGAAGACGGCCACTTCTACTTCATCGAGATGAACACCCGCGTCCAGGTCGAGCATCCAGTGACCGAGATGGTGACCGGCATCGACATCATCAAGGAACAAATTCGGAT
>JBFJZW010000156.1:0-10365 GCA_041621875.1 Pseudomonas sp. | reverse complement strand
CGTTTTCCGAGTGGTCTTCGCTGTCGATACCGAAGGCATCGAACAGCTGCTCCATGTAGATCGGCAGGGCGAACTGATCGTCCTGCTCGAGAATCGCCTCGACCAGCGCTTCACCTTCACCGGCGCCACCGGAGTTGAGTTCCAGCAGGCGGTCGCGGCCGGCGTGCAGTTCGCCTTCCAGGCGCAGGCGTTCAGTCTTGGCCTCGTCGACCAGGGCCTGCCATTCGCCGTCGTCGCCGTTTTCCAGCAGGGGCAGCAGGCGGCTGCCGAACTGATGCTGCAGGGCGTTGCCGGTCGGGCAGGTGGCGAGGAAGGCGTTCAGCGCCTGGTTGTACCACTGGAACAGGCGTTCCTGGGGGCTGTTCTCCAGGTACGGCACATGCAGCTGGATGCGGTGCTTCTGGCCGATCCGGTCGAGACGGCCGATGCGCTGCTCGAGCAGGTCCGGGTGGGCCGGCAGGTCGAACAGCACCAGGTGATGGGAAAACTGGAAGTTGCGCCCTTCGGAGCCGATTTCCGAACAGATCAGCACCTGCGCGCCGAACTCTTCGTCGGCGAAATAGGCCGCCGCGCGGTCACGCTCGAGGATGCTCATGCCCTCATGGAACACCGTGGCCGGAATGCCCTTGCGCACCCGCAGGGCGTCTTCCAGGTCCATGGCGGTCTCGGCGTGGGCGCAGATCACCAGCACCTTGAACTTTCTGAGCATCTTCAGGGTGTCGATCAGCCATTCGACGCGGGGATCGAACTGCCACCAGCGCTGTTCATCGCCAAATTCGGCCTGGGCCTGGTAGCTGACTTCCGGGTAGAGGTCGGCATGCTCGCCCAGCGGCAGTTCCAGGTATTCGTCGGGGCTGGCCAGCGGATAGGGGTGCAGCTCGCGATCCGGGAAACCCTGCACCGCGGCGCGGGTGTTGCGAAACAGCAGGCGGCCGGTGCCGTGGCGGTCGAGCAGTTCGCGCACCAGGCGCGCCGAGGCCTCGCTGTCGCCCTGATTGACCGCGGTCAGCAGGGCTTCGCCCTCGTTACCGAGGAAGTCGTGGATGGTCTTGTGCGCGGCAGGCGACAGGCGGCCCTGGTCGAGCAACTCCTGCACGGCTTCGGCGACCGGCTGGTAGTGGGCGCTCTCGGCACGAAAGGCTTCGAGGTCGTGGAAACGGTTGGGGTCGAGCAGGCGCAGGCGCGCGAAGTGGCTGTCCTGGCCCAGTTGTTCCGGGGTGGCGGTCAGCAGCAGTACGCCGGGAATCACCTCGGCCAACTGCTCGACCAGGCGATATTCCTCGCTGGCGTGCTCCGGGTGCCAGACCAGGTGATGGGCCTCGTCGACCACCAGCAGGTCCCAGCCGGCGGCAAACAGCGCGTCCTGGGCCTTTTCGTCCTCGCACAGCCATTCCAGGGCGACCAGCGCCAGCTGGCAGTCCTCGAAGGGGTTGCTGGCGTCGCTTTCGATAAAGCGTTCGGCGTCGAACAGCGCCACATCCAGGTTGAAGCGCCGGCGCATTTCCACCAGCCACTGGTGCTGGAGGTTTTCCGGCACCAGGATCAGCACCCGGTTGGCGCGCCCGGACAGCAGCTGGCGGTGGATCACCAGGCCGGCCTCAATGGTCTTGCCCAGGCCCACCTCGTCGGCCAGCAACACCCGTGGGGCGATGCGGTCGGCGACTTCGCGGGCGATATGCAGCTGGTGCGCGAGTGGCTGGGCGCGCACGCCGCCCAGGCCCCAGAGCGAGGACTGCAACTGCTTGCTGGTGAATTCCAGGGTGCGGTAGCGCAGGGCGAACCAGGGCAGCGGGTCGATCTGCCCAGCGAACAGACGGTCACTGGCCAGGCGGAACTGGATAAAGTTGGACAGCTGGGTTTCCGGCAGGGTGACGTTCTGGTGCTGGGCGTTGAGGCCGTGATAGACCAGCAGGCCGTCGACATCGTCGACTTCCTGAACGGTCAGCTTCCAGCCTTCGAAATGGGTGATCTCGTCGCCCGGGGAGAAGCGCACGCGGGTCAGCGGCGCATTGCGGGTGGCGTACTGACGCGTTTCGCCGGTGGCCGGGTAGAGCACGGTAAGCATGCGGCCGTCCTGCATCAGAACGGTTCCCAACCCCAGCTCAGCTTCGCTGTCACTGATCCAGCGTTGCCCCGGTTCATACTGCGCCATGCCCATCTCCCGTGTGAAAAAGCCGACTATGGTAACGCAGCGCCGGGCCCTGGCCCAAGGCGCATTAGCGTGCAGCCGGCACTTTGTGTGATTGATTCTGTCGAAAGTGTAGCGAGGCGGCTCTCAAGTCGGCGTCCGTGTGGCCGACAGCCTGACCAAAGGAGGACAGCTAAAGTGCTACCGCCCATCCCCCACAGCATGGCCCCGGTCACGGTCCAGCAGGATGTGATCAAGCCCAGGCCGGAAATTCCGCCGGTTACGCCGGCGGCCGAAAGCGCCAAGGAGAGTGGCGTGAGCCTGGATAAACGCCATCCGCAGGAAGCGGAGATGTTGCTGCGCGAAGAGCAGCGTCGCCGTCAGCGCCGTGGCTACACGCCCGCGGAGCTGGCCGAAGGCGAAGTCGACGCGGCCGACGAGGCGGTAATGGACGATTTGCCGCGTCAGGGCCTGTGGGTGGATGTGGAAGTCTGAAAACCGCCTGGCGCTCTCGCGAGCCGAGATAAACACGGGCGTAGCCGGTCGCAAACGGCTGCCGCCTCGTACAGACTGCAGCCTTGCCTCCTTAATTGACGTGCCCCGCGATGCTATTTGACCACGCCCCCTTGCAGTTGCCCGACGCCGAACTGGATTTCCAGGCCCACTGGCTGGAGCCGGCGACGGCCGATCGCTGGCTGGCGCAGCTTGCCGCCGAAACGCCCTGGCAGCAGCCTCGGGTGCGGTTTTACGGGCGTGAGCATGTGGTGCCGCGCCTGGTCGCCTGGTATGGCGATGTCGAGGCCCGCTACCGTTATTCCGGTCTGAGTCACTCGCCCCTGGCCTGGACGCCCTTGCTGGCGCAGATTCGCGCACGGCTGGTGGCAGCGCTGGGGCAGCCGCTCAATGGCGTGTTGCTCAACTATTACCGCGACGGCCAGGACTCCATGGGCTGGCACAGTGACGATGAAGCCGAGCTGGGGCGCAATCCGCTGATCGCCTCGCTCAACCTGGGCGGCAGCCGGCGTTTCGATTTCAGGCGCAAGGGGCAGAGCCGTATCGAGCACTCGCTGCTGCTCAATCATGGTTCGCTACTGGTCATGCGCGGGCCGACCCAGCATTATTGGCAGCATCAAGTGGCGAAGACGCGCAGCCCCTGTACGCCACGCCTGAATCTGACCTTTCGCATGATCCGAACCCCATGAGTAACGACGACAAGCTGATCGATTTCACCGCCGAGCGCGACAAGCGCATCCACGACCTGCGCGACAAGAAACTCAACGAGTTGCGCGAGGCCTTCGAGCAGGCCCTGCCTTTGCCCAAAGGCAAGAAAAAGCCCAAGGGCAAACCGAAAAAGCCCTGATTGCCGCTGCATCGGGGGCTGATCCATTGATCTGGATCAGTTAACCCGCGTCTCGCCGCCCGGCCCCTGTGCCGTCTTGATCTGGATCAATAGCCGCCTGCCGCTGCCTGTTAACGTGAAGCCATTCCCACACAGGCTTCACGCAGGAGGCACCCCATGTTTATCGATGTCGTAGTTCTCGCTGGAATCGGCACGGTCGGTTTGATGGTCGCCTTCTTCGCCGGTGTCGGCTATTTCATCTGGAAGGATTCGCACAAGCGCAAGCAGAGCTGAATCCCCGGAAGCAGAGCACGCAAGGCAATTTGGGCGACTTAGGTCGCCCTTTTTTTATGGCCGCCATCCATGGCGGCCACCCTTCGGGCCGTCGCTACGCGACGTTAAAAATTGCTCCAGACAATTTTTTATGGCCTGCCTGTCATAGCGGCCACCCTGTGGGCTGTCGTTACGCGACGTTAAAAATTGCTCCAGACAATGTTTTATGGCCTGCCGTCATAGCGGCGCGCCCTGCGGGCCGTCGCTGCGCGACGTTAAAAATGATTCCCGATCATTTTTTATTCTGGCGCTTTTACCGCGCTGCGGGTTTGGCGGTCTCAGGCAGCGTGGGCGTCTTCCGGGCTGCGGGGCGAGTGGATACCCAGATAGTGAGTGAGCCGGGTCTGCTGCGCCGGGGTCATAAACAGGCCGAGCTTGCTGCGCCGCCAGAGAACGTCCTCGGCCTGCATGGCCCACTCCTGCTGGCACAGATAATCCACTTCGCGGGCATAGAGGCCGCTGCCCAGGTGCTCGCCCAGATCCTCGAGATTGACAACCCCCTTGAGCATGATCCAGCTGCGGCTGCCATAGCTGCCGGCCCAGCGGCGAGCCAGTGTGGTGGGTAGCCAGCCAAAGCGTCCGCACAGGGCCTCGACCAGGGCACTCTGGCTGTCCAGCTGCTCCGCGCCGGGCAGCGGGCTGCTGGCGGTCCAGCTCGGGCCCATTTTCGGGAAGTACGCGGCCAGTTGAGCCAGAGCGGATTCGGCCAGTTTGCGGTAGGTGGTCAGCTTGCCGCCGAACACCGACAGCAGCGGTGCCTCGCCGGGGTGGCCGGACAGGGCCAGGGTGTAGTCGCGGGTGACCGCTGAGGGATCGTCCGACTCGTCGTCGCACAACGGCCGCACGCCGGCGTAGGTGTGGACGATATCGCTGCGGCTCAGCGGCTTCTTGAAATGGGCATTGACCACCTGCAGCAGGTAATCGATCTCTGGGTCGGTAATCGCCACCTTGGCCGGATCGCCCTGGTATTCACGGTCGGTGGTGCCGATCAGGGTAAAGCGCTCCTGATAGGGGATAGCGAAGACGATACGGCGGTCTTCGTTTTGCAGGATATAGGCCTGTTCGCCATCGAACAGGCGGGGGACCACTATATGGCTGCCCTGGATCAGGCGGATGCCGTAGGGCGAGTCCTGCTTCAGGTCGTCGCGGATAAAGCGCGCCACCCAGGGACCGGCGGCGTTGACCAGGGCCCGGGCGCGGATCGAGAACAGGCTGCCGTCGGCGCGCTCCAGGTGGATATGCCACAGCCCCTTGCTGCGCCGGGCGCTGACGCAGCGGGTACGGCTGTGCACATGGGCACCCTGTTCGCGGGCGGCCATGGCGTTAAGCACCACCAGGCGCGCGTCGTCGACCCAGCAGTCGGAGTATTCGAAACCGCGGCTGATTTCCGCCCTGAGCGGGCTGCCGGCACCGAAGCGCAGGCCGCGCGAGCCGGCCAGCTTCTCGCGCTTGCCGAGGTGGTCGTAGAGGAACAGGCCGGCGCGAATCATCCAGGCCGGACGCAGGTGCGGGCGGTGCGGCAGGATAAAACGCATCGGTTTGACGATATGCGGGGCCTTGGCCAGCAGCACCTCACGCTCGGCCAGGGCTTCGCGCACCAGGCGGAACTCATAGTGTTCCAGGTAGCGCAGGCCGCCATGGATCAGTTTGCTGCTGGCCGAGGAGGTGTGCTGGGCCAGGTCATCCTTTTCGCAAAGGAACACCGACAGGCCGCGCCCGGCTGCATCGGCGGCGATGCCCACGCCGTTGATGCCGCCACCGATCACGGCGAGGTCATAGATTTCCGCGAGCGGGGTGGTGAGGGCGTGGCGAATGGTCATGGCAGCACCGGAAGGTCGGAATTGAACGTTTAAATGTTCACTTTCGAAAATATGCTAGTCGAATAGACGCGACTTCGCCACCCCGATCCCGCGCTTTCACGCTCAGCGGTCAATTTTTTTGTAAATAAAAGACGGGTTCAGACCAGGTCGAGCTGCACCTTGTGCTCGCTGAGCAGGCGGCCGATGGCGCTGGAGGGGGCGGCATCGGTGAAAACGCGGTCGACCAGGGTGATGGAGCCCAGGCGGACCACGGCATTGCGGCCGAACTTGCTGGAGTCGGCGGCCAGAAACACCTGGCGCGCATTGTCGATAATGGCCTGGGAGACCCGTACTTCCTGGTAGTCGAAGTCGAGCAGGCTGCCGTCCTCGTCGATGCCGCTGATGCCGACCAGGGCGAAGTCGACCTTGAACTGGCGGATGAAATCCACCGCCGCCTGACCCACCACGCCGCCATCGCTGCGCACCGTGCCGCCGGCCACCAGTACTTCGAAGTCGGCCTTGGCGCTGAGCTGGGCGGCCACATGCAGGTTGTTGGTGATGATCTTCAGGCCCTTGTGGCCGAGCAGCTCGCGGGCGATGGCCTCGGTGGTGGTGCCGATGTTGATAAACAGCGAGGCGTGGTTGGGGATCTGCGCGGCGATGGCGGCGGCGATACGTTGTTTTTCTTCACGCATCTGCCCGGCGCGCATGCTGTAGGCGGTGTTCTGGATGCTGGAGCTTTCACTCGCCGCGCCGCCATGGGTACGGCGCAACAGGCCCTGTTCGGCCAGTTGGTTGATATCGCGGCGGATGGTCTGCGGAGTAACGCCGAATGCCTGGGCCAGCTCGTCAATGCTGACGTAGCCGCGTTCGCGGGCTAGTTCGAGAATGTCCTGTTGGCGAGGTGGCAGGGTCATGGGCGGGTCCTTGAAAGTGCGCGACATTATAGGCTGTCGTCGCGTCAGTTTTCGGCTAAGGTACGCGAACTTTGTCAGATTATTTTCACATTCGAACATGACTCCTGCCATCGATCTGTTAAAAAAGGCCAAGGCTGTGCATCGGGTGCACAGTTACCACCACGACCCCAAAGCGGCTTCCTATGGCCTGGAGGCGGCGGAAAAGCTCAAGCTTGAGCCTGCCCAGGTGTTCAAGACGCTGCTGGCGGCGAGCGAGAAGGGTGAGCTGCTGGTGGCGGTGGTGCCGGTGGCCGGCACGCTCGACCTGAAAGCCCTGGCCCAGGCGGCGGGGGTGAAGAAAGCCGATATGGCCGACCCGGCAGCCGCCCAGCGTGCCACCGGTTATCTGCTCGGCGGTATCAGCCCGCTGGGGCAGAAGAAGCGCCTGCGCACCTTTATCGATGAGTCGGCGCAGCAGTTTCCCAGCATCTACGTCAGCGCCGGGCGGCGCGGACTGGAGGTCGAGTTGGCGGCCGAGGTACTGGCGCAGCTGACCCAGGCGCTGTTTGCACCCATTGGCCGTGGTTAATTCTTAAGTTTTAAACCTATAACAACAAGGAACTCAGCATGTCCCACTACCTGCTTGCCATTGACCAGGGCACCACCAGCAGCCGTGCCATCGTTTTCAGCAGTGCCGGCAAGCGGGTGGCCAGTGCACAGCAGGAGTTCAGGCAGTTCTTTCCTCAGGACGGCTGGGTCGAACACGATGGCGAGGAGCTCTGGCAGAGCACCCTGCAGGTCTGTCGCCAGGCCCTCGAACAGGGTGGCCTGCAGGCCGCGGATATCACTGCCATCGGCATTACCAACCAGCGCGAAACCACCCTGGTGTGGGACGCCGTGAGCGGTGCGCCGATCCACCCGGCCATTGTCTGGCAGGACCGCCGTACCGCCGATTACTGCAGCGGGCTGAAGGCCGCCGGCCATGAGCCGATGGTGGCGAGCAAGACCGGCCTGCTGATCGATCCCTACTTTTCTGCGACCAAGCTGCGCTGGATTCTCGAGGCGGTGCCGGGTGCCCGTGAGCGCGCCGAGCGCGGCGAGTTGCGCTTCGGCACCGTGGACAGCTTTCTGCTGTGGCGGCTGACCGGCGGCAAGTCGCACAAGACCGATGCGACCAATGCCTCGCGCACCTCGCTGTTCAATATCCACACCCAGCAATGGGACGCCGAGCTGCTCGAGCTGTTCGATATTCCCGCCAGCCTGCTGCCCGAGGTGCTCGACTGCGCCGCCGACTTCGGCACCACCGAGGCCGAGCTGCTCGGTGCGGCCATTCCGGTGCTGGGCATGGCCGGCGACCAGCAGGCGGCGCTGATCGGTCAGGCCTGTTTCGCGGCCGGCATGGTCAAGAGCACCTACGGCACCGGCTGTTTTATGATCCAGAACACCGGCACCACCCCGGTGGCCTCGAAAAACCGCCTGCTGACCACTGTGGGCTATCGCCTTGGCGGTCAGGTCACCTATGCGGTAGAGGGCAGCATCTTTGTTGCCGGCGCGGCGGTGCAGTGGCTGCGCGACGGCATCAAGCTGATCAGCCATGCCCGCGACAGCGAGGCCCTGGCCGAGGCGACCGGCGATGCCTGCGGGGTGTACCTGGTGCCGGCCTTTACCGGCCTGGGCGCGCCTTACTGGGACCCGAAGGCGCGCGGCGCGATCTTCGGCCTGACCCGCGACACCGGGATCAAGGAGATCGTCACCGCCGGCCTGCAGTCGGTGTGCTACCAGACCCGCGACCTGCTCGAGGCCATGCGCCAGGACGGCGCGGCCGAGCCCAGCGCGTTGCGGGTGGATGGCGGCATGGTGGAGAACAACTGGGTGATGCAGTTTCTCGCCGATATCCTCGGCGTACCGGTCGAGCGCCCCGAGGTCACCGAAACCACTGCACTCGGCGTGGCCTATCTGGCCGGCCTGCAAGCCGGCTTGTATCAGGACCTGGAGAGCATCGCCAGCCATTGGCACCGCCAGCAGCGCTTCGACCCGCGCATGACCGCCAGCCATCGCAGTAGGCTGTATGACGGCTGGCTGGATGCGGTCAAGCGGGTGCGCAGCGAGGGCTGAGGCTAGCGCGCCGTTGCAGGAGCCAGCTTGCTGGCGATGCTTTTCGCGTTGTTTATATAGAAATTAGATCCGAACAAAGACCTGTAGGAGCGGGCCATGCCCGCGAAACGCATCGCGGCCATGGGACTGGGCGTCCCCGCCGCGCCTACAGAGGCTTATGAACCCGCCAGCATCACCCCCTCATACTGATTGGTCAGTTCGTTCATCTGCCACAGCAGGGTTTCGGTGGTGGTGGCGATCACAGTCGGCACGTAGCGCGAGTCGCTGGCCAGGTTGAAACCGGCACGGGTAAAGCGCCATTGCGCTTCGGCCTGGGTCAGGCCTTTGCTGATCTGCGCGGTATTCTGGCTGGCCTGCTGCAGCTCCTGCAGGGCCACTTCGAATTCACCCACGGCCTGCTCGAAGCTCTGCTCCAGACCCGCGACCGGCAAGCGCCAGCTTATGGCCAGATAGAGCTTGGCGATGCGCTGGCTGAGCATACGCTGGCGACCGCTGCGGTTGACCAGCACCGCGCTGCGGCCGCCGCTGTGGCGTTCGAGCAGTTGCACCACCTGCTCGCTCTGCGCCAGCAATTGATCACTGAGCTCCAGGACCAGCAGCGCCTGCTGTTTATCGGGGCGCGACAGCGCCAGTTCGCGGTAGCGCTGCCAGGTTGTGCCGGCCTCTTGCAGGGCCTTGCGGATATCTGGCGTGGGGGCGTATTCGCTCAGGGCCAGGTAGTTGCTCTCGAATTTGGCGATGCTCTGGTCGAGCTGTTGTTCGGCCAGATCGGGGCGGATCTCGGCACCCAACATCAGGTAGCTCTTGGCGATGCGCTGGCTGAGCATGCGCTGCATGCCCGACAGGTTCATCGCCTCGGCCGCGTTGATGGTGGCCCAGGCCGTTGGGCTGAGCAGGCTGCAGAGCAGGATCAGGGGGGCGATAAGACGACGGCTCATAGAACTCTCCACAGACGCACGGCGTCAGCACCGTGCGCCCATCAATAGATGGCCCCGTTGCGGGGCCGGGGTCTATCAGTAGCTGTATTGCAGCTGTACCCAGAGCTTGTCGGTGTCGACGGAGAAGTCGTCGGCATCGTAGCTGGCGTACTTGACCAGGCCGACTAGGCCCTTCACGCCCGGGATCGGGTGGGCGTAGGCGACGTCGATTTCTTCGCCGTACTGGCTGCTGCCGCGCTCGGCGCGGAAGTCGTGGTACCAGGCCTGCACGTTGCCGCCCAGCAGCGGGGCGGTCAGGCCGACATAGGCATCCTTGACCCCGGCGGCGGGTGTCCGCAGGAAGATATCGGCCCAGCCCTGGAAGGCGTGCTTGGTCGCCAGCGGGGTCTGGAAGGCACGGTTGCCCGGGCCTTCGTCGCCGCCCAGCACCTCGTAGCCGCCCTTGAACGTCACGCCCTTGAAGTTGTAACCCAGTTCGGCCAGGTAATAGTCGCTGTCCAGATCCAGCGAGTTGTCGGCGTATTCGCTCTGCTGGGCATATTCCAGGGCGTAGCTGACGCCGGCGACGGCACCATTGAGGCGCAGGCCGGTGGTCTTGCTCGACTGATTGCCGGCGGCCAGGTTGTCCAGGCCCAGGCGGTACTGGTAGGCGGTGGCGGTCAGCTCCGGCATCACCACGTACTGGGCATTCAGCAGGTGGCTGTGGCCTTCGATATTGGCCGGGTTGGCGGCGGTATCGAAGCGATTGTCGCCGGGGCCGAAGATGCTGTTGATATTGTCGATATAGGCGTAGCTCAGGGTCAGGCCGTCCAGGGGT
>JBFJZW010000155.1:0-10486 GCA_041621875.1 Pseudomonas sp. | reverse complement strand
CTGGCAATGCGGGAAAATCGCCCCGGATTGCATCCGGGCTACGGTTCGCCTATTGAAGGGCTAGGAGCGTCACGGGCGAAGGTCAGGCAAGGCGCGCACGATCTGAAAAAGCGCAGTTTACGACTGTAAATGAGCATTTTTCAGGTCGCGCGCAACGCCGCATGACCGAGCGCAGTAGCTCCTAGAGGATATTGGCGTAGTCGGCTTCGATCCGGTCCAAACTCAAATGATTGAGGAAGTTGGAGAAACACATCCAGGCCGACAGCGAGTTGAGGTCGCTAAATTGCGGCGGCAGGAATTTGGGCGGCGTCACCAGGCCCTCATCCACCAGCTGGCGCAGGGTACGCATGTCTTCCAGGGTGGTCTTGCCGCAGAACAGCAGGGGGATCTGCTCCAGCTTGCCCTTGCGCACGGCCAGCTGGATGTAGTTGTAGACCATGATAAAGCCCTTCAGGTAGGACAGATCCTTGGTGAAAGGCATGCCGGTGGGGGTCGAGCCGCGGAACACCCGGTTGGCGTTGCTGTAGCTGTCCTCCTGGCTGAAGCCCTGTTCGCGGTAGAAGTCAAACACCTGGAGGAAGTCCGCGCCCTCCTCGGCCATATGAATGGCGCGGGTGCGGTTGGTCAGCTTGCGCAGGCGGGTCGGGTAGGAGGCGAAGGCAATCACCTCCATCAGGATCGCCAGGCCTTCCTGGGTCACGGTGGAGGATGGCGGGCCCTTGGACAGAAAGGTGCAGACTGGCTGATTGAGGCCGTTGAGGGTGGTGGCCACATGCACCAGGCCTTCGTGGACTTCCAGGGCCTTGACGTCACGCTCGTTGAAGGTCGCGTCGCTGCGGATCTTGATGTAGTCGGCACCGGCGGCGGCATCGGCGAGGATACCGTCGGACTCGAACACCCGGATGGTGCTCTCCTCCTCGCCGAACACCTTGTTCAGCCGCCGTTGCAGCAGGTCGACGGCTTCCTTGGCATTCAGGTTCTTGGGCTCGTCCTTGAGATCGCCGCGCTTGTCGATGTTATTGAGAAAGTCGGAAAACATCAGGCCCAGGTCGGCCAGGGTCGGGTCACCGGCGTGGAAGGCATCCGAGGCCGCGCCGTAGAGCTCCTGGGAGATCAGGCCGAAGTCCTCGGTACCGCGCGCCTCGAGCATGCGGATAACCATGCGGTATTCGCGGCACATGCGCCGCATGATCTGCCCGACCGGGTTGAACTGGCCGAGCTGGCGGGTGACGTCGCGCTCGATATTCTGGAATTCCAGCTTCTTGGCCGCTGCATCGAAGGCCAGCGGGCGGTTCTGGTAATAGCCGCGGTCGACTGCCGGCAGCTGCCGGCCTTTGTGCTTGAGAAACTCGGCGCGCACGCTGTCGTCCCACTTCACCGCATCCAGCACGCGGATCGGTGTCTGCGCCTCGACAATCCGCTCGGACAATGCCCGTACGATCAACTGGTAGTCGTCCAACCCTGCCTGGCTATTCATGCTTGCCCCATATCCGTCCAGCGGGTCGCCGAAACACCACCCGTCAATCCTCTCAATCACCCACGCGCTGATAGCGCGCGACTTCGATAAACACGTCGGTATTGGCCTGGTCGTCGAGGTAGGCGAACACCAGGCTCAGCGGACTGGTGACCAGCACGCCATCGCCCTGACCGCTATCGAACACCTCGCCCTCCAGGGTACCGGCTTCCAGCTCCTGCATAATGCGGTCGACGTCCAGGTTGTAGAGCACCAGCTCACCGTCGCTGGTCAGCTCGAAACCGGCGATGGCGAAGTTCGCCCCCAGGCTTTTCGGCAACCCCGCCGACAGGTACCAGCGGCGACCATGGTGGGCCACGGTAAAGCCGTATTCTTCCAGGCTGTCGAGGTTATCCGGGCTGTCCACATAAGACTGAGCCTTGTACAGGTTGGAACCGGCACGACTGATCTGCAGGTACAGCTGCTCGCCCCATTCGTTCTTGCGCGACCACTCCCCCAGCAAGGGAATGGGGGCCGCTTCGTTGGCCGGGATCGGGTCTTTGAACGTGACCAGACAGCCACTCAGTAACAGGAAAGACAGGGCAAACAACGCGCGCCAAGCCTTCATCAAACTCTCCTTGTGGATGCGCATGGGCGGGGCTCAGAGCCCCAGCACCAGATGCATATAACGTTTAAGAATGGCCAACATATCCTCGCTGTCCAGATGTTCTACACCATCGAGCAGGCCTTGATACTCCATGCGCACAATAATCGCCGTCAATAGCGTGGCATCCTGCTCCGGCTGCTGCGAACCCAGTACCTGGAAGAAGTGCGTGACGCCCTGCAGCAGAATCTGCCGATGGGCCCGCACCAGTTCGTGCAGACGCGGATTGAGCAGGGCTTCCTGCTGAAAGGCCTGCTCGGCCAGCAGATGCTCGCGGCGGGTGAGCAACTGGTTGCGCACATATTCCACCGCCAGCCGGGCGATCTCGTTGGCCAGCCGACGCCGCGCCTCGACACTGCCATCGAGCTGGCTGACCTGCTGCTGCAACAGGCCCTGGGTGCTGCTCCAGAAGTGCGCCATATGGGCGGCGCTGCGCTCGACGAACTGGGCGAAGGTATCGGTGATCAGGTCATCGATATCCTTGAAGTAATAGGTGGTGGCCGACAGCGGCACCGCCGCCTCGGCCGCCACCGCCCGGTGGCGCACGGCACGCACGCCCTCGCGCACGATAATGCGCATGGCCGCATCGAGAATCGCCTGGCGCCGCTGCTCGCTGCCCTGGCGGCTGGCCTTGCGCCCCTGGTACTGAACACTCTCGGCGACGGCGTTGGCCACATGGGTGGCACTGTCCTGGGCAGTATTGGGCATCACGACGGGGCATTCCTCTCTGGCACGTGAAGGGGCTCTTCACTGTTTAGTCCGTTAACAGCCAAAAACAATCCTATTGCGCGCAATAAAAAGCCGCCCGTAGGCGGCTTCAAGGCCGTCAGGCCTGCGGGCGCATATGCGGGAAGAGGATCACGTCGCGGATCGACGGCGCATTGGTCAGCAACATCACCAGACGGTCGATACCGATGCCTTCACCGGCGGTCGGCGGCATGCCATATTCCAGGGCGCGGACGAAGTCGGCGTCATAGTGCATGGCCTCGTCGTCGCCAGCGTCCTTGTCGGCCACCTGGGCCATAAAGCGCTCGGCCTGGTCTTCCGCATCGTTGAGCTCGGAGTAGGCGTTAGCGATTTCACGGCCACCGATAAACAGCTCGAAACGGTCGGTGACGCTTTGATCGTCGTCGCTGCGACGAGCCAGCGGCGAAACCTCGAACGGATAGCGAGTGATGAAGTGCGGCTGCTCCAGCTTATGCTCGACCAGCTCTTCGAAAATCATCACCTGCAGCTTGCCCAGGCCTTCGAAGCCGAGCACCTTGGCCCCGGCCTGCTTGGCAATTTCGCGGGCCCGGTCTATGTCGGTCAGGTCGGCGGCGGTCAGCTCGGGGTTGTACTTGAGGATCGAGTCGAACACCGACAGACGCACGAACGGCTCGCCGAAGTGGAACACCTTGTCGCCGTAGGGCACGTCGGTGGTGCCCAGTACCAGCAGAGCCAGCTCGCGGAACAGCTCCTCGGTGAGGTCCATGTTGTCTTCGTAGTCGGCGTAGGCCTGGTAGAACTCGAGCATGGTGAACTCGGGGTTGTGCCGGGTCGAGACGCCTTCGTTACGGAAGTTGCGATTGATCTCGAAGACCTTCTCGAAACCGCCAACCACCAGACGCTTGAGGTACAGCTCCGGCGCGATACGCAGGAACATCTGCATATCCAGGGCGTTGTGGTGGGTCTCGAACGGCTTGGCCGCCGCGCCGCCGGGGATGGTCTGCAGCATCGGCGTTTCCACTTCGAGGAAGTCACGCTGCATCAGGAAGCTGCGGATATGGGCGATCACCTGGGAACGCACGCGGAAACTCTGGCGCACCTCCTCGTTGACCATCAGGTCGACGTAGCGCTGGCGGTAGCGCTGCTCGGTGTCGGTCAGGCCGTGGTGCTTGTCCGGCAGCGGGCGCAGCGACTTGGTCAGCAGGCGCACCTCGGTCATTTCCACATAGAGGTCGCCCTTGCCAGAGCGGGCCAGGGTGCCAACGGCGGCGATGATGTCGCCCAGGTCCCAGTGCTTGACCTCGGCCAGCTTCTCTTCAGGCAGGGTCTTGCGGTTGACGTAGACCTGGATGCGCCCGCTCATGTCCTGGATGACCATAAAGGAGCCACGGTTGAGCATGATGCGACCGGCGACCTTGACCGGGATGGCGGCTTCGGCCAGCTCTTCCTTGGTCTTGTCGGCGTACTGTTTCTGCAAATCCGCGCACAGGCTGTCGCGACGGAAATCGTTGGGGAAGGCATTGCCTTGCTCACGCGCGGCGGCAAGCTTTTCCTTGCGCAGGGCAATCAGCTTGTTTTCTTCCTGCAGCAGTTCGTGGTGGTCGAGTTGTTGGTCGCTCATGGTCATCAAGTTCCGTCACTGATTCGTTCCCTCTGCCCGGCGGGAGAGGGAGTGAAATGTCTTACAGCCCCTGCTTCAGGCTGGCCACCAGGTACTCGTCGATATCGCCGTCGAGCACGTTGACGCAATCGCTACGTTCGACGCTGGTGCGCAGATCCTTGATCCGCGACTGGTCGAGCACATAGGAGCGGATCTGGTGCCCCCAGCCGATATCCGATTTGCTGTCTTCCAGCACCTGGGAGGCGGCGTTGCGTTTCTGCACTTCCTGCTCGTACAACTTGGCCCGCAGCATCTTCATGGCGGTGTCCTTGTTGGCGTGCTGGGAGCGCTCGTTCTGGCAGCTGACCACGGTATTGGTCGGCACGTGGGTAATCCGCACCGCCGAGTCGGTGGTGTTGACGTGCTGACCACCGGCACCGGATGAACGATAGGTGTCGATGCGCAGGTCGGCCGGGTTGATTTCGATCTCGATGTTGTCGTCGATTTCCGGCGAGACGAACACCGCGGTAAACGAGGTGTGGCGACGGTTGCCGGAATCGAACGGGCTCTTGCGCACCAGGCGGTGCACGCCGATCTCGGTGCGCAACCAGCCAAAGGCGTACTCGCCCTTGATATGCAGGGTCGCGCCCTTGATCCCGGCGACTTCGCCGGCGGACAGCTCCATGATGGTGGCGTCGAAGCCGCGCTTGTCGGCCCAGCGCAGGTACATGCGCAGCAGCATGTTGGCCCAGTCCTGGGCTTCGGTACCGCCGGAGCCGGCCTGGATATCCAGGTAGGCGTTGTTGGCGTCCATCTCACCGCTGAACATGCGGCGGAATTCCATCTTCTCGAGAATATCGCGCAGGCGCTCGACCTCGGCGGCGACGTCATCGACGGCGGCCTGGTCTTCTTCTTCGGCGGCCATCTGCAGCAGGTCGCGGGAGTCGGCCAGGCTGCTATTGAGATCGTCGAGGGTGTCAACGATCAGTGCCAAGGAGGCACGCTCACGCCCCAGGTTCTGGGCGTATTCGGGGTTGTTCCAGACGTTCGGGTCTTCGAGCTCGCGGTTTACTTCGACCAGCCGATCATGTTTGTGATCGTAGTCAAAGATACCCCCGAATAGTCAGGGTGCGCTCGGACAGGTCCTTGATGCTGTTCAGGATCGGGTTGATTTCCATGGTTGGCGGCACTCGCAGGTCAAACTTTCGGAAAAGCCGGCGAGTATACCGCAATCGCAGCGGCTCTGGCAGCCCGCAAACGGCCGTGATTGGCCAGGCGACAGCGCTGCGCGCGCTCAGCCGACAACGCCCTCGGCCTGCGACGTCGCCAGGGCAACCTCAAGCCCCGACCGGGGCTGCGGCTTGAGTATCAACTGCGCGGCCTTCTCGGCAATCATCAGCACCGGCGAGCAGGTATTGCCCGAAACGATGTTCGGCATGATCGAGGCGTCGGCAATCCGCAGCCCCGGCACGCCATGCACGCGCAGCTGCGCATCGACCACCGCATCGCGACCCTGCCCCATCTTGCAGGTGCCCACTGGATGGAAAATCGTCGTACCGATCTCCCCCGCCGCCCGCTGTAGATCCTCCTCGCTCTGGTAACTCGGCCCGGGCTTGTACTCCTCCGGTTTGAAGGCCGCCAGGGCCGGTGCCGCGACGATACGCCGGGTCAGGCGAATGGCATCGGCGGCCACCTGCAGGTCGCGAGGATCACTCAGGTAGTTGGGCTGGATCAGCGGCGCGGCGGCGACCTCCAGCGAGCGGATCTCGACCCTGCCACGGCTATGGGGCCGCAGGTTGCACACCGAGGCGGTAAAGGCCGGGAAGCCATGCAGCGGCTCGCCGAAACGCTCCAGCGACAGCGGCTGCACATGGTATTGCAGGTTGGCCGAAGGTTGTTCGGCACTGGAGCGGGCAAACGCGCCCAGCTGACTGGGGGCCATGGCCAGCGGCCCGCTGCGCTTGAACAGGTACTCCAGGCCCATGCCCAGCTTGCCCCAGGGGTTGGCGGCGAGCTGGTTGAGGGTGGGCACGCCGCTGACCTTGTAGATCAGGCGCAGCTGCAGGTGGTCCTGCAGGTTCTCACCGACCCCGGCCAGCTCATGCTGCACGCCGATCCCCAGGCGTTGCAGCAAGGGCCGCGGGCCGATGCCCGAGCGCTGCAGCAAGGCCGGGGTACCTATGGCACCGGCGCAGAGAATGATTTCCCGGCGCGCCGCGATCTGCAGCTCACGCCCCCGCCACTGCAGCTTGAGGCCACAGGCGCGACCATCGGCCAGCAGCACCCGTTGCACCGCCGCATCGGTCAGCACGCGCAGGTTGGGACGCTGGCGGATATCGCGAAGAAAGGCCTTGGAGGCATTCCAGCGCACACCGCGGCGCTGATTGACCTGAAAGTAGCTGCAGCCCTCGTTATCGCCCGCATTGAAATCCTCGATGCTGGCGATGCCGCTCTGCTCGGCCGCCTGACGGAACGCCTCCAGCACCTGCCAGGACAGGCGCTGGCGCTCGACCCGCCACTCCCCCGCCGCGCCGTGCACCTCGCTGCTGCCGGCGAAATGGTTCTCCGTGCGTTTGAACAGCGGCAGAACATCGTCCCAGGCCCAGCCGGAATTGCCCGCCGCGGCCCAGCCATCGTAGTCGCGGGCCTGGCCGCGCATGTAGATCATGCCGTTGATCGAGGAGCAGCCGCCCAGCACCCGACCCCGCGGGTACTTCAGTGCCCGTCCGTTCAGCCCGGGTTCGGCCACGGTGTCATAGCACCAGTCGGTACGCGGATTGCCGATGCAATAGAGGTAGCCGACCGGGATATGAATCCAGGGGTAGTTGTCGCGCCCACCGGCCTCTAGCAGCAACACCCGCACCGCGGGGTCCGCCGACAGCCGATTGGCCAACAGACAGCCGGCCGGACCGGCCCCCACGATCAGGTAGTCATAGCTGTCCAGGGGATCCTGCATCGGCGACCTCGCTGTAGCCATTGCTGTTCGAATGGACCACAGCCTAGCCGCTCAGCACGCCGAGCGGCACGAACTTTTGCTCTGCGATAGATGCGGTGAATGGCAGTAGGCCCTGCGTTTGTTTAGGCGCTAGCCCTGTCGCCGCCATGGGCCGCTGACAAAAGGCTATACCCACTGCTGTGCTGCGTTCAGGCATCGGCGCTAAGTCTGGAGGGGCCTGACGTCGTAGGGTGCGCCGTGCGCACCGGGGCCGGCTGCGATTCTTGGTGCGCACACGGCACACCCTACCCATTGCTGCCTCCGTAAATGGTGTCACTCACCCCCAAGCACCCCATGTAACACCTAATGGGTGCAGGGCCTTACAAAACACCCGTAAACCAACCCCGGATGCCATCCGGGCTCTCGAGCGGCGTCAGCCGGCGTTTAGCTCCACCCGTACCTGGGCCTCCAGCTCACCCTTCAAGGCGGGATCGAGCTTGAGCTGACGGGCCAGTTCCTCCAGGTAGGCACGCTCCATAAAGTGTTCCTCGTCGACCATCAGCACGCTGGCGATGTACATCTCGGCGGCCATTTCCGGGGTAGTGGCCGCGCGCGCCACCTCCGCCGGGTCGAGCGGTTTGTTCAACTCGGCCTCGAGCCAGTGCTGCAGCTCGGCATCCTGGGTCAGCTTGGCGAGTTCGCCTTCTATCAACTGGCGCTCGCGTGCATCGACGTGACCATCGGCCTTGGCGGCGGCCACCAGGGCCTTGAGAATCGCCTGACTATGCTGCTCGACCTGAGCCGCCGGCAGGCGATCCAGCGTCTGCGGCTCGCCCTGCGGAGCCGCGGCCTGCTGCGCCTGCCAATTGCCATAGGCCTTGTAGGCAATCACCCCCAGCGCGGCCAGACCGCCATAGGTCAGGGCCTTGCCGCCCAGCTTGCGTGCGCTCTTGTTGCCCAGCAGCAGGCCCATGGCCCCGGCCGCCAGCGCGCCCCCCGTCGCCCCGGACAACAGGCCGCCCAGCCCGCCGCCGCTGCCTAGCAGCCCACCCAGGCCAGCCGGAGCCGAGCCTCGGGCCGAGGACTGGCCGCCCTGCTTTTGCAGCATGTCCTGGCCGGATTTAAGTAACTGATCGAGCAATCCACGGGTATTCATGCAAGCGTTCTCCAGATAGGTAGGCACCTCAACGAACCGACTTTACAACCAGCGGTTGCGGGCTTCAGCAACTCGAGTGCTGCACGATATTGCTGCGCCAGCGGCTGTTCGTCGGTTAACCGTCATAAAACATGTCAAATAGTGGACGCCATCACATACCCTCGGTGGCTGATCAGTATTTGACGCCGGTAGGATGGCGACACATAACAAATCTATGGCCAAAGGCTATCAAGTGCCTGAGCCGGGAATCCGCCCCCATGCTTCCATCGCCCCTGCGCCTGTACCTCAAGCCCCTCGCTGGCCTGCTGCTGGGCGGCTGGCTGCTTGGCCCACTGGCCGCGGTGCAGGCCAGCCCCCAGGGCAGCGCACTGGCCGACGCCCAGAGCGCAACGCGCCTGGCCAGCTGGCAGCTGCTGCTGGAAAGTGCCAGGGACGAGGAGGATCGCACCCTACTCGAGCGGGTCAACCGCTTCGTCAATCGCTCGGTGAGCTTTGTCAGCGACCAGCAGGCCTGGGGCCGGCAGGACTACTGGGTCACTCCGACACAGACCCTGGAGCGGGGCCTGGGCGACTGCGAAGACTTCGCCATCGCCAAATATTTCAGCCTGGTACGCCTGGGCGTGCCGAGCGAAAAGCTGCGCCTGACCTTCGTCAAGGCGCTCAAGCAGAACCAGGCCCATATGGTGCTGGCCTATTACCCGAGCCCCAGTGCCCAGCCGTTGATTCTCGACAACCTCGAAGCCGCTATCCGCCCCGCCAGCGAGCGCCGCGACCTGCTGCCGGTGTATTCCTTCAACGATCTGGGGGTGTTTCTGGCCAAGGCTCCGCAGCGCGTCAGCCAGCCGCCCCGGTTTCTCGCGCGTTGGAACGAGCTGACCGAGCGGGCCATGGCCGATGGGTCGGCCGCGCCCGCACCGCGCGGCTGAGGCCTTCTTATTTCCCAGATTTCATTGGGCTACTGAAAAAGCACTCGCAGTCCCTAACGCGGCTGAATATGGGCGATCAGCAGCTGCACCGTCTCCTGGCCGCGGTACTCGTTGACGTCGAGTTTGTAGGCCAGGTCGACCCAGCGCACCGTCGGGTTCGGCCATACCTCGCGGTCGACGCCAAAGGCGATGCCATCGAGCTGCACGCTGCCGCATTCGCTCTTGAGCACCACCTTGAGATGGCGCTCGCCGACGATGCGCTGCTGCACCAGCTGGAACACGCCATGGAACAGCGGCTCGGGAAAGTGCTGGCCCCAGGGCCCGGCGTTGCGCAGCTCCTTGGCCAGCGGCAGATGGAACTCCTCCACGGCCAGGCTCCCGTCCGAGAGCAGTCGCCCGGTCAGGTCGTCCGCGCCCAGCTGGCGACGCACCTCGGCATCGAAGGCGGCGGCAAAGGCGGCGAAATTGGCGGCCGGAAGCGACAGCCCCGCCGCCATGGCATGGCCGCCGAACTTGCTGATCAGCTGCGGGTGCTTGGCTGCCACCGCGTCCAGGGCATCGCGGATATGAAAACCCGGGACCGAACGCGCCGAGCCTTTCAGCACGCCGTCGCCGGCATCGGCAAAGGCGATGGTCGGGCGGTGATAACGCTCCTTCATCCGCGAGGCGAGGATACCGATCACCCCCTGATGCCAGTCCGCCTCGAACAGGCACAGGCCGAAGGGCATGTCCTCCAGCGGCAGGTCCTTGAGCTGGGCCAGGGCCTCGCGCTGCATGCCCTGCTCGATGGCCTTGCGGTCCTGGTTGAGCTGGTCCAGCTGCACGGCCATATCACGGGCCAGCGCCTCGTCGTCACAGAGCAGGCACTCGATACCCAGGGCCATATCGTCCAGCCGCCCGGCCGCATTCAGCCGTGGCCCGAGGATAAAGCCCAGGTCGGTGGAGGTGATGCGCCGATGGTCGCGCCCGGCCACTTCGAGAATCGCCCGCAGCCCCGCCCGCGCCCGCCCGGCACGAATCCGCGCCAGGCCCTGATGGACCAGG
>JBFJZW010000154.1:0-10518 GCA_041621875.1 Pseudomonas sp. | reverse complement strand
GCCCCGGTTGCCAGGGCTTGCCCAGTGACACGGGGGCAAACAGACGGGTCTTGATCGCATCCCGCGAGAGCAGTACCAGCACCAGAATGGTCGCCACATAGGGCAGCATCGCCAGCATGTTGGAGGGGATCGACAGGCCGATGCCCTGGGCCACCAGGTGGATGATGCTGGCGAGACCAAACAGGTAGGCCCCAAGCAGCACGCGCAGTACTCGCCAGCTGGCAAATACCACCAGCGCCAGGGCGATCCAGCCGCGCCCGGCGGTCATGTTTTCTGCCCACATCGGTGTATAGGCCAGTGACAGGTAACCGCCGGCAAGCCCGGCCATGGCCCCACCGAACAGCACCGCCAGGGTGCGCACGCGCAGTACCGGCAGGCCCATGGCGCTGGCGGCGTCGGGGTTTTCGCCGACCGCCTGGATGATCAGACCGATGCGACTTTTCAGCAGCACCCAGGCCACCAGCGCGAACAGGGCGAAGGACAGGTAGACCAGAATGTCCTGGGCAAACAGCATGCGCCCGATCAGCGGAATCTCGTTGAGCAGCGGAATGGCGATGGGCTCGAAGCCGGCCAGCGGTTTGCCGACCCAGGCCGCGCCGACAAAGGTCGACAGGCCCACGCCAAAGATGGTCAAGGCCAGGCCGGTGGCCACCTGATTGGCGTTAAAGCCCAGGGCTACGGCGGCGAACAGCATCGACAGCAGCATGCCAGCAGCCATCGCCAGCAGCACGCCGAGCCACAGGTTGCCGGTGGAGAGGGCGACGATAAAACCGATCACCGCGCCGAACAGCATCATGCCTTCCTGACCGAGGTTGAGCACTCCGCTCTTCTCGCAGATCAGTTCACCCAGGGCCACCAGCAGCAGCGGCGTGCCGGTGCGCACCATGGCGTAGAAGATATTGCTTAACAGGTCGAGATCCATGGGGAGCTCCTTTGCATATAGCTTTTGTAGGAGCGAGGGGGACGCCCAGTTCTTGCTCGCGATCGGTGTCGCCGCGGATCGCGAGCAAGCTCGCTCCTACAGGTTCTTTATCAGGCCAGTGCTTCGGCGTTGGTTTTGGCTTTGCGCTGCGCCCACTGCAATTTCAGCCTCGGCCGATAGAGGATCAGCACGTCGCAGGCGAGCAGGAAGAACAGCATCATTCCCTGGAACAGCTGGGTGATCGCCTGGGGCAGGTTCATGGTCATTTGCGCGTTCTCGCCGCCTAGGTAGAGCAGGGCCATCAGCAGGCTGGCGAACAGAATGCCGAGCGGATTCAGGCGGCCGAGAAAGGCCACGGTGATGGCCGCGTAGCCGTAGCCTGGGGAGACCTGCGGCACCAGTTGGCCGATGGGGCCGGCGACTTCGCCGACCCCCGCCAGGCCGGCCAGGCCGCCGCTGACCAGCAGGGCAAACCACACCAGGCGCTTCTCGCGAAAACCGACAAAGCCGGCGGCGCGGCGGTCGAGGCCGAGCACCTTGATCTGAAAACCGAGAAAGCTCTTGTGCAGCAGCACCCACACCGCCACCAGGGCCAACAGGGCGAAGTACAGGCCGCCGTGCAGGCGGCCATCGTCACTCACCAGCGGCAGGCGGCTGGCGTCGCCGAACATCGCTGACTCGGGAAAGTTGAAGCCGGCCGGGTCCTTCAGCGGACCATGCACGAAGAACAGCAGCAGGTTCAGGGCGATGTAGTTGAGCATGATGCTGGTGAGGATTTCGTTGGCATTGAACTGCGTGCGCAGCCAGGCGGTCAGGCCGCCCCAGGCTGCGCCCGCCGCCACGCCGGCGAGTACCACCCAGACCAGCGCCCAGCGGCTGTCCCAGTCGATAAGCTGGATCGCCATGGCGCTGCCGGCCAGCGCGCCGAGCAGCAGTTGACCTTCGGCACCGATATTCCAGATACGCGCCTGGTAGGCCACGGCCAGGCCGAGGGCGCAGAGCAGAATCGGCAGCGCCTTGACCAGCAGTTCGGAGACGCCATACCAGTCGGCCAGCGGCGCGATCAGCAAGGTGTGCAGGGTGTCCAGCGGATCGTGGCCGAGCAGGGTGAACAGCAGCGCGCCGCTGCACAGGGTCAGCACGGCTGCGAGCAGCGGCGATAGCCAGAGCATGGCGCGCGACTGCTGGCCGCGCGGTTCGAGGGATAACAGCATGGAAAACTCCGTCAGCTCAGGTGGGCAGCAGCGGCTGCCGGCGTGCTTGTGATAGGGGGCAGCGGGGCGAATTCGCCGGCCATCCAGCGGCCGACTTCAACCGCTTCGGTTTCTGCGGTGGCGGCCAGGGGCGAGAGCTTGCCGCTGCACAGCGCGCCGATGCGGTCGCTGATCTGCAGCAGCTCGTCGAGGTCTTCGGAAATCACTAGGATCGTCGCGCCGGCATCGCGCAGGGCAATCAGCGCGCGATGAATCGCCGCCGCCGCGCCCACATCCACGCCCCAGGTCGGGTGCGCCGCCACCAGCAGTTTGGGCTGCTGCAGAATCTCGCGGCCGAGGATAAATTTCTGCAGGTTGCCGCCGGACAGGCTGCGCGCCAGCGCATCGGCATCCGGGGTTTTTACCGCAAAGCGCTGGATGATCGCGTCGGCCAGGGCGCGCACCTTGCCGCGCTGAATCAGCCCCTTGTTGACTAAACCTTGCTGGAAGGCGGTGAGCAGGGCGTTATCACTCAGGCTCATATCCGGCACCGCACCGTGGCCCAGGCGCTCGGCCGGAACAAAGGCCAGGCCCAGCTTGCGCCGCGCATCCGGGTACAGGTCGGCAATCGGCTGAGTGTCCAGGCTGATGCGTTCGCGCTCGCTGCGTGACAGGCGGGTTTCGCCGTTAAGCAGGGCCAGCAGCTCGTCCTGACCATTGCCGGCGACTCCGGCGATGCCGACGATCTCGCCGCTGCGCACCTCCAGGCGGATCTGGCTGAGGGTGCAGCCGAACGGGTCGGCGTTGTGCCAGCTGAGATCATCCACGCGCAAACGCGGCAGACCGCCGTCAGCTTTCGGGTAACTGCTTTCCAGTCCCTCGGCGTCGCCGACCATCAGCCGCGCCAGCTGCAGATCGCTGCATTCGGCCGGTATGCAATGCCCCGATACCTTGCCGCCGCGCAGCACCGTGGCGCTCTGGCACAGGGCGCGCACTTCGCCGAGCTTGTGGCTGATAAACAGAATGCTGCAGCCCTCGGCAGCCAGACGGCGCAGGGTGACGAACAGCTCGTCGGCCTCCTGCGGTGTGAGCACCGAGGTCGGCTCGTCAAGGATCAAGAGTTTGATGTCCTGCATCAGGCAACGGACGATCTCCACCTGCTGCCGCTCACCGATGGACAGGCTGTGCACCAGGCGGCCCGGTTCCAGGGCCATGCCATAACGATGGGAGACTTCGCGGATCTTCGGGTCCAGCTGCTTCGGCGTGCCGGTCGCTGCGCCCATGGCCAGGGCGATGTTCTCTGCCACCGTCAGGGTCTCGAACAGTGAGAAGTGCTGGAACACCATGCCCACGCCCAGGCTGCGCGCCATGGCCGGGTCGCGCATTTTCAGGGTTTCACCTTGCCAGCGGATTTCACCGCTGTCGGGCTGAGTGACGCCGTAGATGATCTTCATCAGGGTGCTCTTGCCGGCGCCGTTCTCACCGAGCAACGCATGGATTTCCCCAGGGGCGATGCTCAGGTCGATACGGTCGTTGGCCAGGCAGCCGGGGTAGCGCTTGCTGATACCGCTCAGCTGCAAGCGTGGAACAGAGGGGGAACTGGACATGGGCAGTGGCTCGGGAATGACAACTGCCCTGGCTAAAGCAAAAAGCTGGCCAGTGGGTCAGAAAAGCCAGCGGCCCGCGCCAGCCTAAGCCCCGCCACAACAGCATGCTTGTTTGAGGCTCCAGCTTGGTGCGTGGTCTTGATGGCTGGCGCGTTTTGGCGCATCGCGGGCAAGCCCGCTCCTACCAAAGCCCGCAGCGCCAGGCAATCGCGGTCACGCCGCAACCCCTGTAGGCGCGGCCTTGGCCGCGATAAATCCTGAGCCCGGCGCAGGCTCACAGCCACGTGGCATCCCATAACGGGTAATCGCCAATGCGCTTTACCAGACCGGCTCGCAGCGGGTTGGCGACGATATAACGAGCTGCCGATTGCAGGTCCTCATCTTGGCGCAGTGTCCTGTCGTGATAACCCGGCTGCCAGATCGGGCCCTGTGTGCTGAGGTGCTGATTGATCTGTCGTGCGCTGTTGCTTTTGATAGGGCGCATCAGTTCATCCAGAGAGCCTGCATGCAGTTGCACAAGCCAGTGCAGGTGATCGGGCATGACTACCCAGGCCAGAGACGCAACCTGTTGTTGCTTATGGGCTGCGTGAAGTTCTGCCACCAGTAGACGCGCCAATGCGAAGTCATAAAACAGCGGGCGGCGCTGCAGCAGGGTGGTGGTTAGCAGGTAAATGCGTTCGGGCTCAGAGTAGCGGCCACGCCGCAGGTTGCAGCCATGGGGTTTTGCAGGCATTCCATTGCCTCTTGTGGCGTATCCGAGAGTGATCGCGGGCAAGCCCGCTCCTACAAAAAGCGTAGTGCATCTACAGCGGCCGCAGCTCAATTCGCCCACGGCTGATATCCGCCAGCAGTCGCTGCAGCTCGGCGACCCGTGGGGCGGGGATGGCCAGCTGCAGTTCGGCCCCGGTGGCGTCGTAGTCTTCGCGCTCCAGCAGGCTGTCCAGTTCCGCCAGGCGCGCCTTGAGCAGTGGCAGTTCGGCGAACAGGCAATGGCAGCGGTACTGCTCGCGGGCGATCAGCTCGCGGCGCGGGGCGCTTTGCAGGCATTTGTTGGCGCTGCCGCCGTAGGCGCGGGCCAGGCCGCCGGTGCCGAGCTGGATGCCGCCGTACCAGCGGATCACCAGCACCACCAGCTGATCCATAGCCTGGGCCTCGATGGCCGCGAGTATCGGCCGGCCAGCCGTACCGCCGGGTTCGCCGTCGTCACTGAAACGGTATTGCTGGCCAACCTTCCAGGCCCAGCAGTTGTGGCTGGCGCTGGCGTCGCTGTGGGCGGCGATAAAGGCCTGCGCTTCGGCCGCGCTGGTAACCGGCGCGGCGAGGGCGAGAAAGCGGCTTTTGCGAATCTCCTCGCGGTAGTCGCAAGGGCCGAGCAGGGTAAAGGGCATCAGACGTCTTTGACGGGCGGCGTCAGACCGCAGCCCTTGAGGATGATGCGGATCAGGTTGTCGCCAGCCACTTCGTAATCCTGCTTGGTCAGGCGCGAGGTGCCGGTGACGCGGCAGATCTGCGAGGCAAAGTCGGCGTAGTGCTGGGTGCTGCCCCACAGCAGGAAGATCAGGTGCACCGGGTCGACCGGGTCCATCTTGCCGGCGGCGCTCCAGGCCTCGAACACCGCGGCACGGCCGCGGAACCAGGTCTGGTAGTCCTGGCTGAGCATCTGCGACAGGGTTTCGCCGCCGCTGATCACTTCCATGGCGTAGATGCGCGAGGCTTTCGGGTGGCGGCGGGAGAATTCCAGCTTGGCCCGGATATAGCGGGCCAGGGCCTCGGCCGGGTCATCGTCGACGGTCAGGTTGTTGAAGGTGCTGTCCCACAGTTCGAGGATATTGCTCAGCACCGCCTGGTACAGGCCCAGCTTGTTGCTGAAGTAGTAGTGCAGGTTGGCCTTGGGCAGGCCGACGTTCTGCGCGATGGTGTTCATGCTGGTGCCCTTGAAACCGTGGCGGGCGAACTCCTCCTCGGCGGCCTTGATGATCGCTTCTTCGTTTTTCTGCCGAATCCGCCCGGCGGGTTTGGCGCTCGGGTCGGTACAGTGGGCGAGTACTTCAACAGTCATGGGCGCTTCCGCAGTGGTCAGGTTTTCGGACGACTGCACTGATAACCCACACTCGCCGAGGTGACAAGCGCAAGGGGCAAAAAAACCAAGCGGCGTGCGCCAGGCGGTCCGGTCCTGGCCTGGCGCTATGAAGGCACAGGGGTATGATGGACCTTGGGGTCTTTCGCCAGTGTCGCCATAGTTGGAGGGCGCGCCGCTGGTGCAGATGGAGATCGCTCGATGACTTGTTCGCTTTATCAGGGGCAAGCCGGCGCGGATCATGTCGCGTGCGGAGATGCCTCGGCGAGTACCCGGCTCAACCTCTGGCTGGGCGCGCGCGGGCAACCCTGCGCGCTGTTCCTCGATGTCGACGGCACCCTGCTGGATTTCGCCGAGTCGCCGACTGCGGTGCAGGTGCCGGGCGAGCTGCGTAGCGCCCTGGATTGCCTGCATCGGCTGCTCGGCGGTGCCCTGGCGCTGGTCAGCGGCCGCTCGGTGACGGTGCTCGATCAACTCTTTGCCCCCCTGCGCTTGCCCGCGTGCGGCGGGCATGGCGCGCACTGGCGGGTGCACGCCGACGAGCCGCTGCACTATGCGACCAATGCCCGCCTCGCGGGCTCCGTGCGCCAGCGCCTGCAGGCCCTGGCGGAGCGCCACGCCGGGGTGCTGGTCGAGGACAAGGGCAGCAGTCTGGCCCTGCATTACCGCGCCGCACCCGCTGCCGGGCCGCTGTTGGCGGCGGCGCTACGCGCGCTGCTCGCCGGGCCCGCCGGCACTGGGCTGCGCCTGCTACCGGGGAAGATGGTGCTGGAGGTGATCGGCCATGAGGGTGACAAGGCCCAGGCGATCCAGCGCTTTCTGCGCCTGCGACCCTTTGCCGGGCGTCGGCCGCTGTTTATCGGCGACGACGTCACCGACCAGCCGGCACTGGCGCTGATGCCCGCCTTGGGCGGCCTGGCCCTGTCGGTCGGTTGTCTGCTGCCCGGTGCCCAGGCCGCCTTCGCCGATCCGGCGGAGGTGCGGGCCGCACTGATTGGTGCGGCGGCGAGGCTGGGCGAATGATTCGCCACCAGGGCGCGCTCGAACTCGGCCTGATTGGTAATTGCCGGGTCGCCGCACTGGTCAATACCACGGGGCGGCTGGTGTGGTGGTGCTACCCGCACTTCGACGGCGACCCGGTGTTCTCGCGCCTGCTCGCCGGCGATGAGGAGAAAGGCTTTGCCGACTGCCTGCTGGCTGGCCAGAGCGCCAGCCGCTCGCACTATTTGCGCAACAGCGCGATCATCAGCACCACCCTGGAGGATGCCCAGGGCAATGCCGTGCGCATCACCGACTTCGCCCCGCGTTTCCAGCAGTACGGTCGCAACTTCCGCCCGGCGCAACTGTGTCGCCTGATCGAACCGGTGCACGGCCTGCCCCGGGTGACCCTGCGCATCCGCCCCACCCATGGCTATGGCAAGCCTTGCCACGCCGTTGCCGGCTCCAGCCACATCCGCTACCTGGGCGGTGCCGACACCATTCGCCTGACCACCGATGCACCGCTGTCCTACATCCTGCGCGAAACGCCGTTTGCTCTCACCCATCCGATCAGCATGGTGATGGGCGTCGACGAGCCGCTCGACGACGCCCCGGAAGAGGTGGTCAAGGGCTTCCTCAAGCGCACCTGCGCCTGCTGGCACGAGTGGGTGCGCGCGCTGGCCATTCCCTTCGAGTGGCAGGAGGTGGTGATCCGTGCGGCGATCACCCTGAAGTTGTGCAGTTTCGAGGAGACCGGCGCGATCGTTGCGGCCATGACCACCTCCATCCCCGAGGCCCCGGCCTCGCAGCGCAACTGGGACTACCGCTACTGCTGGCTGCGCGATGCCTATTTCGTGATCCAGGCGCTCAACCGCCTGGGTGCGACCAAGACCATGGAGCGCTACGTCGATTTCATCACCACGGTGGCGGCGGCCGGCACCGACCTCAGGCCGTTGTACGGCATAGTCCCCGATCTGGATCTGCACGAGCGCGTCGAGCCCAACCTGGCCGGCTTTCTCGGGCATGGCCCGGTGCGGGTCGGCAACCAGGCCGCGGAGCAGAACCAGCACGATGTGTTCGGTTCGGTGGTGCTGGCCGTGGTGCAGAGCTTCGTCGACCAGCGCCTGCCCAACCCGGGTGACGAAGGCATGTTGCGGCTCCTCGAGCCGCTGGCCACGCGGGCCGCCTGCCTGGCCTTCGAGGCCGACGCGGGGATCTGGGAATACCGCGGCCGGCGGCGCGTGCACACCCATTCGGCGCTGCTGTGCTGGGCCGCCTGCGACCGTGTCGGGCGCATCGCCGCGCGTCTCGGCCTGAGGTCGGCGACCGCCACCTGGCGGGCAGAGGCGCAGCGCCTGCGCCAGCGCATCCTGTGCGACGCCTGGAGCGAACGCCGGCAGTCCTTTACCGGCTCCTTCGGTAGCGATGACCTGGACGCCAGCGTGCTGCTGATGAGCGAGCTGGGGCTGATCGATGCCCAAGACCCGCGGTTTATCGCCACGGTCGAGTGCGTGGGGCGTGAACTCAGTGTCAACGGCCATCTGCTGCGCTATGCCCGGGCCGACGACTTTGGCGTACCGGAAACCGCTTTTCTGGTGGTGAAGTTCTGGTACCTGGATGCCCTGGCCGCGATCGGTCGTCGCGACGAGGCCCGCGAGCTTTATGCCGAGTTGGTCGTCGCACGCAATACCTACGGCCTGTTGGCTGAGGACCTGCATCCCTTTACCGGCGAGCTGTGGGGCAATATTCCACAGACCTATTCGATGGCCGGATTGGTCAACACGGCAATGCGCCTGTCGATCAGCTGGGAGGAGGGCTTATGTCGCGGCTCGTGGTGATTTCCAACCGGGTAGCGATACCCGATGAGCAGGGGCACCCGACGCCCGGCGGCCTCGCGGTAGCGGTACACGCCAGCCTGCAGGGGCGGGCCGGGCTCTGGTTCGGCTGGAGCGGCCGGGTGGCCGAAGCCCCCGCGGCACCGGCGACGCTCGACGACGGACAGTTGTGCTACGTGCTCACCGATGTGCGTCCGCAGGATTTTCAGGAGTATTACAACGGTTTCGCCAACCGGGTGCTGTGGCCGATCCTGCACTACCGGGTCGACCTCTCCGAGTTCAAGGAGAGCGATCTCAAGGGCTATCTGCGGGTCAACGAGTTCTTCGCCGAGCGGCTTAGCCCGCTGATCGCCGAGGACGACATTCTCTGGGTGCACGACTACCACCTGATCCCTCTGGCCCTTGCATTGCGCGCGCGCGGCCACGGCAATCGCATCGGCTTCTTCCTGCATATCCCCCTGCCGCCGCCGGAGATCTTGTCGACGCTGCCGCACCATCGCGAGGTGCTGGGCGCGCTCTGCGAGTACAACCTGATCGGCCTGCAGACCGCCAGCGACGTGAGCAACCTGGGTCGCTACCTGACCCAGGTGCTGGGCGCGAACAGCAGCGACGGCGAGTACTACCACTTGGGCAGCCAGCACTTTCGCCTCGGGGCCTTTCCGGTGGGGATCGACGCCGAGGGCTTTCGTGACCTGGCGGAGCAGGCCGCGGACGGCGTGCTGGCTGAGGCGCTCAGCGCCAGTCTGGCCGGCCGCGCGCTGCTGGTGGGGGTGGACCGCCTCGACTATTCCAAGGGCATCTGCAACCGCCTGGAAGGCTACGAGCGCTGCCTCGAACTGCATCCCGAGTGGCATGGCCGGGTCAGCTACCTGCAGATCGCGCCCAGCAGCCGCAGCGATATTCCCGAGTACATCGAGATCGATGCGGCGGTCAGCGCCAAGGTCGGGCATATCAACGGGCGTTTCGGTACGGCCTCCTGGGTGCCGCTGCGCTACGTCAATCGCAACCACAGCCGCGAGGACGTCGCCACCATCATGCGTCTGGCGCGTATCGGCCTGGTCACGCCGCTGCGCGACGGCATGAACCTGGTGGCCAAGGAGTACGTCGCCGCGCAGGACCCGGCCGACCCGGGGGTGTTGATTCTCTCGCAGTTCGCCGGTGCCGCCGCCGAGTTGGAGGCGGCCCTGATCGTCAACCCGTACGACCGCGATGCCCTGGCCGAGGCACTCGTGCGCGCTTTGCAGATGCCCCTGGCGGAGCGTCGTGCGCGCCATCAGGCGTTGTACGAAGTAATACTGGCCAACCCCATCGGCAGTTGGGGCTCGCGTTTTATCGAGGCCCTGCTGCCCGCCGACTTTGGCCTCGCCTAGCCGGCCGTGGTTCGCGCCGCAGGGCCGCTCGTCAGGCGTTCAGGCGCTGGCGGCCAGGGCCTCGAGAAAGCTTTCCAGCACCAGATGCGGGCGACGGCCCTTGCGGGTGACCGAGGCCAGGCTGATGTCGTAGAAGCGGCTGGTCGGTTTCAGCACACGCAGGCGGCCCTGCTGCACCCAGGCCTGGGCGTAGTGGTCGGGCAGGTAGCCGATATAGCGCCCGGTGAGAATCAGAAAGGCCATGCCTTCACGGTCCGAGGCGCTGGCGGTGCAATTGAGCGCCTGGTAGTGGCTCTGCACTTCGGGCGGCAGACGGAAGGTCGGGGCGATGGCTTCCTGGCTGTTCAGCCGCTCGTCCTCCAGCAGCTGGTCATCGACATAGAACAGCGGGTGGCCGACCGCGCAGTAGAGCAGCGAGCGCTCGTCGTACAGCGTCTGGTATTCCAGCCCGGACAGCGTGCTGGCCTGGGGGACCACGCCGATATGCAGGCGGCCGTCGAGCACGCCTTGCTCGACTTCGCTGGGCGGGGTCATGC
>JBFJZW010000153.1:0-10607 GCA_041621875.1 Pseudomonas sp. | reverse complement strand
GCCTGCACTACGTCTACCCCTACCCGCACGTCGACGAGCTGATCCCGCTGATGGCCGCCGGTAAGATCCTGCCGTACCTGGATATCCCCTTCCAGCACGCCAGCCCGAAAGTGCTCAAGGCCATGAAGCGCCCGGCCTTCGAAGACAAGACCCTGGCGCGGATCAAGAACTGGCGCGAGATCTGTCCGGAACTGACCATCCGCTCGACCTTTATCGTCGGTTTCCCCGGCGAGACCGAGGAAGACTTCCAGTACCTGCTCGACTGGCTGAGCGAAGCCCAGCTCGACCGCGTCGGCTGCTTCCAGTACAGCCCGGTGGAAGGCGCACCGGCCAACGACCTGGATCTGGACGTGGTGCCGGACGACGTCAAGCAGGACCGTTGGGACCGCTTTATGGCACACCAGCAGGCCATCAGTACCGCCCGCCTGCAGCTGAAAGTCGGCAAGGAAATGGACGTACTGATCGATGAAGTCGACGACCAGGGCGCAGTCGCCCGCTGCTACGCCGACGCCCCGGAAATCGACGGCAGCGTGTTTATCGCCAGCACCGCGGTCAAGCCGGGCGACAAGGTGCGGGTACGCATCGTCGATGCCGACGAATACGACCTGTGGGCCGACCTGATCTAAACCGCCGCGCCCCTCCTCGTCCTGACGAGGGGCACGCGCCGCTGTTCTAAACTGCTGATAAACCCACCACCAGGCCAGTCCCATGGCCCGACTCAAGGTCTACTACGACGGTGCCTGCCCGCGCTGTGTGGCCGACCGTCGGCGTTACGAAAAGCTCCGCGCCCGGGGCGACGACAGCGTGGAATGGCTGGATATCAGCGGCAGGGAAGAACAGCTGCGTGCCGCCGGTATCGATCCCTACCTGGCGCTGACCGAACTGCATGTCGAAGACGCCCAGGGCCGCATCCACCGCGAGCTGGACGCCTATATCCTGCTGATGGCGCGCATCCCACTCCTGCGTCCGCTGGCCTGGCTGCTCGGCCTGCCCGGCCTCAAGCCCATGCTGTCCTGGAGTTACCGCCACTGGGTGCTGCGCCGCCTGCGTCGCGAAGGCCGGCTGTAGTCCTGCGCCGAGCAATGCAGCCATCCATCAGCGCCAGCGATCGCCCGACTCCCGCGAGGCGGCCATGACCGTGCCGTAAACCCCCTTGACGCCCTCGGCAAACTTGTCGATGGAATGCTCCGCCGCTACCTGCAGAGCGTGCTCGGACATCTCGCCACGCAGCCGCTCGTCATCCAGCAACTGGATCACCCGCGCGCACCATGGGGCCAGCTTCTCCGCAGTCTTGAAACCGTTATAGCCCTGCCTGATCACATCATCGATACCACTCGAGCGCACCGCCACCACCGGCAGCCCCGCGGCCATGGCCTCGAGGATCACCATGCCCTGGGTCTCCGACTTGGAGGCGAAGATAAACAGCTCGCCCAGGCGGTAATACAGGGCCATCTGTTCGGGCGCTACCGCGCCGAGCAGGCGGACGTGGCGACCCAGGTGCAGCGCGTCGATACGCGCCTGCAGCCGCTCGCGCTGCGACCCGTCGCCGATCATCAGCAGGACCCAGGGCCGCGTAGTCTGCTCGCGCAGGCTGGCGAGCGCATCGATCATAAAGTCGATGTTCTTTTCATTGGACAGGCGGGAAACGCTGAGCAGAACCTGCTCCTCGCCAATGCCCAGTGCTCGCCTGAGCTGCTCGACCTGCGCCGTCGTCACCGCCTGGAAGCGCTGGAAATCGATGCCCGTGGGCTGAACGAAGATCGGCTGTTTCACACCGATCATGCGCAGATACTCTTCGGCCGAGTAAGTCGGCACGATCACCGCATCGCACTTGTTGGCGAAACGCTTGATCAGCGCATGGGAGATCAGGTTGCGAAACAGCATGCCCGGCAGCGGCACGAAGTGGGCATAGTGCTCCAGCCGGGTGTGGTAGGTAAAAACCGCAGGCACGCGCAGACGATGGGCCAGCAACAGGCCCAGTGAACCGAGCCAGAACGGATGGTGCAGGTGTATCAGGTCGGGGCGGAAGGCCCTGACGGCCTGGCCGATGCGGCCCAGGAAAATATTGGCCAGGCGAAATTCGCGCCTCTCGCCCAGGGCCAGCAGCGACGGCACCCTGAGTACACACGCCTCCTCGCGCGGCTGCTCGCGATAACCCGGCACGACCAGCAGCACGGCGTTGCCCAGGGCTTCTAGTCCGCGCCGCAAGCGCTCGATCGAAACCGGCACGCCGCCGATAAACGGCAGATAGTTGTTGCTGAACATGGCCACCCGCAGCGGCCTGTCGACCCAGGGCGAAGGGTCCAGGTCGAAGTTCGGGTAATAGTCGCGTTCGGCGAAAGCCAGGGCATAGAGCTTGATCGCGGCGATGGTCAGGCCGCTGACCAGCAGAATGAAGTTCAGGTAGCTCACATAGAACAGCGAATAGATAAACAGCCAGAGGTTCTCGATCCGTTTCAACAGCGGATGCTGGCCCACCTCAAGACGCTGCAGGCGGGTCTCGATACCCTGGGCGGTAACGGACACCTGTACATAATGGGGAAAGCTGGCGGGCTCATTCAGCAACAGGCCACCCGCCCCGCCGGTGGTGATAAAGCGGGTGCGGCCGCGGCGCTGCTCGGAAAACAGCGGCACCTCGGCGGCAAACACTGCCGCGACCGCATGCCGATCGATCAGCCCCAGCAGCGCATCGCGAAACGCCGCCGGCTGCAGATAACCCTGCGCCTCGGCAGAGCGGGCAAGCGGCTCGCCAGGCAGCAGCGGTTTGCCGGTGAAGAGAAACACCTGCTGCGCATCGCCCTGCCCCAACAGCTCCTTGAGCCAGAGGATCTGCCAGCGCCAGGGCGTCTTGCCGGTGCTGTCGATAAAGATAAAACGGTGCGCGCCGACACGGAAACTGAAGAAGTGCGGGCCGAAATGTTCGTAGAAACGGTAGCTGCCGAACTCTTCGTACTCATGGGCGGCAAAGGTCAGCAGGTAGGGTATTTGCAAGTGGCCCAGGCTACCGTACAGCGCCCGGAACTTGTCCTCACCGCCGCCACTGACCGCATTGCCCGCGGAAACCATAAAGTCGACCCCGGAGGCATTCAGCAGAGGAATGATCCGCCGCTCGAAAATGCCGATGGAGTTATTGATATTGCCCACCACCGCAAAGCTGAAACTATCCCGCCCCTCCAGCCGCGCCTGAATCGCCTCGACCTGAGTAGTGTGCTCCGCCACGAAGTCCGACAGCATCAGATTCAGATAGGCCTTGTAACCCAGCAACAGGCCGACAATCAGCACATTGCAGTAGAAAAGCACCTTGAGCGGACGGCGCACTCTCATTCGGCATCTATCCGGTTGAGGGCCGGGCGTACGAAAAAACCGCCAGACTGATAAACAGGCCAGGTGCACTGGCGACGCCCGCCCGCACCCGGGTCAGGAAATCGCCATGCCTCCAGGCCGCCTTGACCTATAAAGCATCCCTGCCCCATTAAGCATAGTCAGGCATGGCACCGCCAAATCGGGGCAGGTCCCTGTCGTCTCGCCTTCCATTTCGCCGACGGCAAAAGCGCTTGCATGCAGCGCGAGGAAATACGGCGCATATCGTCGCCCACGGCGGCCACTGATTCCGCAGTGGACTATCTACACCCGTTTTCGGCACAACAGAAAACAGCGCCCAGGGCCACCGCCCGGCTTCAGGCCTGGGGCAGCAGCAGGCGCACCTGCACACCGCCGGCAGTATTGGCGATCTGCAATGCACCGCCGTGCAGCTGCATCACTTCCGCGACGAAGTTCAAGCCCAGGCCGGTGCTTTTGCGCCCGCTGCCGGGGCGTGGCAGGGAGTAGAAACGCTCGCACAGGCGCGCCAGGGCGTAGTCGGGAATCGGCTCGGCCTGGTTGAACAGCAGCAGTTCGATCTGTCCGTTCCGGGACTCGCCACTAAAGCGGATCAGCCCGCCGGGCGGGGTGAAATCCAGAGCGTTATCCAGCAGGTTGGCCAGGGCCTGGCGCAGCAGAAAGGCCTCGCCGCGCGCGTTCAGTTCCGCACCAATGCAGTTTTCAATCTGCAGGCCCGCCGCTTCGATACGCGCCATCTGCGCCTGCAGCAGGGAATCGACCAGCGCCTGCAGCGGCACCGCCACCTGCTCTTCCAGACCCTGGCGCTGCTCGACCTGAGCCAGGTGCAGCAGACGCTCGATCAGCTGCTGCAGGCGCGCACTTTCCTGCTCGATATTGGCCACGAAGCGCTGACGTTGTGCGCCGGGCATCTCGCCGTCGAGCAGTTCCGCCGCGCCGCGAATCGCCGCCAGGGGGCTTTTCAGCTCGTGGGTCAGGGTGTGCACATAGCGCTCGACGTAGGCCTTGCCTTCCAGCTCGGTGCGCATGCGTTCGACCGCCTCGGCCAGTTGCCCCAGCTCGCCGCCGCGCAGACTCGGCAGTTCGGCGCGCTCCCCTGCGCTGACCGCCTGGGCATAGCGGGTCAGCTTGCGCAGGGCGACGCTGAGCCACCAGGACAGCAGCGCGCCGATCAGCAGGCCGAGCACGATCAGGCCGCCGCCGAGCCAGGCCAGGCGCTGCTCGGAACGTTCGATATAGGGCTGCAGGCTGCTGTTGGGCTTGGCCACCGAGACCACGCCGATAATCCGCGCGCCGTCCATGATCGGCGCGGCCACGTACATCACCGAGGAGTTCTCATCCTTCGGGTCCTCCTTGGTCGAGCGCGCGCCGTACTCGCCGCGCAGGGTCAGGTACACGTCGTTCCAGCGCGAGTAGTCCTGGCCCACCGCCGCCCCCGTGGAATCGAGCAGGACGATGCCCTGGGCGTCGGTGACGTAGATACGGTGGTTGACCCGGTTTTTCTCCAGGCCCCAGATCTGCGCTCGCGGCTGGCGCTGGCCGTAGGCCTTGAGCAGCTCGGGCAGGCGGCTCTGTTGCAGGCGACCGGCCTTGACCTCATCACGGAGAATCTCCGCCAGCAGGTTGGCGGTGTCGACCAGGGTTTCCTCGGTGCTCTGGCGCACGCCGGGGCGGATTTCGTCCATCACCGTGCTCAGCACGAACCAGCCGGCCAGACCGACAAACAGGAAATACACCAGAAAGATGCGGATCCCCAAGGGCATCAGGCGTGCCTCGGCGAGTAGCTGTAACCCAGGCCGCGATGGGTCTGGATCGGCTCGGCGGCGGCCGCCACCTGGCGCAGCTTGGCGCGCAGGCTCTTGATATGGCTGTCGATGGTGCGCTCGTAGCCGACATCGGCGGCCACGCCCAGACCGTCGAGCAACTGCTCGCGGGAAAACACCCGTTCGGGCTGGGCCAGCAGCTGTTGCAGCAGACGGAATTCATGCCGGGTCAGGCTCAGCAACTGGTCGTGGTAGTGGATCTGCACCCGTTCGCTATCGAGCCGGAACGGGCCACTGGCCGGGCTTGCGACCAGCGGCTCACGCGGGGCCATGCGCTTGAGGATGGCCTTGACCCGCGCCGCCACCTCCCGCGGGCTAAAGGGTTTGACCACATAATCGTCGGCACCGATTTCCAGGCCCACCACCCGGTCGATTTCCTCGCTGCGGGCGGTGAGGAAGATCACCGGCACCTCGGAGACGCGCCGCAAGCGCTTGCACACCTCGAAGCCACTGATATCCGGCAGGCCGACGTCGAGAATCAGCAGATCGGCCGGGCTGCGCGCCTGCAGGGCCAGGGCCTCCTGCCCGAGGGTCAGCCAGGTGCTGGTAAAGCCCTCGCCGTGCAGGGCGAAGATCAGGGTGTCGGCGATGGCGGCTTCGTCTTCGACAATCAGAATATGCGGCATGGGCGTCCTGCTCGTGGGCAACTCGGCGAGGAGCCTGCGGCAGGCCGCGGCCAGCGTCAAGGCTGGGCGCAGATCCGTAGGGTGGGTTAGCGGCGCAAAGCATTGAACCCGAGAACATCCACGCAGACAGAGCGCCGCGTAACCCACCACCCCGCTAGCCCTGCCGACCGCCCGGTGGGTTACGGCGCACCCATATCCGCGCAATCTTGCAGAATCCAGACATGCGCCTAACCCACCCTACAGATAGCCACGGGACGGCTAATCCAGCTTAAAGCGCGCGGTATTCTGCTCCAGCGCCTGGCTCCCCAGGCGCAACTGCTCGGCGGCGGCGCTGACCGCCTGGGCTCCGTCGAGCAGGGCGCTGGCGGCCTGGTCGACCTGCTGGATATTGCCGCTGACTTCATCGGCGGTGGCCGCCTGCTGTTCGGCGGCGGTGGCGATCTGCGCCAGGCGGTCGCTGACCAGCTGCACCGATTCGACGATGGCCCCCAGGTCTTCGCCCATGGCCAGCACGCTACCGACATCGCCCTCGGCCTGCTGTACCGCCTCCTCCATCAGGGTCACGGACTGGCCGACCACCCGGTGCAGGTTGGCTACCGTCTCGGCGATTTCCGCCGTGGAGTTCTGCGTACGCTGGGACAGCGAACGCACCTCGTCAGCGACCACGGCAAAGCCACGGCCCTGCTCGCCGGCACGGGCCGCCTCGATGGCGGCGTTGAGTGCCAGCAGGTTGGTCTGCTCGGCGATGCCCTTGATCACATCCACCACCCGGGTGATCTGTTCGGTCTGCTCGCGCAGTTGCTGCAGAGTGGCCGCGCTGTCGCCCAGGCGACGGCTGAGCTGACGCATGCTTTCACTGGTGCGGGCGCTACGCTGGTTGCTCTGATTGGCGATTTCGCGGGTTTGCCCGGCTTCCACCGCGGCCTGCTCGCAGCTTTGCGCGACGCTTTGCGCGGTGGCCGCCATTTGCGTGGCGGCGGCGGCGATCTGACTCATCTGCGCCTGCTGCTGCTCGACCGACTGCAGGGCGTTCTGCGCCTCACCATTGAGCATGCCAACCGTATCGCCGAGCTGCTGGCTCTGCTGGTTGACCCCCTGCATGGAGTCGCGCAACTGGCTGACAGCGGCGTTCAGGGCCTGGGCGATACTGGCCAGGTCATCCGCGCCGTGCACCTGCATGCGCACCCGCAAGTCGCCGTCACGCAGGCCTTCGGCGGCCAGGATGATGCCGGCGGTGCTGCGGCGGATCGAGGCATTGAGACAGAACAGCACATAGAGCGCCAGCAGGGTCAGCAGGCTGAATACGCCGATCGCCTCGGCCATCAAAGTCAGCGCCGTGCTGCGGTATTGCCCCAGGCTCGCGTCAAACTGCCGATACAGCGCCTGTTGCAGGGCGTTGAGCTGGCCCTGCAGCAACTCGATGCGTTGCACGAACTGCTCCGGGGTCAGGGCCATGGGGCTGGCCTCGAACATGTCGCGGTCGATCCCGGCAAGAAAGCTTTCATAACCTTGCAGGGCCTCGCTGTAGGGCTGCTGCAACTGGCGCATGGCCTCGGGGGCTTCCAGGTTCAGAGTGGCCTGGGCCTTGAGCAGCTGGCTGCGCGACTCGTCGAGATTGCGCCGCAGGTCGCGAATCAGCACCCGGCTCTGCAGGGTGAAGTGCTGCGACACCACCGCGCCATGGCCCTGGCTGGCAAAGCTGCCCAACTGTTCGAGCAGCCGCGGCAAGGTATAGGTCAGCTGCTCCATCATCAGGTAGGTATCGAGTTGCGGATCGAGTATCAGGCCGCTGTCGGTGGCCACCTGCTCGCGCAACGCCAGCAGTCCCAACAGGGTCTTTTGGTAACGTTCCAGGGCATCGGGCAGGGCCAGTTTGCCCAGGGCGTCGACACTCAATGCGCCCCGCCCGGCTTCCAGCCCCTGAAAATGCTGCCTGGCCTGCTCGCTGACCAGCTCGTCCTGCAGCGGCGCAGCCAGCGCCTGCAACGCCTGATCGAGATTGCCGGCGCGCTGCTGCATCAGCGCCTCGGCCTGGCTATCGGTACCCTTCCAGCGTGCCAGCAAGGTGCGCTGTTCGATCAGTGCCTGCTGCACGTCCGCCATGGCCTGCAGCGCCTGCATGCCCTGCCGCTCGTGATCGATGGCGCGCAAGCGCTCCAGATAACTGCTGCTGATCACCCATAGCGAAAAGCCGAGTGGCAGGGCAAATAGAACGAACACCAGCTGAAACTTGCGGGCGAAGCTGAACCGCTCCAGCAGCCGCACCCCCGGTTTGAGTACTCCAGTCATAACTACCTCAGCCTGTGTAACGCACCTTCTAGGTGGATGCGCTAAAGCAGCTGATCAAGCAAGAAACGCGCCCGCGTCAAACGTCAACTAACAGGCAGTTGCCTTGGGCATAGTTACCCCTGCGTTCGGCGGCGGAACCCGACTGAGCGGCGCGCAGCCCAACAAGTCACGGGGCGGCGGAGTTACGCCCGGGCCATTGGCGCTGGCCTTAGCGCGCCCACGCCTAGAACCCACTCCAGAGTTCGTTGAGATGCTGAAAGCCCCAATCGGCGGCGGATTCGCGCGCAACGATCCTGTCGCGTCCGACCAGCCTGGCCAGATCGAGGGTTTCCTGGGCAATCGGGGTCTTCGACTTGGCCGAGAAAAACACCTTGACCTTGGGTGCGAGCAGGGACCTGGCCTGCTGCTCCATGACCACACCAATGCGCCCGCTTTCCAGACGCACCAGCGAACCCACCGGGTAAATGCCCACGGTTTTGACAAAGGCCTGGAACACCTCGGGATCGAAGTGGCCTTTCCACTCGGCCATCTTGCGGATCGATTCGGCCGGGTCCCAGCCGGCCTTGTAGGGCCGGTTGGAGGTGATCGCGTCATACACGTCGCACACCGCCCCCATCCGCGCATACAGGCTGATCTGCTCGCCGGCCAGGCGATGCGGGTAACCGCTGCCATCCATCTTCTCGTGGTGATGCAGACAGACATCCAGCACCAGCGCACTGAGCTGTTCGCTCTCCAGCAGCATGTGCGAGCCCACCACGGGGTGATCACGCACTGTGGCGAACTCGCTGTCGGTCAGCTTGCCCGGCTTGTTCAGCACGGCATCGGGTATGGCCATCTTGCCGATGTCATGCAGCAAACCGGCCAGCCCTGCCTCGCGCACCTGGGCTTCGTTCAGACCCAGTTGGCGCGCCAGGGCAATCATCAGCGCGCAGACGGCCACCGAATGCATGTAGGTGTACTCATCGGCATTTTTCAGCCGCGCCAGGCTGATCAAGGCATTGGGATGGCGCAGCACCGAATCGGAGATTTCCTCGACCAGCTCACCCGCCTGCTCGAACTGCAGCGCCTGGCCCATCCGTGCATCTGCAAACATGCTGATCACCGCCGCCTTGGCATTGGCGCACAGCTTGACCGCGCGCTGCAGCTCTTCCTCCATCGCCACGCCCCGGCTAACGGGCCGGCTCTGCACCGCCGCCAGCAGACTGGCTTCGGCTGCAGCCGCGACATCTTCGGGGCTGACACTGGGGGTACCCTCGGCGACGTCGAGCCCCTTGCTGACATCGATCCACAGCTCGCCAATGCTGCTGGCGCGGATCCGCTGCAGGTCTTTTTCCGACTTGAGGAGAAACCTGGATTTCCAGAAGGGATGATCCATCCATGCGCCACAGAACTCATGGATATACATACCAACGCAGAGGTCGGCCACAGCGATGCACTTCAACATGGATCGCCCTCCAGTAAGGAAAAACCAACGCGCCAAGACAGCGTAGACGATCAAAGCCTCGGCATTGTCATGAAGCGGAGCGACTAATGGCAATAAGACATCAGTTGCAGAGGGGCGGCTTGGAAGCGCCGCCGGCACTGCTTATGATCGAGGCTTTCGCGCCCCACAAGGACTTGCCATGCGCCGCCTGCTGACCGCCGCCAGCGTGACCCTGCTGTTGCTGCTCAACACCCTGCTGCTGATCGGCCCCTTGCTGCTGATCGCCCTGGGCAAATTCGTGCTGCCCGGCAAGGCGCTGAAGACCGCCAGCTCGCGCGGGGTGATGTGGGTGGCGGAGAGCTGGGCCGAGCTGAACAAGCTGATCTTCGCCACGCTGCTGCCGACCCGCTGGGATATCCGCGGCAACGCCGAGCTGCGCCAGAGCACCTCTTATCTGGTGATCAGCAACCACCAGAGCTGGGTGGACATTCCCGCGCTGATCCAGGCGTTCAACCGCAAGACGCCCTATTTCAAGTTCTTCCTCAAGCAGCAACTGCTCTGGGTGCCCCTGCTCGGCCTGGCGTTCTGGGCCCTGGATTACCCCTTTATGCGCCGCTACTCCAAGGCCTTTCTGGCCAGGCACCCCGAACTCAAGGGCCAGGACCTGGAAATCACCAAGCGCGCCTGCGCCAAGTTCAAGGACCTGCCGGTGACCGTGGTCAACTACCTGGAAGGCACCCGCTTCACTCCGGCCAAGCACGCCGCCCAGGGCTCGCCCTACCGCCACCTGCTCAAGCCCAAGGCCGGCGGCGTGGCCTTTGTCCTCGCCACCCTGGGCGAAGAACTGGACAAGGTGCTGGATGTCACCCTGGTTTACCCGCACGGCCGCATCCCGGGCTTCTGGCAGCTGATCAGCGGCCAGGTGGACAAGGTCATAGTGGATATCCGGACTCGCGAACTCGACCCGGCGCTGTGGCAGGGCGATTATCAGAACGACGCGGCGTTTCGCCAGTGCGTGCAGAACTGGGTCACGCGCTTGTGGGAAGAGAAGGATGCGCGGATCGCGCAGATTCGTGCGGAAGGCTGAAATGAGTCGCGGGGGGGGTG
>JBFJZW010000152.1:0-10620 GCA_041621875.1 Pseudomonas sp. | reverse complement strand
CAGGATCCTCAGGCGCGACTCTCATCGAGGCGCGGAGCTTGCTCCACCAAGACGCCGGATAGATTTAGGCAAGCCTAACGCTCATCGCTGATCAGTATTGCAAAAGTGGGGGTGACCATAGATTTTTGACCTGAATAAAGCTCATGCCTTGGCTCCCTCATACCAGGGAAAACACAGGCGGGTGAGCTGACGCAGACCCAGGTCCATCAGCCAGGCGAGCAGGGTGATCCAGGCCACGTAGGGCAGGATCACGTCCATGGCCATATAGCGGCGCACCAGAAAGATCCGGTAGCCCAGGCCATCGGTACTGGCGATGGCTTCGGCGGCGATCAGAAACAGCCAGGCCGAACCGAGCACCAGGCGCAGGGCGATCAACAAACGCGGCAGGATCTGCGGCAGCACCACCCGCAGAATCAGGGTCCAGGTACTGGCCCCCAGGGTTTGTGCCTTGATCAGCAGCTCCGGCGGAATTTCCCGGGCGCGCTGTTCCAGGTCGCGGGCCAGGACCGGGGTGATGCCGATGACTATCAGCATCACCTTGGACAGCTCGCCCAGGCCAAAGACGATAAACAGGATCGGCAGTATCGCCAGCGGCGGCACCATCGACAGCACCGTGAGCAGTGGCGACAGCGGTGCGCTGAACAACGGCAGGGTCCCGGCGGCGATGCCCAGACACAGGCCGACCAGGGCGGCGATGCCGATGCCCATGGCCAGACGCTTGAGGCTGGCGGCGCTGTCCTGCCAGAACAGGTAGTTGCCGCTGCGCTTGTCCTCGGTAAAGGCCAGGCGCTCGATGGCCGTACCCATCTGGCTGGCGCTGGGCAGCAGCTTGTCGTTGGGATTGTCCGCCAGACGCTGCGCCGAGCCGACAAAGTAGGCGAACAGCAGCAGGGCGAAGGGCAGCAGGATCAGCAGCAGGCGACCGCTGCGATCCGGGTGACGGTTGATCAGGCGCATAGGGTATCTCTGCGTAGGGTGCGCTGTGCGCACCATCGGTACTCGTGGGAGTGGGTGGTGCGCACGGCGAACCCTACGAGCCTCAGAGCGTGCCGTCGGCCGCCATCTGCATATAGCTGGGGTCGAAGCGCAGCTTGAGGTTGCCGCTGTCGCCGGTGATCACGTCCTTGGCGAAGCTCATGCCGATGGCGTCGCTGCTTTGTGCGCCCTCGCCGAGCAGGCCGTGGCCGAAGGAGAACTCGGCGACCTTGGTCATGGTGGCTGGCAGTTTCGGGCTGGTGGCAAAGGCCACGGCGTCCTTGGCCGAATAGAACATCTTGGTGACCGCCAACTGCGCTTCGTAACCGGCCAGGTCGGTGCCGGAGGCCTTGGCCATATGCTCGCGGGCGGCAAGGCCGGCCGGGGTGTCGGCGCTCATGGTGGCCATGATTTCGTACCAGGCACCGGTCAGCGCCTTGCCGAAGGCCGGGTTGTCCTTGAGGGTGTCGCTGTTGACCACCATCAGGTCGATGATCTCGCCGGGGATCTGGCTGGAGTCGAACACCTTGGTCACGCCTGGGGTGGCTTCGATCTCGGCCAGCAGCGGGTTCCAGGTGGTGACGGCGGTCACCTCGTCGGTGGCGAAGGCGGCCACCAGGTCGGCGTCGGAGGTGTTGACCACTTTCAGGTCTCTTTCGCTCAGGCCGGCTTTTTCCAGGCCGCGGGCCAGCAGGTAGTGGGAAACGGACAGCTCGACCAGGTTGACCGGTTGGCCCTTGAGGTCGCCCAGGGTCTTCTTCTCGCCCTTGAGCACGATGCCGTCGTTGCCGTTGGAGAAGTCGCCGATGATCAGCGCGGTGGAGTCGATGCCGCCGGCGGCCGGGATGGTCAGGGCGTCCATATTGGTCATGCTGCAGCCGTCGAACTGGCCGGCGCTGTACTGGTTGATCGACTCGACGTAATCGTTGATCTGCACCACATCGATGCTGATGTCGTACTTTTTCGCCCATTTGTCGACGATGCCGGAGGCGGCACCGTATTCCCAGGGCATCCAGCCGGCGTAGATGGTCCAGCAGACGCTGAAGTCGCTTTTCGCTGCGGCGTGGCTATTGAGGCTGATGGCGGCGACCAGGCCGGCGGCGAGAGCGGAGAACAGACGGGGCTTACGCATGGTGGAACCTCCAGTTCGAAAGTGGGCGGGCAGGAGTGCGCGGCGGTTTCCCCATCGCTGGGGCGCGTTCTCCCGGGCTTTTATCCCGCCGTGTAACCTCGAAGGAGGTCGCCAACTCTCGGACCAGTCACTCGGCGATGCGTGATGCATCGAGCGAGCCGGAACCCTAGTCGGCTATTGCAAATTGTGGTGCCGCGATCCCGTTATGCATCGGCATAAGGGTTGTTCCTGCACGCTGGTTACTTAGCGAACATCGTGCCAGTTGCTCTGCAGGGCTCTGGCATCGGGCTTGAGTGGGGGAGCCGTGCTTTATGGTTGCGGTGTTTGCGCCGTTCTGGTGCGTGCTCGGCTGGGGGTGCCGCAATAAGGTGCGGATATGGCGTTTGGCCGCTCGGGTTGGCGGGTAGGGGCTGGGCATGCTGAGGGTTGAGTGGGACGCGGGTCGGTACCGTATCGTTCAGGCAATTGAACAGGCGTGATCCGGCGGTGTCGAAGCTTATGCCCGCTCCGTTTATGGGAGTCAGGGCCGTCAGGCACCTGATGCCTATGGAAAATTCGAGGAGTATCGCAATGCGTGTTCTAACTCTGATGGCTTTAGTGCTGTTGCTTGGTGGCTGTACCCTCAGCGCGCCGGGTGTGCATGCGCGCATCGGTGAACCTGTCCGGGTGGATGTGGGTTACGGCGGTGGCAATGGTGGTCACTGTCCACCGGGTCTACGTATGCAGGGGCGTTGCTGATGAAAACTTATCTGAGCTTACTGCTGGTCGCCATCCTGGCCGTCAGCGTACAGGGCTGTAGCCTGCGTCTTCCAGGCATCGGGATCGATATCGGCGACGGTGGTGGCGGTCCACCCCATTGCCCGCCAGGGCAGGCGAAAAAAGGTCGCTGCTGATTCGCGAGCTCGATTGCAGCGGTTCCAGAAGGCCAGCATTTGCTGGCCTTTTATCCACTGGCGGTACGGAGGCCAGCATGCTGTTTAAATCCATGTTTATCGCGTTGTTGGGGCTGACCCTGACCGGTTGTGCGGTATACGGCGGCAGTGGCTATGGCCATCGCGGCTATGACCGCCATTATTCGACCAGCTATTACCATGTGCCGCGCCAATCGGTGTATGTGGTGCCACGCCACTATCGGCACGACAGTTATCGCTATGACGCGCGCCGCCATGACGGTCATCGCTATGACGGTCGCCGTTATGACGATGATCGGCATGCGCCGCGCCGCTATGTGCCGGCCCCCGCGCCGCGCCATTATCAGTCCAATGGGCACAAATACCGCGGCATAGAGCGCCAGGCCGGCTGGGAGGGTCGCGGCGAGCGCCGGCAGGAGCGGTCACGTCAGCAGCGCCAGGAAAATGCTCAGCCGCGCCGTCAGGATGGCCGTCAGCGGGGGACCGAGCAACGCGGCGACAATCGGCGTGGCTGGGAACAGCAGCGCAACTAGTGGCCCGCAGGGCTGGTGCAAACAGGCGGCTGCGGCTTACGGCTGAGGCCGCCATCTTCCCTCTATAGCTCCTTGCGCATGGTCGCCGCCTAGGGGCGGCTGCTGCCGGTAGACGGCTCAACCAAAGTCCAGCGGGCAGGGCGGCTCGACTGCGGCATCCTCGCTGCTCCCATTGCACGCGAGGAGTCTACCCATGCATCTGCTGAGTTTTGCCAAGGGCGCGCTGGCCATGTTCTGGCTGCTGGCGCTGGCCAATCTGTTCGTACCCCTGGGCGAGGCCTGGTTCTGGCCGGTCAACCTGGCCGCGGCGGCGGTGTTGCTGGCCCATGTCGGCGAGGTTCTGCTGTTTCGTCAGCGTTTACAGGGGCGTCCGCAGCCTTGGCTGGAACGGGCCCAGGTGCTGTTGTTCGGTGTGCTGCATATCCAGGGCCTGCCCAGGGCCTGAACTGCCCCGCTAGATTTCTTCTTCGCGGTCGTTCATCAGCATCAGGCTGCGCGCCACCGCGATGGCGATAAACATCACCCCGGCCGCCGTCCGCTGTCCAGCCGTGATTGCCTTTTGCCAGCGTGGCCCGCACCATGGCCGCCATCTTGTGGTGGAAGTCGTGGCGTGCAGTCGGGCCGGATCGAAATTCTGCGTGTTTCCGTGGGCAAAGCCGCTCTGGCCATTGCGCTGCTGTTCGTCCTGGCGGCGGGCATGTTGCGTGCCGACTGGGATTTCGGTCGTATCACCACGCGGGCCGAACAGCTTTATGGCCCGCTGGGCGAGGGCCGCGCCCGCATCAATGACTGGCAGCGGTTGTTGCAGGAGCAGGCTGGAGCCGATGAGCTGGCGCAGCTCAAGGCGGTCAATCGCTTCTTCAATCTGCGTCTGCGCTTTCGTGACGATATCGCCATATGGCGAGTGCAGGACTACTGGGCCACGCCGGTCGAGGCGCTGTGGCGTGGGGCCGGCGACTGTGAGGACTATGCGCTTGCCAAGTATTTCAGCCTGCGCCAGCTCGGAGTGCCCAGCCACAAGCTGCGCATCACTTACGTCAAGGCGGTGCGCCTGAATCAGGCCCATATGGTTTTGACCTATTACGCCCATCCGCTGGCCATGCCGCTGGTGCTGGATAACCTGATCGATGCCATCGAGCCGGCCAGCCAGCGCAGCGACCTGGTGCCGGTGTATTCCTTCAATGCCGAGGGCCTGTGGTTACCCGGTGCCGGCGGCGGCAAGCAGGTGGGTGACAGCAAGAAGTTGTCGCGCTGGCAGGATCTGTTGAAAAAGATGCGCGCCGAGGGTTTCCCTTGAGCGTGCCTAGCGGGAGTCACTGATGTCACTGTTCAAGCAGCTGTTTATTGCCATCTGCGTGTTGATGCTGGTGAATTTCACCGGCAGCTTCCTGGTCAGCGTGGAGAGTTCCCGCGAGCAACAGGTCAACCAGCTGCGTGCCCACGCCCAGGATGCCGCCACGGCCCTGGGCCTGTCGCTGAGCCCGCATGTCAATGATCTGGCGATGATCGAACTGATGGTCAGCTCGATCTTCGACAGTGGCTATTTCGAGAGTATCCGCGTGGTCGACCCGGCCAATGGCGAGTTGCTGGTCGAGCGTGTTGGGGCTCCGGTCTCGGGTGAGGCCCCGCAGTGGTTTGCCCGCCTGGTCGATCTGGCCCCGGCCCGCGGCGATGCCATTGTCAGCGACGGCTGGCGACAGGCCGCCCAGGTGCAGGTAATCAGCCATCCGCTGTTCGCGGTCGGCAAACTCTGGCAAAGCGCCCTGGGTAATCTGCTCTGGCTGGCCCTGAGCGGTGTGTTCTGTGTCGCCCTCGGGGTGCTGCTGCTCAAGCGCCAGTTGCGCCCGCTGGACTATATGGTCGAGCAGTCCAACGCCATCGCCCGGCGCGAATTTCTCAGCCTGCCGGAATTGCCGAAAACCCCGGAGTTCCGCCGGGTGGTCAATGCCATGAACCAGATGGTCGGCAAGCTCAAGGCGCTGTTCGCCGAAGAGGCCGCCCGCAGCGAAGTGCTGCGCGCCGAGGCCTATCAGGACAGCCTGACTGGCCTGGCCAACCGGCGCTATTTCGACCTGCAACTGCACGCCCGCCTGAGCGTCGAGGAGCAGGCCTGCAGCGGTTTTCTCCTGCTGTTGCGCCTGAACGACCTGGCCGGGCTCAACCAGCGCCTCGGCGGCCAGCGTACCGACCAGTTGCTCAAGGCCGTTGCCGAGCTGTTGCAGCAGTCAAGCCAGGGCCGCTTTGTGCTGGCGCGTAATCGCGGCGGCGAGTTCGCCATTCTGGCGGCGGGTCTGGAGCGTGGCGAAGCCCAGCAGTTGGCGGAAAACCTCGAGCGCGCCTTGCTCAGCCTGCAGCAGACCGGAGCCAGCGATTGCCTGCCGGTGGCTCATATCGGCCTGACCGCCTTTGCTCCGGGCGATGAGCCGCAAGACCTCTATCGCGCCCTGGATGCCGCCCTGGCTCAGGCGGCGAGCCAGGCTCAGCCGAGCTGGGCCTTCAGCGCGGCGCGGGCGTCGGCGCAAGAAGGGAATGAGCGACAGAACTGGTACCGCCTGCTTGACCAGGCGCTGGAGCAGGGCCGCTTGCAATTGTTCTTCCAGCCCGTGGTGGCCGCCGGCGAACCGGAGCGGGTGCTGCACCACAAGGTGCTGGCGCGGGTGCTCGATGAGCAAGGCAAGCTGTTGGCGGCGGGGCGCTTCCTGCCCTGGCTGGAGCGTTTTGGCTGGTCGAGCCGTCTCGATCTGGCCATGCTTGAACAGGTGCTGCAGCAGATGGCCGGCCACAGTGCCACGGTGGCTCTGAGCTTGTCCGGCCATACGGTTCGCGAGCCCCAGGCCCTGGCCCGGCTGTATGAGCTGCTGCAGCAATACCGCCACCTGGGCCCGCGTCTGAGCCTGGAGCTGGATGAGGATCAGTTGCCCGAACAGGCCGAGCTGGAAGCCCTGACCCAGCGGTTGCGCGGCCTGGGCTTCAGCCTCGGCCTGCAGCACTTTGGCGGGCGCTTCAGCATGATCGGCAACCTGGCCAAACTCGGCCTGGCTTACCTCAAGGTGGATGGCAGCTATATCCGCGCCATCGACCAGGAGAACGACAAGCGCCTGTTTATCGAAGCCATGCAGCGCGCGGCCAACAGCATCGACCTGCCGCTGATCGCCGAGCGAGTGGAAACCGAAGGGGAGTGGTAAGTGCTGCGCGCCATGGGCATCGAAGGCGTGCAGGGCCGTCTGTTCGGCGAACCAGGACCTTGGGCATAGGGCCGGGCCCAAACGAGTAGGAGCCAGCAAGCTGGCTCCTACAGGGTGATTCAGTGTGTCGAGGCTGTTAGATCAGCTCCGACTCATCGTCATTAATCAACCGATGCAACCCGCCCAAGGCATCCCGCGCCTTGCTGCGGCCGACCAGCTTGCTCTGCGCCGCTTCCGGCAAGTCGGTGATACGCACCACCCCCTTGCGGATCAGCACCGTGATCAAGTCTTCCAGTACCCGGATCATATCCAGGTCGCTCTGCTTGAGTTGCAGCAGGCTGCTTTCGGCCGTCTGGTTGGCGTACCAGGCCTGGGCCTCCTGACTGTCCGCCGCCAACTCGCCATCCATGCCTTCGAAGGGCGCGGCCTCAACCTGTTGCAGGTTGCCCCACGCATCACGCTTTATATACAGCATCGACCGCTCCTTGCCTTAGTGGCCACCCTGGATAAACAACCCCGCTTCCTTATGGTAGCGGGGTTCTGTCTATCAGATATGGTCGGTCTTGATCATCGGGTCGGCCCCGGCGATCAGCGAGTTGACCAGATCGGACGGACTCAGGTTACCCGGGTTCAGATTGACGGGCGTGCCGTTGTTCTCAAGTTTGATGCTGGTGTCGGCATTGCTGCCGTCGGCGTTGAGCACCCCGGTGCTGCTGATCAGCAGGGTCGACGTGGCCGTGTCCACACGCAGGTACTGGGTGATGTCGCTGGTGCTTTCTTCGTTCTGCAGCAGATCGCGCAGGTCGATGCGGTCGCCTTCGCTGTTGTTGAAGTCCTTGATCACGTCATTGCCGAGATCACTCGCTTGCCAGACGAAGCTGTCGGCCCCTGCGTCGCCGCGCAGCACATCATCACCACTGCCGCCGATAAGAATATCGTTGCCGCTACCACCGCGCAGGCCATCGTTGCCAGCACCGCCATAAAGCACATCGTTGCCAGTGCCGCCGTATATCAGATCTGCACCCGCCTCGCCAAAGATATGGTCATTGCCAGCACCGCCATTTGCCACATCCGCCCAGGCTGTTACAGGCTTGCCGCTGGAGCTGGCAGTGCTCTCACGAGCAGAGGCGCTCAATACGCCACCAAGCAGAAGCGACGAATCATCTAGGTTCATCAGGTTGCTGGCGGCAATATCCGCTTGGGTAACCGGGAGACCGGTAATGCTGTGGTTACCGTTAGCGGATGCACCAAGGTAGATAAAGTCGTTGCCACTACCTGCTTCTATATAATCATTACCTGCACCGGCGTTTATTTGCTGGCCCGTGCTATTGCTGGTGGTGTTGAGCGTATCCGCTCCGATAGTGCCATTAACTGTGTTGGCTGTGGTAAAGCCTGAATCGAAGGTGATATTCAATGCCTGAGTGCTGGTGCTGTCATTGTCGCCGTCAATACCAGTCACTCCGAGTTTGATTCGCTGGTCATAGGTGGCGGCGTGGCCTGCTATAGACTCCAGAATGAGTCTGTAGCTACTGCCTGGGCCTGCACCAAATTCAATGCTGCTGAAGGTATATTTACCCGCATTGAGTTTAGACGCGTCGATAACGTAGTTTGAGCCAGCAGTAGCCCCTGTTGCACTTCCTTGGCCTACCAGTGCGCCAGTGGCATCGTATGCTTTCCAGCTTAGGGTTTCAGATACATCCAGCTGCGTCGTGCCGATAGTTAGCGACGTCATATTGGCTTGTAGACTGGTATTGGCGTCTGTGAAGTTGAAGGTGAGTGTTTCACCGGTATCGATGAATTTATTGCTGACCCCAAAGTCTGAGCCTGTTGTGTTTACAGTGCCGTTACCATTAGCGGCGGCAAACATCAGGAACTGGCTTCCTTCACCAAGAGTGTAACTATCAGCGTTTCCTGCCTTAATGCTAAGTGTTGGGTAGGTAAGGATTGCCGAATCCAAGGCTTTATAGTTCGTAATCTGATACTGCCCGGTAACTGGATTGCCTTCTACTTTAAATACTTCAATGCCTGTGGTGCTGACGGCTGTTAACGAACCATCGGCATTGCTTACATAATGCAACTTGCTGTCCTGATAGGTCAGGTAGCTGGAGTTGCTAATCAGGTTTCCGCTCTGGTCATAGGTGCTGGCCAGAATATTGCCGCTGCCATCTACTGAGCCACTGATAGTGGAGAACTGCACCTTAGAGCCAGTTATGTCGGCACCTATCGACAATCCCAGATTGCCGGTAGCAATGCTGCCTGCATTGGGCATCAGCAGCAGGTTATCCGGTGTACCAATCAGCGGGCTGTCATCTTCGATATTGACCTTCAGTAGGCTACTGCTGGTGCTTTGCCCATCATTGACATTGACTGTGACCCCGAAAGACTTCAGGTCTTCGCCACTGCTGGAATGATCGATTGGGCCTGCAAGCGTGACGCTGTATTGGCCTTGATCATTAATGCTAATAACCAGCACAGTCTTGCCATTGGCTGTTCCCGTCAGCTGCTGGCTACCACTGCCGCTCCATTGGATGGCATGGCCGCCGGAAGTCAGGCTAGCCGTTGGTGCGGTGAGGGTAATCGCCAGGTTGCCATTGGCATTGGCAATATTCAGCGTGCCGCCGCTGGTCAGGCTGTTGGTGCTGTCGGAAGTACCGGTAGTATCGGCATTGGCATCTATGAGGCCTTCTTCGGAGACCGTGGCTGTGGTTGGTGCCACGACCAAGGCCACTTCGCCAGCCCCGCTCACCTTGATCGTCAGGGTGGCGGTCGCCGTAGCACCATCGGCGTCGGTAATGGTATAGGTGAATACTTCATCTGCAACCTGGCCGGCGGAGAGGTTTTGCACGGCTGTACGCGATGTATCTAAGGTGTAGGCGTAGCTGCCATCTGCTGCCAGGATGAGGGTGCCGAAAACGCCATTGATAACACTGCCGACACCAGTGTCTGGCGCAGTCGACGGTGTGCCAGCTGCAACACCATTCACCGTTACGGCAGCACCATCCGGATCGTAGTCTTGGCCAGATGTGCCTGGGGTTACATCGCCATTGATTACTATCGAGGTGCTGCCTACTGGTGCCGCAGCGAACCCCCACATTTGTGCCCCAGCCGAGGTGATACCGATTGCGGTAACGGCACCTGTCGTCAGATCGATGCTGTAAAGCTGGCCATTGTCTGTGCTACCAACAATGGTGCCTACATCTGTTTGCGCAATGTTGTAGAGCGTAACGGGCAGGCCTGTCACAACAGTGGTGACATTGCCGCCTGGTATCGCGAGGTCGAATTTCTCAATAGTTCCACTGCTGGTGGATAGGTATAGGGCGTTGTCGATAAACAGCAGGTCGCCGGATGACGCTGAATTGAACGAACCGAGTGTGGTGGCCGCGCCAGTACTCGCATTGATCTCGTACAAGGTGCCGTTGTTGCCGGCCGCGAACAAGCGACCATCAGGGCTGGCAACTAGGGCATTGACTGAATTTGCGCCACTGATTGTCCCTATGAGGGCAGCACTTCCGGTGGTCGGGTCAATGCTGTAAAGGCTATTGAACGTGATTCCGTAAAGGTCGCCAGTTGAGGTTTGGGCGATGTCGGTGAAGGGGACACCGCTATTGCCAATTACTGTGCGTAGGCCAGTGCTTGGGTCAAGGATGCCGATATTGCCTGAAGTATCGGAATAGTAGAGGGCTTTGGCTGCGGGCTCAGATACGAAGTTGACGTCATCGACAGCAACTGGGGCGGCGTTTGGCTCTGCGGTGCTGATCTCCCGCTCGGCCTGCACGGCCGGGTTGCCAGCGGCATCGCTGACATCGGCGGTGACGGTGTAGTCGGCTTCATCGGCATAGCCGGAGAGGTCGACGCCGGTCAGCGACCAGGTATTACCCGTGACT
>JBFJZW010000151.1:0-10637 GCA_041621875.1 Pseudomonas sp. | reverse complement strand
GCTGCTGTTGGTATCGACTACGCCGATAACAGGGATGCCCAGCTTGTTGGCTTCGGTGATCGCGATGCGCTCGTGATCAACGTCGATAACGAACAGTGCGTCAGGCAGACCGCCCATGTCCTTGATACCACCCAGGCTGCGATCCAGTTTTTCCAGATCACGAGTACGCATCAGGGCTTCTTTCTTGGTCAGCTTGGTGAAAGTACCGTCCTGGGACTGAACTTCCAGATCACGCAGACGCTTGATCGAGGCACGGATGGTTTTGTAGTTGGTCAGCATACCGCCTAACCAGCGATGATCGACGTACGGCGAACCGCAACGTGCTGCTTCTTCAGCAACGATCTTGCCAGCGGAACGCTTGGTGCCGACGAACAGAATCTTGTTTTTGCCCGAAGCCAGCTTCTCTACGAACGACAGTGCGTCGTTGAACATTGGCAGGGTTTTTTCAAGGTTGATAATGTGGATCTTGTTGCGCGCGCCGAAAATGTACTTGCCCATTTTCGGGTTCCAGTAACGGGTCTGGTGGCCGAAGTGCACACCGGCCTTCAGCATATCGCGCATATTGACTTGGGACATGATAGTTCCTTGATAAGTCGGGTTAGGCCTCCACGTATCCCGATTTCCAACCGTGCGAACTCGCCGCAAGGCACCCAGGAAACCGTGTCGATACGTGTGTGGGTTTAAGCTTTCGGGCACACAGCCCGTAAAGCGGCGCGTTTTATACCATAAAGGGCCGCAGCAAGCTACAGGCTTCATACACCGAGTCGCCAAGCGCTCTGCTTGCGGCTTATGGCTTGCGCCTTGAAGCTGCTAAGATAACGCCCTTTCTGTTCGCGTTCGAGAGCCGCATATGACCGTCACCATCAAAACGCCCGCCGAAATCGAGAAAATGCGCGTAGCCGGTCGCCTGGCTGCCGAAGTTCTGGAAATGATCGGCGAGCACGTCAAACCCGGCGTCACCACCGAAGAACTCGATCGCATCTGCCACGACTATATCGTCAACGTGCAGCAGGCCATTCCCGCGCCGCTCAACTATAAAGGCTTCCCCAAGTCGATCTGCACCTCGGTCAACCACGTGGTCTGCCACGGCATCCCCAACGAGAAGCCGCTGAAGGAAGGCGACGTGCTGAACATCGACGTGACTGTGATCAAGGACGGCTATCACGGCGACACCAGCAAGATGTTTATGGTCGGCAAGGTGCCGGAGTGGGCCGAGCGCCTGGCCAAGATCACCCAGGAGTGCATGTATAAAGGCATCCAGCTGGTGCGTCCCGGTACCCGCCTGGGCGATATCGGCGAGGTGATCCAGAAGCACGCCGAGAAGAACGGTTTTTCCGTGGTGCGCGAATACTGCGGCCATGGCATTGGCGCGGTATTCCATGAAGAGCCCCAGGTGCTGCATTACGGCCGCGCCGGCACCGGCATGGAACTGCAGGAAGGCATGTGCTTCACCATCGAGCCGATGATCAACCAGGGCCGCGCGGAAACCCGCACCCTGGGTGATGGCTGGACCGCCATTACCAAGGACCGCAAGCTCTCGGCGCAGTGGGAGCACACCATCCTGGTGACCGCCGACGGTTACGAGATCTTCACTTTGCGCAGTGACGACAGCATCCCGCGCACCTCGGCCTGAGAGCCTACTCAAAGTCTGCTGCGCGTCGGCCATGCTGCGTTAAAAACAGGCTCGGAATGCTCATTTACACCAGTAAACTCCGCTTCCTCGCCTGTTTTTTCCTTGCATGGCTCTAGCTCGCGCGACTTTGAACAGGTTCTGGACCAGATAGATAGAAGGAAGGCTGCTGCATGCCGCAGGTAGATCCCGAACTGTTCGACCGTGGCCAGTTCCAGGCGGAGCTGGCGCTCAAGTCCAGCCCCATCGCCGCGTTCAAGAAGGCCATTCGCCGCGCCCACGACGCCCTCGATGCGCGCTTCAGGGCCGGTCGCGACGTACGCCGCCTGGTCGAGGATCGCGCCTGGTTCGTCGACCAGATCCTGCGCGAAGCCTGGGATCGCCTGTCCTGGAGCGCGGATGCCGATATCGCCCTGCTGGCGGTGGGCGGCTACGGCCGCGGCGAACTGCACCCCTATTCGGATATCGACCTGCTGATCCTGCTGGACAGTAATGATCACGAAACCTTCCGCGAGCCGATCGAACGCTTCCTCACCCTGCTCTGGGACATCGGCCTGGAAGTGGGACAAAGCGTGCGTTCGGTGGATGAATGCGCCGAGGAGGCCCGCGCCGACCTGACGGTGGTCACCAACCTGATGGAAAGCCGCACCATCGCCGGCCCCGAGCACCTGCGCCAACGCATGCAGGCGGTCACCAGCACCGAGCAGATGTGGCCGAGCAAGCACTTCTACCTGGCCAAGCACGAAGAACAGCGCACCCGCCACGGTAAATACAACGACACCGAATACAACCTGGAGCCCAACGTCAAAGGCTCACCGGGCGGCCTGCGCGATATCCAGACCATCCTCTGGATCGCCCGCCGCCACTCCGGCACCCTCAACCTGCACGCCATGGTCAGCCAGAGCTTCCTGCTGGAAAGCGAATACGCCCTGCTCGCCGCCAGCCAGGAGTTCCTCTGGAAGGTGCGCTACGCCCTGCACATGCTCGCCGGCCGCGCCGAAGACCGCCTGCTGTTCGACCATCAGAGCCGGGTCGCGGCCCTGCTCGGTTTCGAGGACAGCGACCCCAAGCGCGCCATCGAACGCTTTATGCAGAAGTACTACCGCGTGGTCATGGCCATCGCCGAACTCAGCGATCTGATCAACCAGCACTTCGAGGAGCAGATCCTGCGCGCCGGCGAAGTCGGCCCGGCCAGCCAGCTCAACAGCCGCTTCCAGCTGCGTGACGGCTATATCGAAGTCACCCACCCGAACGTGTTCAAGCGCACCCCGTTCGCCATCATGGAAGTCTTCGTGCTAATGGCCCAGCACCCGGAGATCAAGGGCGTGTGCGCCGACAGCATCCGCCTGCTGCGCGAACACCGGCACCTGATCGACGACGATTTCCGCCGCGACATCCGCAACACCAGCCTGTTTATCGAGCTGTTCAAGAGTCCCCAGGGCATTCACCGCAACCTGCGGCGAATGAACCGCTATGGCATCCTCGGCCGCTACCTGCCGGAGTTCGGCCATATCGTCGGGCAGATGCAGCACGACCTGTTCCACATCTATACGGTCGATGCCCACACCCTCAACCTGATCAAACACCTGCGCAAGTTCAAATGGCCCGAGCTGGCGGAGAAGTTCCCCCTGGCCAGCGAGCTGATGGACACCCTGCCCAAGCCCGAGCTGATCTACCTGGCCGGGCTCTACCACGATATAGGCAAGGGCCGCGGTGGCGATCACTCGGAACTCGGCGCGGTGGATGCCGAAGTCTTCTGCGCCCGCCATCAGCTGCCCAACTGGGACTCCAAGCTGATCGTCTGGCTGGTCCAGCACCACCTGGTGATGTCCACCACGGCGCAGCGCAAGGATCTGTCCGATCCCCAGGTGATCTTCGATTTCGCCCGCCTGGTCGGCGACCAGACCCGCCTGGACTACCTCTATGTGCTGACCGTGGCCGATATCAACGCCACCAACCCCAGCCTGTGGAACTCCTGGCGCGCCAGCCTGATGCGCCAGCTGTATACCGAGACCAAGCGCGCCCTGCGCCGCGGCCTGGAGAACCCGCTGGACCGTGAAGAGCAGATCCGCCTGACCCAGAGCAGCGCCCTGGACATCCTGGTGCGTGGCGGCCTCGACCCGGACGAAGCCGAGCAGCTCTGGTCGCAACTGGGCGATGACTACTTCCTGCGCCATAGCGCAGAGGATGTGGCCTGGCACAGCGACGCCATCCTCCAGCACCCGGAGGACGGCGAGCCACTGGTGCTGATCAAGGAAACCACCCAGCGCGAGTTCGAGGGCGGAACGCAGATCTTTATCTACGCCCCGGACCAGCACGACTTCTTCGCCGTGACCGTGGCGGCCATGGCCCAGCTCAACCTGAACATTCACGACGCGCGGATTCTGACCTCCACCAGCCAGTTCACCCTCGACACCTATATCGTGCTCGAAGCGGACGGCAGCTCGATCGGCAACAACCCGGCGCGAATCAAGCAGATCCGTCAGGGCCTGATCGACGCTCTGAAGAATCCCGACGACTACCCGACCATCATCCAGCGTCGGGTCGCCCGCCAGCTCAAGCACTTTGCCTTCGCCCCCCAGGTGACCATCCACAACGACGCCCAGCGACCGGTGACCATCCTCGAGCTGACCGCCCCGGACCGTCCCGGCCTGCTGGCTCGGATCGGGCGGATCTTCCTCGACTTCGACCTGTCGCTGCAGAACGCCAAGATCGCTACCCTGGGCGAGCGGGTCGAAGACGTGTTCTTCGTCACCGACGCCCACAACCAGCCGCTGTCCGACCCGGAACTCTGCACCCGCCTGCAGGAAGCCATAGTGCTGCAGCTGTCGGATGACCCCGGCAAGAAAACCGAAAGCCAGCCCATTACCTTCTGATCACCACAGCTTGACGCGACAAGCGGCGGGCCGGCCACCACCGGCAGCCGCGCGCAGTATCCAGGAACCCAGCATGAATAACGCCCTGCAGCAGTTACAGCCCTACCCCTTCGAAAAGCTTCGCGCCCTGCTCGGCAGCGTCCAGCCGGCGGTGGACAAATCGCCCATCGCCCTGTCGATCGGCGAACCCAAGCACCGCTCGCCAACCTTCGTCGCCGAAGCCCTGGCCGCCAACCTCGATCAGCTGGCGGTGTACCCGACCACCCTGGGTATTGCGGCGCTGCGCGAAGCCATCGCCAACTGGTGCGGCCGCCGCTTCGGCCTGCCAGCCGGGGCGCTCGACCCTGCGCGCCATGTGCTGCCGGTCAACGGCACCCGCGAGGCGCTGTTCGCCTTTACCCAGGCGGTGGTGCAACGTGACGTCGACGGCCTGGTGGTCAGCCCCAACCCCTTCTATCAAATCTACGAAGGCGCAGCCCTGCTCGCCGGCGCGCAGCCGCACTATCTGGCGTGCCTGGAACAACATGGCTTCAACCCGGATTTCGACGCAGTCGGCGACGAGGTCTGGCAGCGCTGCCAGATCCTCTTCCTGTGCTCGCCGGGCAACCCCACCGGCGCGCTGATCCCGCTGCCGACACTGAAGAAGCTGATCGCCCTGGCCGATAAGTTCGACTTCGTGATCGCCGCCGACGAGTGCTACAGCGAGCTGTACTTCGACGAGGCCAACCCGCCGGCCGGCCTGCTGACGGCCTGCGCCGAGCTGGGCCGGCATGATTTCAAACGCTGCGTGGTGTTCCACAGCCTGTCCAAGCGTTCCAACCTGCCGGGCCTGCGCTCGGGTTTCGTCGCCGGCGACGCCGACATTCTGAAATCCTTCCTGCTGTACCGTACCTACCACGGCTGCGCCATGCCGGTACAAACCCAGCTGGCCAGCGTCGCCGCCTGGAACGACGAAGCCCACGTCAAAGCCAACCGCGACCTGTATCGCGAGAAATTCGATGCGGTGCTGGCGATTCTTGATGGCGTGCTGGATGTGCAGCGCCCGGATGGCGGCTTCTACCTGTGGGCCAGAACGCCGATAGACGATGAAACATTTACCCGCGAGCTGTTTGCCCGCGAGCATGTCACCGTGGTACCCGGCTCCTACCTGTCGCGCAGTGTGAATGGCGAGAATCCCGGTGCCGGCCGTGTGCGCATGGCCCTGGTCGCGCCGCTGGCCGAATGCGTGGCAGCAGCCGAACGTATCCGCAACTTTGTGAAGGGCCTCTGAGCATGAGCAAAACCCTGTTTGGAATAAAAGCCTGCGACACCATGAAAAAAGCCCGCACCTGGCTCGACGAGCACGGGGTAAGCTACGCATTTCATGATTACAAAACCGTGGGTATCGACCGTGAGAACCTGGAGAAGTGGTGCAACGAACATGGCTGGGAAATCATTCTCAACCGTGCTGGCACCACCTTCCGCAAACTGGACGAGGCGCAAAAGGCCGATCTCGACCAGAACAAGGCGATCGAGCTGATGCTCGCCCAGCCGTCGATGATCAAGCGCCCGGTGCTGGATCTCGGCAACAAGACCCTGGTTGGTTTCAAGCCCGAGCGCTATGCCGCCGAGTTGGCCTGAACAACCCCCCATTGAATTCGCGTTAAGGAAAGCAACATGACCACGACCCTCTTCAGCCTGGCCTTCGGCGTCGGCACCCAGAACCGTCAGAACAACTGGCTGGAAGTCTTCTACGCCCAGCCGCTGCTCAACCCGAGCAGCGAGCTGGTCGGCAAAGTGGCGGAAAAACTCAGCTATCAGGGCGGCAACCAGGCCATCGCCATCAGCAACAGCCAGGCCGGCGATCTGGCCGAAGCGCTGAAAAATGTCGATGCCGCGCAGTCCGCCCTGCTCACCCGCCTGGCCGAAAGCCAGAAGCCGCTGGTGGTCACCCTGCTCGCCGAAGACACCGCGCTGACCAGCACGCCTGAGGCCTACCTCAAGCTGCACCTGCTGTCGCACCGCCTGGTCAAGCCCCATGGCCTCAACCTCACCGGCATCTTCCCGCTGCTGCCCAACGTGGCCTGGACCAGCCAGGGCGCGGTAGACCTCGGCGAGCTGGCCGAGCGCCAACTGGAAGCGCGCCTGAAAGGCGACCTGCTGGAAGTCTTCTCGGTGGACAAGTTCCCCAAGATGACCGACTACGTGGTGCCGAGCGGCGTGCGTATCGCCGACAGCGCGCGTATCCGCCTGGGTGCCTACGTGGGTGAAGGCACCACCGTAATGCACGAAGGCTTCGTCAACTTCAACGCCGGCACCGCCGGCCCGGGCATGATCGAAGGCCGCGTCTCCGCCGGCGTATTCGTCGGCAAGGGCTCGGACCTGGGCGGCGGCTGCTCGACCATGGGCACCCTGTCCGGCGGCGGCAATATCGTGATTTCCGTCGGCGAAGGCTGCCTGATCGGGGCCAACGCCGGTATCGGCATCCCCCTGGGCGACCGCAATACCGTGGAATCCGGCCTGTATATCACCGCCGGCACCAAGGTGGCGCTGCTGGATGCCGACAACCAGCTGGTCAAGGTACTCAAGGCCCGCGAACTGGCCGGCCAGCCGGACCTGCTGTTCCGCCGCAACTCGCAAACCGGCGCGGTGGAGTGCAAGACCCATAAGTCGGCGATCGAGCTTAACGAAGCCCTGCACGCCCATAACTGATCTCAGGGATGCCCGACCGTAGGGTGCGCCGTGCGCACCGAGCGCTTCATGCTCTCTGGTGCACATATCGCAGCCTACGTGCTCTTGTAGGATGGGTTGAGCATCGCGATACCCATCACGCTCATTATGGGTATCGCTGCGCTCAACCCATCCTACGGTCTTAACGGCTACCTCATGCCTACCCATTCCCCCTGGCGCGCTGACTTCCCCGGCATTCTGGCCCTCGAGGCCGAAGGTCAGACCTATCTGGACAGCGCAGCCACCGCGCAAAAACCCCAGGCCATGCTCGATGCCCTGCTCGGCTATTACACTGGCGGCGCAGCCAATGTGCATCGCGCCCAGCATGTACCGGGCGAGCGCGCCACCCGCGCCTTCGAAGCCACACGCGAAAAAGCCGCGCAATGGCTGAATGCGCCCGACGCAGAGCAGATCGTCTTTACCCGCAGCGCCACCGAGGCCTTCAACCTGCTGGCCTACGGCCTGGAACAGCGCCTGCAGCCTGGCGACGAGCTCGTCATCAGCGCCCTGGAACACCACGCCAACCTGTTGCCCTGGCAACAACTGGCGCTGCGTCGGCAACTAAAGCTGGTGGTGTTGCCGCTGGACAACCATGGCCTGATCGATCTCACCCACGCCGCACAGCTGATCGGCCCGCGCACCCGCCTGTTGGCGGTCAGCCAGCTGTCCAACGTGCTCGGCTGCTGGCAGCCGCTGCAACCGCTGCTGGCCCTGGCACGAGCCCAAGGCGCGCTGACGGTGGTCGACGGCACGCAGGGCGTGGTGCATGGCCGCCATGATGTGCAGGCCCTGGGCTGCGACTTCTATATCTGCTCCAGCCACAAGCTCTACGGCCCGGACGGCGTCGGCCTGCTCTATGGCCGTCCACAGGCCCTGGAGCAGCTGGCGCACTGGCAGTTTGGCGGCGAGATGCTGCTGCACACCGACTATGCCAGCGCCAGCTTTCGCCCCGCGCCACTGGGCTTCGAGGCCGGCACGCCGCCGATTGCCTCGGTGATTGCCCTCGGGGCCAGCCTGGATTACCTCAACAGTCTCGACGCCAGCGCCGTCAGCGCCCACGAAGCGGCCCTGCATGCCGAGCTGCTGGCCGGCCTGCAGCAGCGCCAGGGCATGCGCCTGCTCGGTACGCCCAACGTCGCCCTGGCCAGCTTTGTAGTCGAGGGCGTACACCACGCCGATCTCGCCCACCTGCTGAGCGAACAGGGCATCGCCGTGCGCGCCGGCCATCACTGCGCCATGCCGCTGCTGCATGGCCTGGGGCTGAGCGGAGCGATTCGCGTATCCCTAGGGCTGTATAACGACTCGGCCGACCTGCGGCGCTTCTTCGCCGCCCTGGATCAGGCCCTGGAGCTGCTGCAATGAGCCTGCCGGCCAGCGCCCAGCAGGCACTCGCGGCCTTCGCGCACTGCCCCGGCTGGGAACAGCGCGCGCGCCTGCTGATGCAGTGGGGCGACCAGCTTGCCCCCCTCAGTGACGCCGAACGCTGCGAAGCCAATCGGGTACAGGGTTGTGAAAGCCAGGTCTGGCTGCTGGCCGAGCGCGACGGTGCCCACTGGCAATTTCGCGCCAGCAGCGATGCCCGCCTGTTGCGTGGCCTGCTCGCGCTGCTGCTGGCCCGAGTCAATGGCCTGGCACAGGCCGAACTGGCGCAGCTGGATCTGCCGGACTGGTTTGCCCAGCTCGGCCTGGCGCGTCAGCTGTCGCCCTCACGCAGCAATGGCCTGCAGGCCGTGCTGACGCGCCTGCAACAGCTGCTGGATGCCGCCGATCAGGGCGCGATCGACCACTGATCGGCGTTGCCGGAATACAGGGCCTGCTGCAGACGCTCCAGCTCACCGCTCTCGGCCAGGCGGCGCAAGCCGGCGTTGAATACCTCACGCAACCGATCGGCGCGGGCATCGCCCTTGCGGAACAGCAGGTGCAGCGGCTCGGTATTCAAAAGCCGCGGATGATGGGTGATGGCCGCCCGCGCTTCGGGAGTAAACAGTCGACGCAGCATGGCATAGCCCACGGCCCGATCCTGCGGATGAAAATCCACACGCCCCAGCTCCAGCAGACGAAAGCCGGTCTCTTCCTTGCCGCTCTGCTGCACCTGCAACTGCCCGGCCTGTAGCGCCGCATCGAATTGCGGACCATAGGAATAACCCAGGGTGGTGGCGATCCGAAAAGATTTGAGGTCTTCGATACGCGCCCAGTTCAGCGCCTTGTCGCTGCGCTGGAACAGCACAATTTCGCCCTGCACCACCGGATCACTGCACTCGCTGATACGCCGCCGCTGGGCGGAGCAGGAATACGGCATCACCGCATCCAGAGTGCCATGCTCGAGCATCAGCAGGTTGCGGTCCCAGGGGTAGTAGACGAATTCGACCTGATAACCCGCCGCCTCGAAGATATCGCGCACCAGCCGCGACAGGGCACCGCCATCTTCGCGACTCTGGTCGACATAGGGCACCCAGTCGCCGGTGCCAACCCGCACCACCGGGTGGGCATGGGCGCTCAGGCAGGCAGAAAGTGCGGCAAGCAGCAACACGTAACGCGGGGCATGAACTAACAAATGACGCAGCAGGGGCAACACAACACACCTCAATTAAGCGAAAAACAGCCTATCCCTGCCGAACAGCGACCCGGGCAGGTCATTCCTGCAGATTAGCCAAGGCTCGCCACGCTGCATCAGGCAAGCGGCTGCCGTTCCGCCGGCCGCCGCGTACCGGCGACCAGTTTATCGACGATGCGCGCGGCAGCCACCATGCCGAAGGTCGCCGTCACCATCATCACCGCACCAAAACCACCGGCACAGTCGAGCTTGACCCCTTCGCCGACAAAACCCTTGTACTGACACACCGTGCCATCGGGCTTGGGGTAGCGCAGCTGCTCGCTGGAGTACACACAGGGCACGCTGTAGTTGCGCCCCGGAGTGCGCGAGAAGCCATAGTCGCGGCGCAGGGTCGAGCGCACCTTGGAGGCCAGCGGATCGTTCCAGGTCTTGTTCAGGTCGCCGACCTGAATCTGTGTCGGGTCGATTTGCCCGCCCGCGCCGCCGGTGGTGATCACCTGAATCTTGCGCCGCTTGCACCAGGAGATCAGCGCGGCCTTGGCGTTGACGCTGTCGATGCAGTCGATCACCGCATCCAGTTGCTCGGTGATGTACTCGGCCATGGTCTCGCGGGTGACGAAATCCGCCACGGCATGCACCACGCAGGCCGGATTGATGCCGCGGATGCGCGCCGCCATCACCTCGACCTTGGGCTGGCCGACCGTGCTGTCCAGCGCATGCAGCTGGCGGTTGCTGTTGCTGACGCAGACATCGTCCAAATCGAACAGGGAGATCTCGCCCACCCCGGAACGCGCCAGGGCTTCGGCCGCCCAGGAGCCGACGCCGCCAATACCGACCACCGCCACATGCGCAGCCGCCAGCCGCTCGG
>JBFJZW010000150.1:0-10679 GCA_041621875.1 Pseudomonas sp. | reverse complement strand
TCGTTGGTTTTCGCGGGCATGGCCCGCTCCTACAGGATGCCCCCCTTTACCCACAGCAAGGAGCTACACCATGCAAAACACTCAGCAACTCCCAGAAGCACAACGCCAACGCTGCGAAGTCTGGACCCGGGTGATGGGCTATCACCGCCCGGTTACGGCTTTCAACCCGGGCAAGCAGTCCGAGCACTTCGAGCGTCAGCACTTCACCGAAGCGGCGGCGCGAGTCCGCGCTGCGTGAGTAGAGCGCTACGGGTCGGGGGCATGGTGCCCCTGACCACCCTCGACTACCCGGGGCTGCTGGCCTGTGTACTGTTCTGCCAGGGGTGTGCCTGGCGTTGTCGCTACTGCCACAACCCGGACCTGATCCCGGCGCGCGGCGCGCAGGAGATTCCCTGGCCCCAGGTGCTGGAATTTCTCCGCCGGCGTCAGGGCTTGTTACAGGCCGTGGTGTTCAGCGGCGGCGAGGCGACCCTGCAGGGCGGCCTGGTGCCGGCAATGAACGAGGCACGGGCGCAGGGGTATCGCATCGGTCTGCACAGCGCCGGGATCAAGCCCTGGGCCTTTGCCTGGGCGCTGCAGGCGGTGGACTGGGTCGGTTTCGATATCAAGGCCCTGGCCGAAGATGCCGAGCTGATCACCGGGGTCAGCGGCAGCGGCAAGGCCAACTGGCGCAGCCTGGAACACCTGCTGGCCAGCGGCGTGGACTACGAATGCCGCACCACCGTGCACTGGCACCTGCTGGATGTGGACAAGCTCTGGCGCATCGGCCAGCGCCTGCATGCCTTCGGCGTCAAACACTTCGCCGTACAGCTGGTGCGCAGCGCGCGCATGCTCGACGCGGAGTTACCCATCAGCGCAACGCCGAGCGAGGCTGGCGAACTCTGGTTGCGCCTGGAACAGCTGTTTGCGCATTTCGAGTTGCGTGATCACTGATCGCAACGCCGACATCTCTTCTCGCTCCGCCGCCGAACGGGGCCGGCCTGTGCGCGAGAATTGACTCTCGTCAGGTGTGCCACCGGCGCGGGTCCGTACAATCGCGACATTATTGCCAGCTATAGCGGCTGGCAGCGCGGGCACCCCGCCAGCCGCAGTTGCGGTCATCCTGTTTATGTCACGAGGTGGTCGAGCATGGCCCAATCGCTGAGTTTTGATCGCGCCCTGGTCGAGAAATACGACCGTCCGGGGCCGCGTTATACCTCCTATCCGACCGCGCCGCAGTTCCATCAGGCCTTTGCCGTGGACGACTATCAGAGCGCTGCGGCGGCCAGCAACCAGGCCGTCGCGCCCAAGCCGCTGTCGCTGTATATCCATATCCCGTTCTGCAAGAGCCTCTGTTACTACTGCGCCTGCAACAAGATCATCACCCAGAAGACCCACCGCGCGGTCGAGTACCTGGACTACCTCAAGCGCGAGATCGCCATGCAGGCGACGCTGTTCGACGGCGCGCGCAAGCTGACTCAACTGCACTTCGGTGGAGGCACACCGACCTACCTGACCGGCGAGCAACTGGCCGATCTGATGGACTGCCTGCACCAGGCGTTCGACATGGACGACAGCGACGAGCACGAGTTTTCCATCGAGGTCGACCCGCGCACCATCAGCACCGAACAGATCCAGCACCTGCGCGGGCTGGGTTTCAACCGCCTGAGCTTCGGCGTGCAGGATTTCGACCCGCAGGTGCAGGCGGCGGTCAACCGGGTGCAGAGCGAAGAGCAGATCTATGCCCTGGTCGCCGCGGCGCGCGAGGCACGTTTCAAGTCGGTCAGCGTCGATCTGATCTACGGCCTGCCGCTGCAGACCGTGGCCAGCTTCGACGTCACCCTGAGCAAGATCATCGCCCTGCGCCCGGACCGCATCGCCGCCTACAGCTATGCGCACCTGCCGGAACTGGTGCGAGCGCAACGGCTGATCCGCCGCGAGGACATGCCGCCGCCGGAGCGCAAACTGGAGCTGCTGGAACTGACCATCAAGCGCCTGACCGCCGCCGGCTATGTGTATATCGGCATGGACCACTTCGCCTTGCCGGATGACGAGCTGGCCCTGGCGCGGGCCAACGGCACGCTGCAACGCAACTTCCAGGGTTATTCCACCCATGCCGATTGCGACCTGATCGGCCTCGGCGTGTCGTCCATCGGCAAGGTCGGCGACAGCTACAGCCAGAGCGTCAAGGAACTCTCGCAGTATTACGCGCGCCTCGACCAGGGCCTGCTACCGGTGCATCGCGGCTACCGCCTGAACGCCGACGACCTGCTGCGTCGCGAGGTGATCAGCGACCTGATGTGCCACGGCCGTGTCGACTTCGCCCGGATCGAGGCGCGCCATGGCATCGACTTCAAGGACTACTTCGCCGATGCCCTGGCCGCGCTCGACGAGCATGTGGCGGATCGTCTGGTAGAAATCCACGACGACGCGCTGCTGCTGTTGCCCCAGGGCCATTTGCTGATGCGCAGCGTGGCCATGGCCTTCGATGCCTACCTCGGCAAGGCGCAGAAGGGCAGCTTCTCGCGCACGGTGTGAGGCGCTTATGAGTTACTCGCTGTTGCATGTATTGCACCTGCTCGGTGCCATCGCCTTTATCGGCACGCTGTTCTTCGAGGTGATCATCCTCGCCAAGGTCAAACCGCAGCTGGCTCCGGGTGCGGTGCTCGAACTGGAGCAGGCCCTCGGTAAACGTTCGCGCACCGTACTGCACTGGGTGGTTCTGCTGGTCTACGGCGCAGGTTTCGGCCTGGCCTGGTATCACCGGCAGACCCTGAGTGATCCCTTCGCCAGCAGCTTCGCCACGCTGCTGAGCCTGAAGATAGTGCTGGCCGTCAGCGTATTTCTCAGCTTCGGCCTGGTCGCCATGCTGCTGCGCTCCGAACGCATGACCCCGAACCTCTACCGCAAGCTGCACTGGGCCGTGCTGGCGCAGATGCTCGGCATCGTGCTGCTGGCCAAGGGTATGTTCTATATCCACTAGTAGCGGGATCGCGACCAGCGCCGCTCCTACAAAATGTATGCGGTTGCGTAGATCCTATGTTTATTCGCAAGGCTGCGACCTCGTAGGATGGATGACGCTTCACCCATCCACCAACTGCAATGGTGGATGAAAGCGGCGTCATCCACCCTACATAGCCCCTGTAGCCCGGATGAAATCCGGGGCAGCGATAGCGGCCATAAAACCGCTCCCGGATTGCATCCGGGCTACAAAAGCCCTAACAGCTTTCCCGCCCAGAGTAATGATCTCGATCAAGCTTGCTCGCCTGCTGAGCGGCTGTGATGGGCAGCGATTCAGGCGGGCGAGTATCCTGGGTTTTGCCCAGATGGCGGCCTACCGTAGTGCCTCAGCCCGATGATCGATACGAGGTTCGCCATGCACTTTGCCTATAGCCCCCGCACCGAAGCACTGCGTCTGCAGCTGCGCAATTTCATGGACGCTCATATAGTGCCGCGCATCGGCGAATGGCATGCGGCGGTGGCGGCCGGGCAGTTTCCGGTGCCCTTTATGGCGGACCTCAAAGCCCTGGCGCAGGCCGAAGGCTTGTGGAATCTGTTCCTGCCCTCGCTGCATGCGGACGAACCCGGCACGGCCTTGAGCAACCTGGAATACGCGCCCCTGGCGGAAATCATGGGCCGCGTGCACTGGGCCTCGGAAGTGTTCAATTGCAACGCGCCGGACACCGGCAATATGGAATTGCTGCATCTGTTCGCCACGCCCGAGCAGCGGGCGCGCTGGCTGCAGCCGTTGCTCGAAGGCGAGATCCGTTCGGCCTTCGCCATGACCGAGCCGGATGTGCCCTCATCGGATGCCAGCAATATCCAGACCCTGATCCGCCGCGACGGCGACGACTACGTGATCAACGGCCGCAAGTGGTTTATCACCAACGCCTCGCACCCCGACTGCAAGCTGCTGATCGTCATGGGCAAGACCGACCCTAACGCCGACGCCCATCGCCAGCAGAGCATGCTCCTGGTGCCGTTCGACACCCCAGGCGTACAGCTTCTGCGCAATATCCCGGTGATGAACCATATCGCCCCGGAAGGCCATAGCGAACTGCTGCTGCGCGATGTGCGGGTGCCAACGAGCAATCTGCTGGGCGAGGAGGGCGCGGGTTTTATGATGGCTCAGGCGCGCCTTGGCCCAGGGCGGATTCACCACTGCATGCGTTCGATCGGCATGGCCGAGCTGGCCCTGGAACTGATGGTCGAGCGCTGTCAGGAGCGCAAGGCTTTCGGCAAGTACCTGCACCAGTACGCCAATATCGGCGACTGGATCGCCGAGTCGCGCATCGAGATCGAACAGGCGCGACTGCTGGTGCTCAAGACCGCCTGGATGATCGACGAAGTCGGGGCCAAGGCCGCGCGCAAGGAGATCGCCATGATCAAGGCCCTGGTGCCGAGCATGCACACCCGCGTGGTTGACCGCGCCATGCAGGTCTACGGTGCTATGGGCCTGACCCCGGACACGCCCCTGGCCGATATGTGGACCACCGGCCGCGCCCTGCGCTTCGCCGACGGCCCGGACCAGGTGCACCTGCGCAGCATCGCCCGTTTGGAGCTTAAAGCCAGTGAAGCCACGCGCGGTGTGACCGCTGCGTATTTGACGCCGCACAGCAGCTAGGTGTCGCAATGCAGGATGCCCTACAGGGTTTGGAAAACGCGGTCGACCGGGCCAACGCATGGTGGGTTACGCGGCACCCGTGACTTACGCGGAAGCTCCTACATCCGTACTTTGCGCCGCCAACCCACCCTAGGGTCTGGGACCTTGATTCCAGAGCGGCGCGGCAGCGCTTTTTTGCAACTTGATTGTGGTCAAGGGCAGGGCGAGGAAGCATCCCTACCATGGCCGCACAATCCTGTTGCATAAGCCGAACCGCCAATGACCAGCCACCTGTCGATTACCTCCCACTTGCCGTGTTCATGGGCAGTGCGGCTGTTGATCCTGTTGGGGCTGCTGTTCGCTGCCATGCCCGGCGTGCAGGCCAAGTCTTACGGCGGAATTGGGCAGCAACGTATCGATTCGATCTTCCCAGATGCCGATGCGCCGTCCGCGCCGCAAGGCGAATTCAAGGTGCGCACCCTGTCCAGCGGTGACAAGGTGCTCGGCTATGTCTTCCAGAGTCTGGATGTGGTCGATATTCCGGCTTACTCCGGCAAGCCGATCAATATGCAGGTGATCCTCGACACCGCGGGCGTGATTCAGGACGCCTATGTGCTCGAACACCATGAGCCGATCCTGCTGATCGGCATTCCCGAAGCCAAGCTGCACGCCTTCAACGCCAAGTACCAGGGCATCAAGGCCAACCAGCGAGTGGTGGTCGGTCGCTCCGGCGATCCGGATGCAGTGACCGTCGATGCGGTGACCGGTGCCACAGTAACGGTGATGGTGGTCAACGAGGTGGTGATGCGCGCCGCGTACAAGGTGGCGGTATCGCTCGGTCTGGTCGAGGAGGCGGCCGGTCTGGCGCAGAAGCCGGCCACGCTGCGCGGAGATCTCTATCAGCCAGCCGACTGGGCCGAGCTCACAGGCAACGGTGCCATCCGCCGCCTGCACCTGACCCGTGGCCAGGTCGACGAGGCCTTCAAAGGCAGCGAAGCCGAGGGCATCGAGGAGGCCGCGCCCGAGCAGGTCGACGAGCCCTTTATCGATCTCTATACCGCGCACCTGAATGCGCCGACCATCGGCCGCAATCTGCTCGGCGACAACCAGTACCGTTTTCTGATGGAGTCGCTCAAGCCCGGCGAGCAGGCGATTGCCGTGCTGGGCAGCGGCAGCTATTCGTTCAAGGGTTCGGGTTACGTGCGTGGCGGCATCTTCGACCGGGTGCAGCTGCGTCAGTTCGGCGAAACCATCAGCTTCCATGACCGCGATTTCGAGCGTCTGAGCGATGTCTATGCCGCGGGTATGCCGGACTTCAAGGAGATGGCGATCTTTATCGTGCGCGAGCCGTCGGGATTCGATCCGGGCTCGCCCTGGTCTCTGGAGCTGCTGGTGAAGCGGCAGACCGGCCCGATCAGTGGCATCTTCAGCAGCTTCGAGCTGCCCTATCAGATGCCAGAGGAATACCTCGAACGACCGCAGCCGAGCGCCGCCGAGCTGGCTGCCATCGAAGAGGCCAACCGGCCGCTGTGGCTGAATATCTGGTACCAGAAGAGCTTTCAGATCGGCGTGATACTGGTCGCCTTGCTGCTGCTTACGGTGATTCTGTTCCTCCAGGACAAATTCACCCAGCGCCCGCACTTTCTGCATTGGCTGCGTCGCGGTTACCTGATCTTTACCGTGGTGTTTATCGGCTGGTACGCCCTGGGCCAGTTGTCGGTGGTCAACGTGCTGACCTTCGTCCATGCCCTGGTGCAGGATTTCAGGTGGGAGCTGTTTCTCACCGATCCGATCATCTTCATTATCTGGACCTTCACCGCCGCCAGCATCCTGCTCTGGGGCCGTGGTGTGTTCTGCGGTTGGCTGTGCCCCTTCGGCGCGTTGCAGGAGCTGATCAACGAGGCCGCGCGCAAACTGAAAATCCCTCAGTACGAGCTGCCCTTCGCCCTGCATGAGCGGCTGTGGGCGATCAAGTACATCATCCTTCTGCTGCTGTTCGGCCTGTCCCTGGAGTCGCTGTCCAGTGCCGAGCGCTTCGCCGAGGTGGAGCCGTTCAAGACCGCCATCACCCTGAAGTTCGATCGTCAATGGTGGTTCGTGCTCTACGCGGCGCTGCTCCTGGTGATCAATATTTTCACCCGCAAGGTCTACTGCCGTTACGTCTGCCCGCTGGGCGCGGCGCTGGCCATTCCGAGCAAGTTCCGCCTGTTCGACTGGCTCAAACGCCGTAAGGAATGCGGCAACCCGTGCCAACTGTGCGCCAAGGAATGCGAGATCCAGGCGATCCACCCCGACGGCCATATCAATCACAACGAGTGCCACTACTGCCTCGATTGCCAGATGACCTACCACAACGACGACAAGTGCCCGCCGCTGATTCTGAAGAAAAAGAAGCGCGGCAAGCAGGCACCCGTGCAGACAGATCTGACCCACCCGAATTTGATACCCGTAGTGCACGTGGTTGAGCCCTGAACCAGCCCTGTGAGGCTTGCGTAGTCCGGTCGATACCCCGCTTTTATTCAGCCAAGGAGCAGAACCGATGAGCGATAAAGAATCGAAGAACAGCAACCCGAAAAACGCAGCCGAACAGCAGGAAAAACTCGGCCTTAGCCGCCGCGGGTTCCTCGGTGCTTCGGCCATCACTGGCGCGGCAGTGGCCGCGACGGCGCTGGGCGGCACGGTGATGACCCGCGAATCCTGGGCGGCTGCGGTCAGCGAGTCGAAGGCAAAGATTCACGTCGGCCCGGGCGAACTGGACGATTACTACGGTTTCTGGAGCGGTGGCCACCAGGGCGAAGTGCGGGTGGTGGGGGTGCCTTCGATGCGCGAGTTGATGCGTATCCCGGTATTCAACGTCGACTCGGCCACCGGCTGGGGCCTGACCAACGAAAGCAAGCACATCATGGGTGATAGCGCCAAGTTCCAGAACGGCGACTGCCACCACCCGCACATCTCCATGACCGACGGCAAATACGACGGCAAGTACCTGTTCATCAACGACAAGGCCAACAGCCGGGTCGCGCGTATCCGGCTGGATATCATGAAGTGCGACAAGATGATCACCGTGCCCAACGTCCAGGCCATTCACGGTCTGCGTCTGCAGAAGGTGCCTTACACCAAGTACGTGTTCGCCAACGCCGAGTTCGTCATTCCCCATCCCAACGATGGCAGCACCTACGATCTGCAGGACAAGAACAGCTACACCCTGTTCAACGCCATTGACGCCGAGAGCATGGAAATGGCCTTCCAGGTCATAGTCGACGGCAACCTGGACAACACCGACGCCGACTACACCGGTAAGTACGCCGCCGCCACCTGCTACAACTCGGAAAAGGCCTATGATCTGGGCGGCATGATGCGCAACGAGCGCGATTGGGTGGTGGTGTTCAACATCGAGCGCATCGAAGCGGCGATCAAGGCCGGCAAGTTCACCACCCTCGGCGACTCCAAGACGCCGGTGGTCGATGGCCGCGAAGGCTCGCAGCTGACCCGTTACATCCCGGTGCCGAAGAACCCGCACGGCTGCAACACCTCGTCCGACGGCAAATATTTCATCGCCAACGGCAAGCTGTCGCCGACCGTGTCGATGATCGAAATCGCCAAGCTCGACGACCTGTTCGACGACAAACTCAAGGACCCGCGCGACGCCATCGCCGCCGAACCCGAACTGGGTCTGGGCCCGCTGCACACCACCTTCGATGGTCGCGGCAACGCCTACACCACGCTGTTTATCGACAGCCAGGTGGTCAAGTGGAACATGGCCGAGGCGGTGCGCGCCTACAAGGGCGAGAAGGTCAACTACATCAAGCAGAAGCTCGACGTGCACTACAACCCGGGGCACATCCACGCATCGCTGTGCGAAACCAGCGAAGCGGATGGCAAGTGGCTGATCGCCCTGAGCAAGTTCTCCAAGGACCGCTTCCTGCCGACCGGCCCGCTGCACCCGGAAAACGATCAGCTGATCGATATTTCCGGAGACGAAATGAAACTGGTGCACGACGGTCCGACTTTCGCCGAACCGCACGACTGCACCATGGCGCGCCGTGACCAGATCAAGACCCGCAAGATCTGGGAGCGTAACGATCCGTTCTTCGCCCCTACGGTCGAGCGGGCGAAGAAGGACGGCATCAACCTGGAAGCCGACAACAAGGTTATCCGTGAGGGCAACAAGGTCCGCGTGTACATGACCTCGATGGCACCGTCCTTCGGCCTGACCGAGTTCAACGTCAACCAGGGCGATGAGGTCACCGTGACCATCACCAACATCGACCAGATCGAGGACGTGTCCCACGGTTTCGTCATGGTCAACCACGGCGCGAGCATGGAAATCAGCCCGCAGCAGACTTCGTCGATCACCTTTATCGCCGACAAGCCGGGGCTGCACTGGTACTACTGCAGCTGGTTCTGCCACGCCCTGCATATGGAAATGGTCGGCCGCATGCTGGTTAAGCCGGCGTAAGGCTAAAGCTCCGTAGCCCGGATAAGCCTTGGCGTAATCCGGGCTACGGCCCCCATTTATTTCGCCAGCCCTGTGCGGCTCGCGAATCAAGGTAAGCGCAGTGCTCAGACCTCAGGCAATCGTTTCGCTTTACGCCGCTGCGCTGTCGCTGCTTATTTTCTGCGGCGCAGCCCAAGCGACGCCGCAACCCATCACCGCGCTGCCGCTACAGGCGCAGGGCGACAATCGCTGGCGGCTACCCGCCGGTGAGTATCGGGGCTCGTTCAGTATCGATCAGCCGATGCATATCCTTTGCGAAGCCGGTGCTGTGTTGCAGGGCGAGGGGCAGGGCAACGGTCTGCTTATCAGCGTGCCGGACGTAACAGTCGAAGGCTGCACGCTGCTCGACTGGGGCCGCGATATGACCGCGATGAACTCCGCCATATTCATTCAGCCCAAGGCCCGCGGCGCGCTGATCAAGAACAACCGCATGCAGGGTCCGGGCTTCGGTATCTGGGTCGACGGCGCGGCGGATGTCAGCCTTATCGGCAACAGCATCCAGGGCGATACCAGCATCCGTTCGCAGGATCGCGGCAACGGCATTCACCTGTACGGGGTGCATAGTGCCAAGGTCGTTCGCAACCGGGTGCGCGATACCCGCGACGGCATTTATATCGACACCTCCAACGGCAACCTGCTCGAAGGCAACACCCTGGAAGACCTGCGCTACGGCGTGCACTACATGTTCTCCAACGACAACCAGGTACTCGGCAACACCACCCGGCGCACCCGCACCGGTTATGCCCTGATGCAGAGCCGCAAGCTGACGGTGATCGGCAATCGTTCCGAGCAGGACGAGAACTACGGCATCCTGATGAACTACATCACCTATTCGACCATTCGCGACAATTTTGTCAGCGATGTGCGCAGCGGCTCGACCGGCGACAGCATGATTGCCGGGGCCGAGGGCAAGGCGCTGTTTATCTATAACTCGCTATTCAACAGCATCGAGCACAACCACTTCGAACGCAGCGCCCTGGGCATCCACCTGACCGCCGGCTCCGAGGACAACCGCATCGCCGGCAACGCCTTCGTCGACAACCAGCAACAAGTCAAATACGTCGCGGTGCGCACCCAGGAGTGGTCGGTGGATGGGCGCGGCAACTACTGGAGCGATTATCTGGGCTGGGACCGCAACGACGACGGCCTGGGCGATGTCGCCTACGAACCCAACGACAACGTCGACCGTCTGCTGTGGCTGTACCCGCAGGTGCGCCTGCTGATGAACAGCCCGAGCATCGAACTGCTGCGCTGGGTGCAGCGCGCCTTTCCGGTGATGAAATCCCCGGGCGTGCAGGACAGCCACCCATTGATGCAATTGCCCACCGCCGATCTGCTGCACAACCGTCAGGAGCCAACGCCATGAATGCCGTCGAAATCGAAGGCGTCAGCCAGCAGTACGGCAATATGACCGTGCTGCACGACTTGAACCTGTGCCTGGGCGAGGGCGAAGTGCTCGGCCTGTTTGGCCACAACGGTGCCGGCAAGACCACCAGCATGAAGCTGATTCTCGGCCTGCTGCAGGCCAGCAGCGGCCGAGTGCAGGTGCTCGGGCGCACGCCCAATGATCCCCAGGTGCGCCAACAACTCGGTTACCTG
>JBFJZW010000149.1:0-10707 GCA_041621875.1 Pseudomonas sp. | reverse complement strand
TGTGTTTGGCGAAGGCCGCCGGCACACCGGCGGAACTCGGCACGCCCTGGGTCAGCAGGCCTGAGCCGGCCTTGACCAGCAGGCTGTCGGAATGGCCGTGGTAGCAGCCTTCGAACTTGATGATGCTGTCGCGGCCGGTAAATCCACGGGCCAGGCGGATGGCGCTCATGGTCGCCTCGGTGCCGGAGCTGACCATGCGCACCATCGCCATCGACGGCACCATGGCGCAGACCAGGTCGGCCATCTCGGTTTCCATGGCGGTCGGCGCGCCATAGGACAGGCCGTGCTCCAGCTGGCGGCGCACCGCATCGAGCACGTCCGGGTGGCTGTGGCCGAGGATCATCGGGCCCCAGGAGCCGACGTAGTCGACATAGCGCTTGTCGTCTTCATCGGTGACGTAGGCACCTTCGGCGTGCTTGAAGAACAGCGGAGTGCCGCCGACACTCTTGAAGGCGCGCACCGGCGAGTTGACGCCGCCGGGGATGTGCTTCTGCGCGTGACTGAACAAAATTTCGGAACGGGACATGGCTGGGCCTCTCAAGCTGGGAGTCGGGGCGAGCCGGGTCGCCCTCAATCGATATTAATCAGTGGTGAACAGGTCGCTAAAGGCGCGGGCGCGGCGTTCGACTTCGGCGGCCGAGTCGGCACCGAACAGGCCGTGGACCACCGCAACCATGCTGGCACCCTGGGCGATCAGCGCGGGGGCGTTGTCCAGGGTCACGCCGCCAATGGCGACGATCGGCAGGTTGATCTTGGCTTTTGCCGCCGCCAGCAGTTCGAGCGAGGCGGCCGGTGCGCCGGGCTTGGTGTTGGAATTGAAGAAGCGGCCGAAGGCGACATAGCTTGCGCCTTCCCCGGCGGCGGCCTCGGCCAGCTCCAGCTGGGCGTGGCAGGTGCCGCCGATGATCGCCTGGCGGCCGAGCAGGGCGCGGGCCACGGACAGCGAACCGTCGGTTTGCCCCAGATGCAGGCCTACACCGAGGCGGGCGGCCAGTTCGGCGTCGTCGTTGATGATCAGCGCGGCACCATAGCGGTTGCACAGCTCGCGCAGGGCCTCGGCTTCGCGCAGGCGGCGGGCGTCGTCGGTCGACTTGTCGCGGTATTGCAGCAGCGTCGCGCCGCCCTTGAGGGCAGCTTCGACGTAGGGCAACAGCTTGCCCTTGAGCAATTCGCTGTCGGTGATGGCATACAGGCCACGCAGTTTCATCGCAAGCGCTCCATCAGCTGCTTTCTATTAATAAGCATCCAGCGGCAGGCGGCGCGGAATGTACTGGCCGTGGCCAGGCTGTTCGGCGTCGCGCAGGGTGCGCCAGGTGTAGTCGAGGGCGAACTGCACGGCGCTGACCAGTTCCTGGCCCAGGGCCAGGCGACCGGCCAGGGTGCTGGCCAGGGTGCAGCCGGAACCGTGGTAGCTGCCGGGCAGGCGCTGGCAGACGAAGGTGTGGCGGCTGCCGTCGCGCGAATACAGGCGGTTGTGCACTTCGTGCTCGTCGCCATGGCCGCCGGTGATCAGCAGGTGCTGGATATGGGGCAGCAGCTTCTCGGCACATTCATCGGCGCTGCCGTCCGGCAGTTCGGCGAGAATGCGTGCTTCCGGCAGGTTCGGCGTGGCAATTGTCGAGACGGCGAACAGCCGTTCGCGCATGGCGTAGCCGACTTCATCCTTACCCAGCGCGCCGCCGCCGCCGGCGCGCAGCACCGGATCGCAGACCAGGGGGATGCCCGGCAGACGCTGCATGATCTCGAGTACGGTTTCGACCATCTCGACCGAGCCGAGCATGCCCAGCTTGACCGCCGCGATCGGCAGGTCGGCGATCACCGCGTTGGCCTGGGCCAGTACCCAGGCACGGTCGAGCACGCGGAAGTCGGAGACATTCACCGTGTCCTGCACGGTCAGCGCGGTGACGGTGGGGGCGGCATGACAGCCCTGGGCGAGCAGAGCTTCGATATCGGCTTGCAGGCCGGCACCCCCACTGGGGTCGTGGCCGGACAGGCACAGCACTATGGGGCGAGAAGTAGGCGTTTTCATGGTGCGCGAGCTTACCACCAAACCGGCCCTTGCAGACCCCGCAACGGCAGGAAAGCCCGCCCGGCGGACGATCTGTCGCAGAGCATAGCCCGGATGTAATCCGGGGTTGTTGTGCGGCGTCTAGAAGGTTCCCGGGTTGCATCCGGGCTATCTGCAACTGCCGTTAACGTGGTTTAAACGAGCGCTACTGGTTTTCCCGGGGCGATGGCATAAATGCCTATGCTAGAGTGCCAGCATCCGAATACACCGCTCCAGCGGCGCTGCTTAGGCGCTGCTGGCTTACTCTGGCTGAGCTGCATGCACTACATCCTTCTCTGTCTCTTCATGTTGGTGCCGGGATTGGCCGGGGCCTTGGTGTTCGACGAAAACACCCGTAGCCTGCCGCTCGGCAAGGCCATGTCGGTATTCGAGGATGTCCGCGGCGATGCCAGCATCGAGGACATTACCTCGCCGGCGCTGCAGGCCAGTTTTCGCCCGCATGACAAAACGGTGTTGAATGCGGGCTACTCGCGTTCGGTGTTCTGGTTGCGCCTCGACCTGCATTATCAGCCGGTTCAGCTGGAGGGCGTGCAGCCCTGGTTGCTGGAACTGGCATACCCACCCCTGGATCATCTCGAACTCTACCTGCCCGCGCCCGAGGGTGGCTTCCGCCTGGCCCAGCGCACCGGTGACGCGCTGCCGTTTGCCAGCCGGGAGATCAAGCAGCACAACTACCTGTTCGAGCTCAAGCTGCCGCCGAACCAGCCGCAGCGCATCTACCTGCGCCTGCAGAGTCAGGGGTCGATCCAGGCACCCCTGACGCTCTGGGCCCCGAATGCCTATCTGCAAGAGCAGCCGGCGCGGATCTATGTGCTCGGCATCATCTATGGCGTGCTGCTGGTGATGCTGATCTACAACCTGTTTATCTTCCTCAGCGTGCGCGACACCAGCTACCTGTATTACATCTTCTATATCGCCTCGTTCGGCCTCTACCAGGTCTCGGTCAATGGGGCCGGCATCGAGTATTTCTGGCCCAATAACCCCTGGTGGGCGAATGCCGCCACCCCCTTCCTGATCGGCTCGGCAGCGCTGTTCGGCTGCCAGTTCGCCCGCAGCTTCCTGCATACCGCCGAGCACAGCCCCTGGGTCGACCGCATCCTGCTGGTGATGATGGCCTGCGGTGCCGGGGTAATGGTGCTGGCGGTCACGGTCAGCTATGCGGTAGCTCTGCGTCTGGCCACCTTCCTGGCGCTGACCTTTACCGTGGTGATCTTCGTCGCCGGGGTGCTGGCCTGGTTGCGCGGCATGCGCGTGGCGCGCTACTTCATCATCGCCTGGAGCGCCTTCCTCGCCGGTGGGGCGATCAACACCCTGATGGTGCTGGGCTATCTGCCGAATATCTTCCTGACCATGTATGCCAGCCAGATCGGCTCGGCCCTGGAGGTCGGCCTGCTGTCCCTGGCCCTGGCCGACCGGATCAATGCGATGAAGGAGGAGCGCGCGCGCATCCTGCATGACGCCGGGCTCGAGCTGGAGGCGCTGAACCAGGAATTGGCCAACAATAATCGGCTCAAGGACGAATTTCTCGCCACCGTCACCCATGAGCTGCGCACTCCGATGAACGGGGTGATAGGTTCGCTGGAGTTGATGCAGATGGTCCGCCTCGACGGCGAGCTGGCGCAGTACCAGAAGACCGCGGCCAGCTCGGCGCGGGACATGATGCGCATGGTCAACGACATCCTCACCCTGACCGAGCTGCAGGCCGGCAAGCTCTACCCGCGGCGCGAACCCTTCAGCCTGCGCGGCCTGTTCGACGGCCTGCGCGCGCAGTATGCGCCGCGCGCCGAGGACAAGGGCCTGCGCTTCGAGCTGCAGCTGGATGAAAGCCTGCCCGATACCCTGGAGGGGGACGCCGGCAAGCTGGCGCAGAGCCTGGGTTGCCTGCTCGATAACGCGATCAAGTTCACCAGCCATGGCGCGGTTCAGCTGCGGGTCAGCCGGGTGGGCAACGGCTCCGACAACCTGCCACTGTGCATCGAGGTGGTGGACAGTGGAGTGGGCTTCGCGACGCCGCCGGACGTGCGCCTGTACCAGCGCTTCCAGCAACTGGACGGCTCCATGACCCGCGAATACGGCGGCCTGGGGATCGGCCTGGCGATCTGCCGGCAACTGGTCGACCTGCTCGGCGGCAACCTCAGCCATGAGTCGCAGCCGGGGCAGGGCAGCCGCTTTCGCCTTGAAGTACCGCTGGCCCTGCCGGTGCAGGCTCCGGCGCAGGCGGTCGTGCCGCGGCCTGCCAATGCGCCGGCGCTGCGCCAGCCGCAACAGTGCCGGGTGCTGGTGGTGGAGGACAACGCGATCAATCAGCTGGTGACCCGCGGCATGCTGCTCAAGCTGGGCTACCAGGTGCGCACCGCCGACAACGGTGCCGAGGCCCTGGAGTTGCTGCGTAACGAGCCGGTCGACGCCATTCTGCTGGACTGCCAGATGCCGCTGATGGATGGTTTCGCCACCTGCCGGGCGCTGCGCAACCTGCCAGGCTGCGCCGATGTGCCGGTGCTGGCCATTACGGCCCACAGCCATAGCGGCGACCGCGAGCGCTGCCTGGCCGCGGGGATGAGCGACTACCTGGCCAAGCCGGTGAAGTTCGAGCAGTTGCGCCGCCTGTTGCATGACTGGGTGCTCTGCCGCGAGGCCTGATCTCAAACAGCTACCATGCGATATACGCCAGCGGCTGGCATTTATGCCCGCTGTTGTGCCCGGAATCGCCCTTTAGCCAAACCCTGAATCCTGATTCACTTGAGCAATAGTGAATCAGGATTCAGATCATGGCTTACCGCACCACAGCCTTGCGTATCGACCGCGATCAGGCCCTGCGTGAACGCATACTGGCCAGCGCCCTGGCGCTGGTGGTCGAGGGCGGGTTCGCCGCCCTGACCATGCAGGCCCTAGCCGAGGACGTGGGCATTGCCACCGGCAGCCTGTATCGGCACTTTCACAACAAGGGCCAGTTGGCCGCCGAGGTGTTTGCCCTGGCCAGCCAACGTGAAGTGGCGGCCCTGGCGGCGACCCTGGACGCTCCGGGCAGTCCGCCCGAGCGTCTCGCCGAGGGGCTGCGGCGTTTTGCGGCGCGGGCCTGGCAGAGCCGCCAGCTGGCCTTTGCCCTGATCGCCGAGCCGGTCGAGCCGCAGGTCGACGAGCAGCGTCTGCTCTTCCGTGAGGCCTATGCCGATCTGTTCGGCGAGTTACTCGAACAAGGCAACGCCGCAGGCGTATTCCACGTGACCCATCTCGGCCTGACCTCCGCCTGCCTGGTCGGCGCTATCGCCGAAGCCCTGGTCGGACCTTTATCGCCCCCCGCTCGCGCCGCCCGCGAAGCGGGTTATCCCGCCCCCAGCCTGAGTGAAGTCAGTCAGGGGCTGGTTACCTTCTGTCTACGCGCCGTGGGCGCACCCTTGCCTGAAAAGGAGCCGCAGTCATGAATGCCAGTCAATACGCCGAAACCCATGAAGTGTTCAACCAGGTGCCGCCGCTGGACGGGACCAACCTGTACCGCCTCGACCTGCCCCTGCAGGAGTGGACCAAGCGCTTCGGCGGCGGCTGGGCCGAAGCGCGCCTGGATGCCTACGGGGCCCTGGCTGGCGGAGAGCTGATGGCCGCTGGCTTTCTCGCCAACGAGAACAAACCGGTGTTCAAGAGCCACGACCGTTACGGTCATCGCGTCGATCTGGTGGAGTTCCACCCGGCCTATCACCAGTTGATGAGCGCGGCCATCGAGCATGGTCTGCCGTCCATGCCCTGGACCGAGCCGCAGCCCGGTGCCCAGGTGGCCCGCGCCGCCATGAGCTATCTGCACAGCCAGGCCGAGGCCGGCAGCGGTTGTCCGCTGACCATGACCTTCGCCAGCGTGCCGGCGTTGAAGTTGCAGCCGGACCTGGCCGAGATCTGGCTGCCGAAAATCCTCTCGACCCGCTACGACCCGCGCAACCTGCCGATCGAGCAGAAAACCGGCGCGACCATCGGCATGGCCATGACCGAGAAGCAGGGCGGCACCGATGTGCGCGCCAACACCACTCGGGCCTATCCGGTCGGCCTCGGCGGGCCCGGCCAGGCCTACGAGCTGGTCGGGCACAAGTGGTTCTGCTCGGCCCCCATGTGCGACGCCTTTCTGACCCTGGCCCACACCGACAAGGGCCTGACCTGCTTTCTGCTGCCTCGCCACCGCCCGGACGGCACGCGCAACGAGTTCTATATCCAGCGCCTGAAGAACAAGCTGGGCAACTGGTCGAACGCCTCCAGCGAAGTGGAGTTCCGCGGTGCCCTGGCCTGGATGGTCGGCGACGAAGGCCGCGGCGTGCCGACCATTATCGAGATGGTGGCGCTGACCCGTTTCGACTGCATGATCGGCTCCAGTGCCCTGATGCGTCAGGCCCTGACCCAGGCCGCCCACCACTGCGCCCATCGCCAGGTTGGCGGTCGCGTACTGAGCGAACAGCCGCTGATGCAGAACGTGCTGGCCGATCTGGCCCTGGAGAGCGAGGCGGCTTTAGCGCTGACCCTGCGCATGGGCAAGGCCCTGGACAACCCCGCAGACCCGCAGGAAGACAAGTTCGCCCGTCTGGTTACCGCTGTGGGCAAGTACTGGATCTGCAAGCGTGCGCCGGCCATGATCAACGAGGCCGCCGAGTGCATGGGCGGAGCCGGTTATGTCGAGGACAGCATTCTGCCGCGGCTGTACCGCGAGGCACCGGTCAACTCCACCTGGGAAGGCTCGGGCAATGTGCAGTGCCTGGACGTGCTGCGCGCCCTGTCCAAGGAACCCGGCGTACTCGATGCGCTGTTCCATGAACTGGGTGACGGCCATGGCGACGCCCGCCTCAAGGCGCATATCGAAAAACTCCAGGCGGACTTCCGCGACACCGCCGATATCCAGTACCGCGCCCGCCAACTCACCGAAGACGTGGCCCTGGCCCTGCAGGCCAAGCTGCTGCTGGAGGCGGGCAACGCGGCAGTGTCCGACGCTTTTATCGCCAGCCGCCTGGGCGGCCAGGGCGGGCGGGTCTATGGCACTTTGCCGCGAGGTGTGGACGTGGAAGCGCTGGTGACGCGTAGCACGCCGCACCTGGCCTGAGTGGGCTTCAGCCTGACAGCGCCCGCCGTGTCAGCGGCAGCGCGCCCAGTGCCGCCACCACGAACAGGCTGGCGGCCAGGCTCAGGCTCAGCGGCAGGCCCAGCGGGCCGAGGTTCATCATGGCACCGGCGAGCAGAGGGCCGAGCAGGCTGCCGACGCCCCACAACAGGCCCACACAGGCGTTGGCGGTGATCAGTTCGGGGCCGCGGAAGTGCTGGCCGATCAGCACCAGTGCCAGGGTGTAGATGCCGCCGGCTGCGGCACCCAGCAGCACCAGCGCCGGCCATAGCAGGGCGCGCTGCTCGATCAGCCAGGGCAGTGCCAGTCCCAGACCGAGGGTCAGCACCCCGCAGGCCAGATGCAGGGCACGCCGATCCAGGCGATCCGATAGCCAGCCCAGTGGTACCTGAAACAGCATGTCGCCGGCCAGGATCACACTGGCCATTAGTGCCGCCACGCCCACCGCCCAGCCGTGACCGCTGGCATAGATCGGAAACAGCGACAGCACCACGGCATCGAAGAAGGCGAAAAACAACACGCCGAGGCACAGCGCGGGGGCCACGCGGACGAAGCCGAGCAGGGAGAAGCGCCGCGGCGTTTCCTCAGCCGACTTCGACCAGTCTGCCGGCAGACTGTGCCAGACCAGCGTCAAGACCAGCAGGTTGGCCAGCAGCACCAGCAGCACCGGCCAGTGGCTGCTGGCACCGAACAGGCCAAGCAGCGCCGGGCCACCCAGCTGGCAGCCGGTGAAGCAGGCCGCGTAGAGCGCCACCACCTGGCCGCGCTGGCGTTCTTCGCACAGTTCGTTGACCCAGGACTCGCCGAGGATCACCAGTACGCCCATGGCCATGCCCAGCAACAGACGCGCGCCGGCCAGCAGGGGCAGCGCTGGTGCGCTCGGTAGCAGTGCGACCAGGCTGGGCAGGCACAGGGCAAAGCCGGCCAGGTAAAGCTGGCGTCCTGTGAAACGGCGGGTGAGGCGGTTCACCAGCAGAGCGGCGAGGATCATGCCGACCGCGGGCAGGGCCGATAGTGCGCCGATGGCCAGGCTGTCGGCACCGGCGGCATACAGGCGCAGTGCGACCAGAGGAAGGGTGGTGCCCATGCTTAGGCCGACCACGGATACGGCGATGACCAGTAGGGTTAATAACCAGCGATTCATAGCGCTCTCCTGCCCGATATGTTTCGGGCACGACGAATAGACGACGAGTGCCCGCGTAGCTTGGCGGGCATTGCGATAGGAGGGGGCGAGGCGTCGCGCAGGCGCGCGAGACTCAGGCGCGGGCGCGGGGAGGCGAGAAGGTGAAGGCGAACAGCACGCTGCGGCGGCGTTTGAGCCCGGAGTCACCCGGCCGGGTGCGCGCCAACAGCCGCGGGTCGGGCTGGGCAGGGCAGGGCAGGTGGGTAGGCGTCGACATCGGCAGTTGAGCGTGCAAGCGGGCGGACACGCAGTCTAGGCCCCGTACTGGTCGAGGGTCAATTCACCCTGAAAATCGGTGTGGGACTCTGTCTTTTGCCCGTGCGGCGGCTAAGAACCTGTGTCTGCATCCGCGCTCGCGGCGCTACTGGCGGCGCTGCCAGAGCATTTTTCCGGTGTTGCTTTCAGTCACCAGATACTGCTCGCCAAAGTGATAACGGGCGGCGGGTTGGTAGTCGCTGTGGCCTTGCAGTTGCACCATCAGCAGGCCATCGACGCTTTGCCAGAGGCCGCTGTATTGCAATTCGCCGGGGCTGTCGTGGTGCCAGTCCGCGCCGCCTGCGACGCTGCGGGTCCATTGCGACACGCGGCCGTCGGCGTTCAGTTGCAGGATCATCTGGGTGCTCATGCTGGCGAAGCTGGCACCGCCGCTATTGATCTGCTGCTCATGCACCCAGGTGCCGACCAGTGCCGGATCGCGTTGCTGATTTTGCTCCTCTGCCTTGGCGATCTGCGGACTTTGGGTCTGCCGGTGGAACAGCGCCTCGCGCTCCAGCACCTCGCCGCTGCGTGGGCTGCGGGCGGCGATGCGCACATTGAGCATGCCGTTGGCGTAGTTGGCATTCATATTGGCGATCAGCAAGCCCGAGCCCGGCTCGCTGATCTGCGCCGTCAGTAACTGGCCGTCAAAGTGGCCGCTGATCTTCAGGCGCAGGTTGTTGCGCTCCACATATTCGCCCTCGACCTGTGAACCCTGGCTGCGCAGGATCATCTCGGCCGGCTGGCCGTCGAGGCGGGCGAGGTAGTGACCGTCCAGCTCGGCGGCGGCCAGTAGCGCAGGCAACAGGCCAAACAGGCAGATTATCGATAGGCGCAGCATGCCGTGATCCTTGGGCGGTGGTGTTGAACAGATTAGCCGTTGGCGCTTGACCTGGGGGCGGCCCCGCAGTTGCAGACTGGCTGCGAATCAATCCAGAGGAGTCCGGCAATGAACCGTCAACAAGCCTTTTGCCATGAATACCGGCAGGCCCGGCTGCAGCGCGGCCTGAGCCCCGCGGCCGAGCTTTATCACCTGGAGCGCGCACACATTCTAGGCCAGTCGGTGTTCCTTGAGCACCTGCGTAGCCATCTGTGGCTGCTCGCCTGGGCCTGGCGGCAGCGCGACTGGGCCGAATGTGCCGCGCAACTGCTGCGCGTACCCGGTAGCCTGGGCTCGTTGCTCGGCCTGTATCCCCTGGGCAATCCCGGGACGCGGCGGGTCGGGCCGCTGACGCCGCAGGCCCTGCCCGAGGATTTGCGGGTGCTGCTGATGGTGCGCGAGTAAGCGATGTCGCGCTATCGCAATTGCGCCTGATCAGGGCAAGATAGAGCCATTGAGATCCGCCAGGAAGGTGCCCCGTGAACCCTTGTTCCGAAGACTTTATTGTCGCCAACACCGCTGAAGAAGCGGTGGATCGTCTGGCCGCCTTGCACTTGCAGGCGACCACGGGCTTGAGCCAGGCGCTCAAGCGCTATCTCAAGGAACGTATCAAGCCGGATGCCGAGCAGCAGTCGCGTTTCCGCTACCCGGAGCTGCGCCTGATCTACCTGTGCCAGGGCGAGGTGCCGACCACCGTGCGCGCCTATGCCAAGGTGCAGGTGCCCGGCACCTACAGCATCACGGTCACCCACCCGGCGGCGTTTCGCAAATACCTGCTGGAGCAGCTGCACCCGCTGATGAACGACTTCACCGTGCGCGTCGAGGTGGGCGTCAGCCAGCAGAACATCCCCTATCCCTATGTGGTCGAGCAGGGCGATGAGCTGGCCGGCTCCGGGGTGACTGCCGCCGAACTGGCGCGGGTGTTCCCCAGCACCGACCTGTCGGCTGCCACCGACGGCACCGCCGATGGCCTGTACGACTGGGAAAATACCGACCCGCTGCCACTGGCGCTGTTCGATGCCGCGCGGGTGGATTTCTCCCTGCGCCGCCTGGTGCATTACACCGGCAGCGACTGGCGGCATGTGCAGCCGTGGATTCTGCTGACCAACTACCACCGTTATGTCGATCAGTTCATCCGCCACGGCCTGGATATGTTGGTCGGCGACTCGCGCTTTGTACGCATGGTCATGCCCGGCAATGTGGTGATCGAGCGCGGCATGGCCGAAGGCGAG
>JBFJZW010000148.1:0-10752 GCA_041621875.1 Pseudomonas sp. | reverse complement strand
GCTCGAGCAACGGCGCGGCCGCGAGCGAAACGGCAACAGACCCTACCGGCCCCGCTTCAGCGTTGCGCAACACAGGTGCAATACGCACCGACGAAGGGCGCAATAGTCCACGGCACCGCTCTGTAGACCACGAAATCCGCGTTTTTGTGAACTGGTACAGGCTTTGCATTTACCCCATTGCGAGATTTTCCCGCTGTTTCGCGACAAGACGAACAGCCCGGGCCGGCACAACCACCAGGGGAAGGCATATGGAACTGAACAAAGCAGTTTTGGATTGCATGCAGGCTTTACGCCGCAGGTTGCGCGAAGAACAGGCCGTGGATATTCGCCTGAGCCAACCCGACGCGATCAACGCCATGCTCAGCGCCTGCCTCGGTTCCAGCGACGAGCAGACCCGGCAACTCGGCCAGCGCTTGGCAGAGCTCAGCGACAGCCCCTACAACACCGCCCCGGAGGCCCCGGCCCCACGCATGCAGGCCGGCCACCCGCTGCTGGGAACCGCCCACGTGGCCAGCAGCGGCTCGGTGCGCATCTACCGCGGCCAGCGGGTCTATGCCTGAGGCCAGGCCTCAGGCGGGCGGGCGACCCTGCCACCAGTGGCAGAACTCATCCAGCGCGGTCCACAGGTCGACCCTGGGCTGATAGTCCAGATAATGCCGCGCGCGGCTGATATCCAGGGAGAAGTCCTTGGCCATCACCGCCACCCCGAGGCGAAACAGGCTGGGCTCCGGACGCCCGGGCAACAGTCGGCACAGCCCCTCGTTCAACGCGGCTGCACCATAGGCCAGGGGATAAGGCAGATGACGGCTGACCGGCGGCAGGTCGAGTCGCTGCAGCACGTAATTGACCGCCTCCCAGAGCAGCACCGGCTCGCCATTGCTGATGTTGTAAACCTGCCCCAGCGCCGGCCCGCTCGCTTGCAGTGCGCTCAGCAAGGCCGCATTGAGGTTGTCCACGCTGGTGAAATCGACCCGGTTGCGACCATTGCCGATGATCGCCAGTCGGCCCTTGCGCTGCATATCAATCAAGCGCGGAAAGATGCTGGTATCGCCCGCCCCGGTGACGAAGCGCGGGCGCAGGGCCAGCACCTCCAGGCCCCGCGCCTGGGCGGCGAACACGCGCTGCTCGGCCAGGTACTTGGTCTTGCCATAGTGGTCGGAGAACCGCCGGGGCAGCTGTTCTTCTTTAAGCCCGACATGGGCCTGGCCATCGAAATACACCGAAGGCGAAGACAGGTGCACCAGGCGGCGCACGCCCTGTTCGACACAGGCGTCGATCAGGTTCTCGGTGACGGTCACATTGGCCTGATGGAAATGCGCGTAGCTGCCCCACACCCCCACCGCGCCCGCGCAATGCACCACCGTCTCGACATCGCGACAGAGTTGCCGCGCCAGCGCCGGGTCGGCCAGATCGCCCTGGATAAAATCGCCGCCACGCGCACGCAGCGCTTGCATACCTTCGGCGCGCCGTCCATTGACCCGCACCTCCAGCCCCTGCGTCAGGGCAAAGTCGGCAAAACGCCCGCCGATAAAGCCGCTGGCCCCGGTTACCAGAATCTTCATTGCCGCCCCCCTGGGTTCAAAGTCATTGCCCACTCTAGCAGCGCCCGCGGCGGCCGCTCGTGGCCCTGCCGGCCAGAACAGCGACCCCAGCACCCGCACCAGGCCAACGGCAGCGGCCGTAGCGACTAAGCTGTCAGCGCAGACAACCGACCTAGGAGCAGCGGATGGCCAACAACTGGATGATTTACGGAGCCAACGGTTATACCGGCCACCTGCTGGCCGCCGAAGCGCAGCGTCAGGGCCTGACGCCCATCCTGGGCGGGCGCAACCCCGCGGCGGTGCATGCCCTGGGCAGCCTGCTCGGCCTGGAGTGCCGGGTGTTCGATATCCAGCAAGCCGAGCGCGCCCGCGAGGCCCTGGCCGATATCGCCGTGGTGGCCCACTGCGCCGGGCCGTTCTCCGCCACCAGCGCGCCGATGCTCGACGCCTGTCTGGCCAGCAACACCCACTATGTGGACATCACCGGCGAGATCGACGTGTTCGAGGCGGCCCATGCCCGCGATACCCAGGCCCGGGAACTGGGCCTGGTGGTCTGCCCCGGCGTAGGCTTCGATGTGATCCCCAGCGACTGCCTGGCCGCCTGCCTGCACCAGGCCCTACCGGATGCCACGCACCTGGCCCTGGGCTTCGACAGCGACAGCGGGCTGTCGCCCGGTACCGCGAAAACCGCGGTGGAGGGCCTCAAGTTCGGTGGCAAGGTGCGCCGCGCCGGGGTCATCACCGACGTACCGCTGGGCTACAAGCGCCGCGCGATCAACTTCGGCCGCGGGGAAAAACCGGCGGTGACCATCCCCTGGGGCGATGTCTCGACCGCCTACCATTCCACCGGCATCGACAATATCGAGGTCTACCTGCCCACCCCCACGGCCGTGGCCATGCTGATGCGGCTGATCGACCCGCTGCGCCCCCTGCTCGGCCTGGACGGGGTGCAGAACTGGCTCAAGGCGCTGCTCGGCAAGCGCGTTCAGGGCCCGGATGCGGCCGCCCGCGCACGCCAGCGCACCTGGCTGTGGGGCGAGGTACGCAATGCCGCCGGCGAGGTGAAAAGCGCACGCCTGGAAACCGCCAACGGCTATGAAGTCACGGTGCATGGCGCGCTGCTGGCGGTCCGGCACCTGCTCGACTACCAGGGCCCCGGTGGCTACTTCACCCCATCCAGGCTGCTCGGCGAGCGCTGCGTCGAGCAACTGCCGGGCGCGGGCAGAGTGCTGATTTCCTGAGTCGCGGCCGCACTCAATCCAATGCCACCAGGCAGTCGGCCGTCGCCTGGCCAAGGTGGCGAGTCAACTCGCCGAGCAACTCGCCGCCATTGCGCCAGTGGTGCCAATACAGCGGCACATCCAGCGGCCGACCGGGCAGCAGCTCCTGCAGGCTGCCGCGGGCCAGCTCGGCCTGCACCTGCAGCTCGGGCATCAGCCCCCAGCCGAAGCCGGCCTCGGCCAGGCGCACAAAGCCCTCGGACGAGGGGCAGAGATGGTGAAGAAAGCCGCCTTCGACACCCAGGGCAGTCAGGTAGCGATGCTGCAGCTGATCATCGGGGCCATAGACAATCGCGGGAGCCTGGGCCAATGCCGCCGGCGTCACCCCATGGGCAAAGTGCCGGGCGATAAAGCCCGGACTGGCCAGGGCGCGGTAGCGCATTCCGCCCAGCAGCACGGCCCGCGCCCCCGCCACCGGGCGCTCGCTGGCGCAGACACAGGCCGCCACTTCTCCGGCCCGCATGCGCTTGAGGCCGACATCCTGATCCTCAACCACCAGATCCAGTAACAAGCGCCGGATGGCACAGAACTCTCCCACCGCCGCCGCCCACCAGGTCGCCAGGCTGTCGGCGTTGAGGGCGATGCGCAGGCGCTCGGGCAGGCCACCCTCATCCAGCGCCGGCACCTGCCCCTGCAGGTCGCGCTCCAGCAGACGCACCTGCTGCACATGATTGAGCAGGCGCTGGCCGACCTCGGTGGCCACCGGCGGCGTGGCACGCAGCAGCACCGGCTGACCGACCCGCGCCTCGAGCAGCTTGATCCGCTGCGACACCGCCGACTGCGACAGGCCCAGCACCTGCGCCGCCCTTTCGAAACCGGCCTGCTCCACCACGGCCGCCAGGGCGGCAAGCAATTTGTAGTCGAACAATCAGTTCTCCTAATGAGCAATCAGCAATATTTGTTTTTCTTATACAACTAGGCGACCCAGACTGGCCAGCATCAAACAGAAGAACGGCGGAGAACAACTGATGTGGCAAAGCTATAGCAATGGATTACTGATCGCCGCCGGGCTAATCATCGCCCTCGGGGCGCAGAATGCCTTCGTCCTGGCGCAAAGCCTGAGGCGCGAACATCACCTGCCGGTGGCGTTGCTCTGTGTGGTCTGCGATGCCCTGCTGGTCACTGCCGGGGTGTTCGGCCTGGCTGCCGTACTGGCGCAGAGCCCGATTCTGCTGGGCGTGGCGCGCTGGGGTGGCGCGGCCTTTCTGCTCTGGTATGGAGCCCAGGCGCTGCTGCGGGCCAGCCGCCCGCAGGCCCTGAACGAGCTGACCCAGACCGGACCACGCTCACGCCGCGCGGTGCTGCTGGCGGCCCTGGCCGTCACCCTGCTCAACCCCCACGTCTACCTGGACACCGTGCTGCTGATCGGCTCGCTCGGCGCACAGCAGCCGGTGCCCGGTGCCTATGCCCTGGGGGCAGCCAGTGCCTCATTAATGTGGTTTTTCTGCCTGGCCCTCGGCGCGGCCTGGCTCGCCCCCTGGCTGGCGCGCCCGAGCACCTGGCGGCTGATCGACCTGGGGGTGGCCCTGATGATGTTCAGCATCGCCTGGCAGCTGCTGAGCAAACCGCTCTAGCGTCCTGGACCGGCGACTGTTTTCCACACAGTTGCCGCGTGTTTAAGCCAGGGACCCGGTGCTATGATTCAAGGCTTGCGGCGCAAAGAGATAACTCCCGCCGCTGATATGGCCGCCCGTGATCGGCTTAGCGAACACCGCACCTGACCTGATTAGGAGATCAACCATGGCTTTCGAATTGCCGCCACTGCCTTACCCACATGACGCCCTGCAGCCGCACATTTCCAAGGAAACCCTGGAATACCACCACGACAAGCACCACAACACCTATGTCGTGAACCTGAACAACCTGGTGCCCGGCACCGAGTTCGAAGGCAAGACCCTGGAAGAAATCGTCAAGACCTCCTCCGGCGGCATCTTCAACAACGCCGCGCAGGTCTGGAACCACACCTTCTACTGGAACTGCCTGGCCCCCAACGCCGGTGGCCAGCCGACCGGTGCCCTGGCTGACGCGATCAACGCCACCTTCGGTTCCTTCGACAAGTTCAAGGAAGAGTTCAGCAAGGTGTCCATCGGCACCTTCGGTTCCGGCTGGGGCTGGCTGGTGAAGAAGGCCGACGGTTCCCTGGCCCTGGCCAGCACCATCGGTGCCGGCTGCCCGCTGACCAGCGGCGACACCCCGCTGCTGACCTGCGACGTGTGGGAACACGCCTACTACATCGACTACCGCAACCTGCGTCCGAAGTACGTCGAGGCGTTCTGGAACCTGGTCAACTGGGACTTCGTAGCGAAAAACTACGCCGCCTAAGCACCCGCGTTACAGCCTGAAAACCCGGCCACCTGGCCGGGTTTTCACGTATCGGGCCCCGACTTTCTGCCACCACAGCCCCGTCCCGCCGCCGAACGGCAACGACCTGCCGTATGGCGCACACCGCTATGCAGGCCACCCAGCGGCCGCGCCCCGGGCAAATAAAGCGCAGGGTTCAAGTCGTACGACAGGGCGGCCGATACAGTCCTAAGCCCCTGTCGCTTCGGCACAATCGCGGCCCCAGCCACAGCAACAGCGGGCGCAATAAACTTTGCTAATGGCCCTTTGACTGCAAGCACGACTTTGCCAATACTCAGTAGCGTCTGACGCCTAAGGCCTCGAACAAGGAACCACCACTTGAAGCTGGAACTCAAGAACAGCTTGTCCCTGAAACTGCTGCGCGTGGTGCTGCTCTCGGCGCTGGTCGTTGGGGTGGTTCTGAGCTGCGCACAAATCATCTTCGACGTGTACAAGACACGCCAGGCCGTGGCCAACGATGCCCAGCGCATTCTCGGCATGTTTCGCGACCCTTCGACCCAGGCGGTTTACAGCCTGGATCGGGAAATGGGCATGCAGGTCATCGAAGGGCTGTTCCAGCACGAGTCGGTGCGCGTTGCCGCCATTGGCCACCCGAACGAACCCATGCTGGCGGAAAAGGCCCGCGAGCCGGCCGATATTCCCACCCGCTGGCTGACCGACCCGATCCTCGGCAAGGAACAGAACTTCACCACCCAGCTGGTCGGTCGCGGGCCCTACAGCGAGTACTACGGCGACCTCAGCATCACCCTGGACACCGCCCCTTACGGCGAGAGCTTCGTCACCAACTCGGTGATCATCTTTATCTCCGGTGTGCTGCGTGCCCTGGCCATGGGCCTGGTGCTTTATCTGGTCTACCACTGGCTACTGACCAAGCCGCTGTCGAAGATCATCGAGCACCTGACCAATATCAACCCCGACCGGCCCAGCGAACACAAGCTGCCGATGCTCAAAGGTAACGAGAAGAACGAACTGGGTCTGTGGATCAACACCGCCAACCAGCTGCTTTCCTCCATCGAGCGCAACACCCATCTGCGCCGCGAAGCGGAAAACAGCCTGCTGCGCATGGCCCAGTACGACTTCCTCACCGGCCTGCCGAATCGCCAGCAGCTGCAGCAACAGCTCGACCAGATTCTCGAAGACGCCGGTCGCCTACAGCGCCGGGTCGCGGTGCTGTGCGTCGGCCTGGACGACTTCAAGGGCGTCAACGAGCAGTTCAGCTACCAGACCGGCGACCAGCTGTTACTGGCCCTGTCCGACCGCCTGCGCGGCCACAGCGGCCGCCTCGGGGCCCTGGCCCGCCTGGGCGGCGACCAGTTCGCCCTGGTCCAGGCCGATATCGAACAACCCTACGAGGCCGCCGAACTGGCCCAGTGCGTGCTCGACGACCTCGACACGCCCTTTATGCTGGACAATCAGGAAGTACGCCTGCGCGCCACCATCGGCATTACCCTGTTCCCGGAAGACGGCGACAGCACCGAGAAGCTGCTGCAGAAAGCCGAACAGACCATGACCCTGGCCAAGAGCCGCTCACGCAACCGCTACCAGTTCTATATCGCCAGCGTCGACAGCGAGATGCGCCGCCGCCGTGAACTGGAAAAGGACCTGCGCGACGCCCTGGCACTCGACCAGCTGCACCTGGTCTACCAGCCCCAGGTGGATTACCGCGACCACAGCGTGGTCGGTGTCGAGGCGCTGTTGCGCTGGCAGCACCCTCAGCACGGCCTGGTCCCGCCCGACCTGTTTATCCCCCTGGCAGAGCAGAACGGCACCATTATTGCCATCGGCGAATGGATTCTCGACCAGACCTGCCGCCAGCTGCGCGAATGGCACGATCAGGGTTTCAGCGAACTGCGCATGGCGGTCAACCTGTCCACCGTGCAACTGCACCACTCGGAGCTGCCGCGGGTGGTCAACAACCTGATGCAGATCTACCGCCTGCCACCGCGCAGCCTGGAACTGGAAGTCACCGAAACCGGCCTGATGGAAGACATCAACACCGCCGCCCAGCACCTGCTCAGCCTGCGCCGCTCCGGGGCGCTGATCGCCATCGACGACTTCGGCACCGGCTACTCCTCGCTGAGCTACCTCAAGAGCCTGCCGCTGGACAAGATCAAGATCGACAAGAGCTTCGTCCAGGACCTGCTGGACGATGAAGACGATGCCACCATCGTGCGCGCCATCATCCAGCTGGGTAAGAGCCTGGGCATGCAGGTGATCGCCGAAGGGGTGGAAACCGTCGAGCAGGAGGCCTACATCATTGCTCAGGGTTGCAACGAAGGTCAGGGCTACCTCTACAGCAAGCCCTTGCCGGCCCGCGAGCTGACCGGCTACCTCAAGCAGGCCCGCCGCCTCAACATCGCGGCCAACCCCGCCACGCTATAAAGCATCAACCAGCTAGGGTGCGCCGTGCGCGCCAGGACAAACCACAGACTCCTGGTGCGCACAGTGCACCCTACCGGGCAACCTTATCAGGCAACGGCGTTAAACCTGCTGCACGCCCAGTAACCAGGCCATGGCCAGCGCCCCCAGGATGCACAACAGCGCCCCGCCGGCGGCCTGCCAGTAGAACTGGCGCACCAGCTCATCCTCCCCCGCACAGGACAGCACGAACGGCTGGGCTTCGCCGGGTTTGGCCAGATGGTGCTGCGCGGGCCGGGCGCTTTGTCGGCGATGTCGGTCTTCGGCCTCCAGGCTCGCCGCCAGACGCACCCGCTGCCATTCCCGCTCATCCAGCTGACCATTACCGTCGCTGTCGAAACGCTGCAGCAAGCCGGCAAAGTCGCCCTTCCACTCACGAATCACCGCGCCCTTGGCCGCCGCCAGATCCAGGCCCTGACGGCCACCGCCGCCGCTGCGGAAAGCGCCGATGGCATACAGCGGCTGGCCGACCTGCAGGCGCTCTTCGCTGTAACGATAGCGCTTGCCACTGGCGAACAGCGCACTCCAGCCAGTTTTCGGCGGACCCAGGGGGTGACGCAAATGCCCCTGCCAGACCACCCGGGTGGCCGGACGCACCTCGGCCCCGCGGGGATCGATCAGGCAACTGCCCGTGCCGTCAGCCAGGCCCAGCCAGGCTTCGCTGCTGCCGCTTTCCAGGGTGCGCCAGCTGCGGTTGTTGCCGCTGGAGCGGTATTCCTCGATCCGGTAGCGCCACCACAGGCAGGGCGTACCGGTCAGCGGGGCGCTCAGCTGCGCCTCCGCCGTTTCCTCCAGAATGCCGTAGAACTCGACATAGCCCTGGGCCGCCGAACGGATCTTCGAGGTCGGGGTATCGAGCAGGTGCCTGGCCTGGGAGAAACGCCGCAGAAACCACCAGCCGCCGCCCGCCGTTGCCGCCACGCTGCATGCCAGGCCGATGACCTGTGCCTGAATCTCCACGGCCTAGCCGAACAGGGTCTTGAGGTCGACATCGGCCTTTTCCGCGTCGCTGAACTCCAGCAACACCGCCTCCTTGAAGGCGAACAACCGGGCGATCAGCACATCGGGGAACTGCTCGATGCGCACGTTGTTGAGGTTGACCGCCTCGTTGTACAGCTCGCGACGGTCGGCAATGCCGTTTTCCAGACCGCTGATGCGCTGCTGCAGGTGCTGAAAGCTCTCATTGGCCTTCAGCTCCGGATAGTTCTCCGCCAGGGCGAACAGCTGGCCAAGGCCGGCGCGCAAGCCGCTTTCGGCCTTGCCCAGCGCGCCCATATCGGTCTTCTCCCGGGCACTGGCCACCGCCTGCCGGGCGGCGACCACCCGCTCCAGGGTGGTGCGTTCATGCTGCATATATTGCTTGCAGGTCTCGACCAGCTTGGGCAGTTCCTCATGGCGCTGCTTGAGCAGTACATCGATATTCGCCCAGGCCTTGCTGACCCCGTGCTTCAGACGCACCAGGGCGTTATAGAGCACCACCGCGTAAGCGGCCGCGAGAATCAGAATAACGACAATGGCGACGCTGGTAAGGCTCATGCAGGACTCCCCTGGGGCTGTAGATGGCATCTGTGCTGGCATTTTAACCTTATCCCTGACACCCGATGGGGAGCCGCCTCACGGGTTTGGAGAAAACTCGGCGCAGCAACCCTTTGCACAAAATGCAAATCTTTCGCATTATGTTTTGGTTTCTAGTGCTCGCACCCCGAGCCCGCTTCATTTATCTCGTAAAGGACTCCGTCATGCTTCGTATGCCCCTGGCTTCCGCCAGCCTGCTTGCTATTGCCATTTCCCTCGCCGGCTGCGGCGAAGACAAAGCCCCGGCCAGCCAGGCCGCCGCCCCTGCCGCCAGCAGCGCCAGCGCTCCGGTCGCCGCCGCCAGCCAGGTCGACGAAGCCGCTGCCAAGGCCGTGGTCAACCATTACGCCGACCTGGCCCTGGCCGTATTCAGCGACGCCGCCAGCACCGGTAAAACCCTGCAAGGTGCCATCGATGCCCTGCTCGTCAACCCGAATGACGACACCCTGAAAGGTGCCCGCGAAGCCTGGCTGGCGGCCCGCGTGCCCTATATGCAGAGCGAAGTATTCCGCTTCGGCAACGCCGTGGTCGACGACTGGGAAGGCCAGCTCAACGCCTGGCCGCTGGACGAAGGCCTGATCGACTACGTCGCCAAGGACTACCAACACGCCTTGGGCAATCCTGGCGCGCAGGCCAATATCATCGCCAACACCGAGCTGCAGGTCGGCGAAGACAAGCTCGACGTCAGCACCATCACCCCGGAACTGCTGGCCAGCCTGAACGAACTGGGCGGCTCCGAAGCCAACGTCGCCACCGGCTACCACGCCATCGAGTTCCTCCTCTGGGGTCAAGACCTGAACGGCAGCGACCCGGGTGCCGGCGAGCGCCCCGCCAGCGATTTCGTGGTGGGCGAAGGCGCTACCGGCGGCAACAACGAGCGCCGTCGCGCCTTCCTCCAGGCCGCCACCCAGCTGCTGGTCAGCGACCTCGACGCGATGGTCGTGCAGTGGCAAGCCGGCAATGCCGACAACTACCGCGCCAAGCTTGAAGCCGAATCGGGCGAGAACGGCCTGCGCAAGATGCTCTTCGGCATGGGTAGCCTGTCCCTCGGCGAACTGGCCGGCGAACGCATGAAGGTCGCGCTGGAAGCCAACTCCACCGAAGACGAGCACGACTGCTTCAGCGACAACACCCACAACTCGCATTTCTACAACGGCAAGGGCATCCGCAACGTCTACCTGGGCGAGTACCAGAAGGTCGACGGCAGCACCCTGAGCGGCCCGAGCCTGTCGTCGCTGGTGGCCAAGGTTGACGCCGCCGCTGACAGCACCCTGAAGGCCGATCTCGAAGCCACCGAAGGCAAGCTGCAGGCTCTGGTCGACAGCGCGGGCAACGGCAAGCACTTCGATCAGCTGATCGCCGCCGACAACGCCGAAGGCCAGCAGATCGTGCGTGACGCCATCGCCGCCCTGGTCAAGCAGACCGCAGCCATCGAGCAGGCCGCCGGCAAGCTGGGTATCAGCGATCTGAATCCGGATACCGCTGACCACAGCTTCTAAGCAATTTAGGACTTGCTGCAACTCGCGAAGTCCGAAAATTGGTAGCGCATAAGAAAGCCGCGATTCGTTACCCGAATC
>JBFJZW010000147.1:0-10833 GCA_041621875.1 Pseudomonas sp. | reverse complement strand
CACCGCCCGATGCGTATGCGCATTCAGAAAGAGGCGGCCGGCAAGCGCTTCCTCAATCTGTATTGCTACACCGCTACTGCCAGTGTGCACGCGGCCAAGGGCGGTGCGCGCAGCACTACAAGTGTCGATCTGTCCAAGACTTACCTGGACTGGGCACGTCGCAACTTCTCCCTCAACGGTTTCTCCGACAAGAACCGCCTGGAGCAGGGCGATGTGATGGCGTGGCTGGAAGCCAGTCGCGATGAGTTCGACCTGATCTTCATCGACCCGCCGACCTTCTCCAACTCCAAGCGCATGGAAGGCATCTTCGACATCCAGCGTGACCATGTGCAGTTGCTCGACTTGGCCATGGCCCGTCTGACTAAAGACGGCGTGCTGTATTTCTCCAACAACTTCCGCAAGTTCGTGCTCGATGAGAGCCTGGCGGCGCGTTATCAGGTTGAAGAAATCAGCGAGTCGACCCTCGATCCGGACTTTGCCCGCAATCCGAAAATCCACCGCGCCTGGCGTTTTAGCCTGCGCGGTTGATCCTTGCACGCGCCTGCTAACAGGCGCGTAGCGTTAACTCTTGTTGCGAATCAGCGCGCGCAGTACAAAGCGATTCGGATGGCAGGCCTGCGCCACATGGGCGGGCACTGGCAGCGGCTCGTTGTTGAGCCAGGCGGCGATCAGCTCGCCGGACAGCGGCGCGGTGATCAGCCCGCGTGAACCATGCCCGCTGTTGATATACAGGCCGTCGAGCCAGGGGCAGGACGTTTGCGGCACCTGGCGGGCATCCTTGCTCAGTACCGCATAGGCCTCGGCAAAGGCGGCGGCGTCGGCCAAGGGGCCGACAATCGGCAGATAGTCCGGGCTGGTACAGCGAAACGCGGCGCGGCCTTGCAGTAGTTCGGGGTCGAGTGCCGCAGCATTCAGTGCGCCGGAAAGCTCAGGCGAGATCTCTTCCAGTAGCTGCAGGTTGCTTGCGTGATCGGCGCTGTTCAGCGTCAGATCGTCGCTGTTGAAGTCGAAACTCGCGCCCAGGGTATGTTCATTCTGGCGTACCGGTGCGACATAACCCTCGGCGCACACCACGGTACTTAACGCGCGGCTGGCCGCCGTGGCCGGCAGGCGGCTGATCTGCCCACGGATGCGTTTCAGCGGCAGGTCTGCACTCTGACTAAAACTCTTGATCTCGGCGGCGCTGGCCAGCACTACTACCCCGGCGCTGGCCAACAGCTGCTCGCCATTCCAGGCCTGCCAGCTATCACCATCACGGCGCAGCTCCAGCGCTTCCTGATGCAGTTGCAGCTGGATATTGGGCTGCTGGCTAAGCCGTTCACACAGCGCCGGCGGATGTACCCAGCCGGCCTCGGGGTAGAACAAACCGCCGGCTGGCAGGGGAATACCGGCTTTGATTTCGGCGGCGCTTCTGTCCAGATTCATCAGCAGATCGGCCGGAAAGGCCGCTGCAAGTTGCGCCTGACGCTGCGCTTCCTTGGCGTCGAAAGCCAGCTGCAGTACGCCGCAGTTGTCCCAGTCCTGGCCTTTATGCAGCTGTTCCAGCAGTCGGCGACTATGGCCATAACCGCTGACGATCAGGCGTGACAGCGTGGTGTGATGGGCTGAGAGCTTGAGGTAGAGCACCCCCTGCGGATTACCCGAGGCTTCCTGGGCGATGTCGGCATGCCGCTCCAGCAGGTAGACCTGCCAGCCGCGCTGGGCCAGGCTGGCGGCGGTGGCGCAGCCAGCCAGACCCGCGCCAATGACAATGGCGGTGCGCGGGCCAGAAGGCTGTGGCGGGCGGGCAAACCAGGGCTTTTCGCTCGCCTCAGCTGTCCCGGTAAAGCCGCCTTTAAGCACTTCCCATTTCTTCCCCAGGCCCGGCACGCGCTTCATCTTGAAGCCGGCATCGTTCAGCCGACGGCGTACATAACCGGTGCTGGTAAAGGTGCCCAGGGTGGTGTGGGTATGGGACAGTCTGGCCAATTGGGCAAACAGTTCAGGGGTCCACATATCCGGGTTCTTTGCCGGGGCGAAGCCGTCGAGAAACCAGGCGTCGACCTGGCCATCCAGTTGGCCGAACAGCTCCAGTGCATCGCCGATCAGCAGGGTCAGGATGACTCTCCCGCCTGCAAAGACCAGGCGCTGAAAACCCGGGTGCAGCGCCACGTATTGCGCCAGCAACTGCTCGGAGTAGGCTGCCAGCTCGGGCCATAAGGCCAGGGCGCGCTGCAGGTCGGCACGGCTCAGCGGGTATTTTTCCACGCTGACAAAGTGCAGGCGTGCGCCTGGAGCGGCCTGCTGCTCGAACAGCTGCCAGGCACAGAGAAAATTCAAGCCGGTGCCGAAACCGGTTTCGCCAATCGTCAGGTGCTCGCCGGCCACCAAGGCGGCGAAGCGTTCCGGCAACTGGTTATTGGCGAGAAACACATAGCGGGTTTCTTCCAGGCCGTCCTCGTTGGAGAAGTACAGGTCGGCGAATCGGGCGGAGCGGGGGTGGCCCTGCTCGTCCCAATCGAGGTGTGCCTGTTGGCGGATGGTGTTTGACGTATCAGGCGTATCGGACATGCGAGGGTACCCAGTGGCGCAGGCGCGCATTCTAGCCGATTGCCGGGTGAATCCAGACAAGGCAGGGAGCGATCCGCTAGGCTCAACCCATCATGTCAGGGAGTTGTCTATGTTCGAGTCTGCCGAGATTGGTCACAGCATCGATAAGGAAACCTTCGAGGCCGAGGTGCCGGCGCTGCGCGAGGCCTTGCTGGAAGCGCAATACGAGTTGCAGCAACAGGGCCGCTTTGCCGTGATCATCCTGATCAACGGTGTCGAGGGGGCGGGCAAGGGTGAGACGGTCAAGCTGCTCAACGAGTGGATGGATGCGCGGCTGATCCAGGTCAGCACCTTCGATCAGCAGACCGACGAGGAACTGGCCCGGCCGCCGGCCTGGCGTTACTGGCGGCAATTGCCACCCAAGGGGCGGATCGGCATCTTTTTCGGCAACTGGTACAGCCAGATGCTCCAGGGGCGGGTGCACGGGCGGATCAAGAACGCCGTGCTGGATCAGGCCATCGACAGCACATTGGGCCTGGAGCGCATGCTGTGCGATGAAGGCACGCTGATCTTCAAGTTCTGGTTTCATCTCTCCAAGCAGCACATGAAGGCGCGGCTCAAATCGCTGCAGGACGACCCGCTGCACAGCTGGCGGCTGAGTCCGCTGGACTGGCAGCAATCAAAGACCTACGACAAATACGTCAAGGTCGGCGAGCGCGTGCTGCGCCGCAGCAGCCGCGACTATGCACCCTGGTATGTGGTGGAAGGCGTGGATGAGTATTACCGCAGCCTGACGGTCGGGCGCATCCTGCTCGATGGCTTGCAGGCCGCGCTCAAGGCCGAATCCAGGCCGCTGCCACACCCCCATGCGGCACCGCTGACGTCCAGCCTGGACAACCGCGGCCTGCTCGACAGTCTGGATATGAGCCAGGCGTTGGCCAAGGATGATTACGAGGCGCAGCTGGTCGTCGAGCAGGCGCGTCTTTCCGGGCTGATGCGCGACAAGCGCATGCGCAAACACTCGCTGGTGGCGGTATTCGAAGGTAACGATGCCGCCGGCAAGGGCGGGGCGATTCGCCGTGTGATCGGCGCGCTCGACCCGCGTCAGTACCGCATCGTGCCGGTGGCCGCGCCCACCGAGGAGGAGCGTGCGCAACCCTACCTGTGGCGCTTCTGGCGGCATATTCCGGCCCGCGGCAAGTTCACCCTGTTCGACCGCTCCTGGTATGGCCGGGTGCTGGTGGAGCGGGTCGAGGGTTTCTGCAGCCCGGCCGACTGGCTGCGTGCCTACAGCGAGATAAACGATTTTGAGGAGCAGCTGAGCGAGGCCGGCGTGGTGCTGGTGAAGTTCTGGCTGTCGATCGATCAGGATACTCAGCTCGAGCGTTTCAAGGCCCGTGAGCAGATCCCCTTCAAACGCTTCAAGATCACCGAAGACGACTGGCGCAATCGCGACAAGTGGCCGCTGTATCGCGACGCCGTGGGCGATATGGTCGATCGTACCAGCACCGAGATCGCGCCCTGGACCCCGATCGAAGCCAACGACAAGCGCTTTGCCCGGATCAAGGTGCTGCGTACCATCAATCAGGCGCTGGAGGCGGCGTTTGCCAAGGACTGAGTCAGGAGAGCGCTGATCGAAGCGGCAGACGCGACCGATACGATGGTTGCGCATATGTCTGCTGAATGATCGTCGCGGGCTTGGATTGTTCGGTTTTATTCTCGCCCTAATTCAAATCCCAACAACAATGAGGTGCGGCATGCGTGAAGTGGTGATAGTGGACAGCGTGCGGACTGGTCTGGCCAAGTCCTTCCGTGGCAAGTTCAACCAGACCCGGCCGGACGACATGGCGGCCCATTGCGTCAATGCCCTGCTGGCTCGCACGGGTATCGATCCGGCGCTGGTGGACGACTGCATCGTCGGTGCCGGCTCCAACGAAGGGGCCCAGGGCATGAATATCGGCCGCAACGTGGCGGTGCTCTCGGGCCTGGGCACCAACGTGGCGGGCATGACCCTCAATCGCTTCTGCTCCTCGGGTCTGCAGGCCATCGCCATCGCCGCCAACCAGGTGGCCTCGGGTTGCAGCGATATCATCGTCGCCGGTGGGGTCGAGTCGATCACCATGACCCTGAAAAGCATGAACACCGACAACCTGTTCAACCCCATCCTGCAAAAGGATGTGCCGGGTATCTACTACCCCATGGGGCAGACCGCCGAGATCGTCGCGCGGCGCTATAACGTCAGTCGCGAAGCCCAGGACGCCTATGCCCTGCAGAGTCAGCAGCGCACCGCGCGGGCCCAGGCCGAGGGCCTGTTCGACGACGAAATCGTGCCGATGAACGTCAACTACCTGGTCGAGGACAAGGCCACCGGCGAGAAGAAGATCGTCGAGGGCGTGGTCGATCGCGATGACTGCAACCGTGCCGACACCACCCTCGAAAGCCTGGCCGCGCTCAAGCCGGTATTCGCCGACGACGGTTCGGTCACTGCCGGCAACGCCTCGCAGCTGTCCGATGGTGCGTCCATGACCCTGGTCATGACCCTGGAAAAAGCCATCGAACTGGGCCTCAAGCCGAAAGCCTTCTTCCGCGGTTTTACCGTCGCCGGTTGCGAACCGGACGAGATGGGCATTGGTCCGGTGTTCTCGGTGCCCAAGCTGCTCAAGGCCCGGGGGCTGAGTGTGGCCGATATCGACCTGTGGGAGCTCAACGAAGCCTTCGCCTCGCAGTGCCTGTATGCCCGCGACCGTCTGGAAATCGACAACGCCAAGTACAACGTCAACGGCGGCTCGATCTCCATCGGCCACCCGTTCGGCATGACCGGCTCGCGCCAGGTCGGCCATCTGGTGCGTGAGCTGCAGCGGCGCAATCTGCGCTACGGCATCGTCACCATGTGCGTGGGCGGCGGCATGGGCGCAACCGGTCTGTTCGAAGCGGTGCGCTAAAGGCGCGGGCAGCGGCCCGATTTATACTTGAGCAAGCAAAAACCCCGGTGCAGTCGAACTGCCCGGGGTTTGCGCGTTATGGAGCCTAGAAGCGGTTGGATCGCGCGTAGAGCGCGTTGGAGACCTGCATGCGCTGGATATAGGCATCTATTCCGTGTAGCGCATCGATGCGGGTGAAGTAGGGGCCTTCCAGGGTGCCTTCCCGGGTGGAGAAGAAATATTGGCCATTGACCGAACTGACCCGCTCGCTGCGGTAATGGGTGCCGGGGCTGGGATCCACATGACGCTGACCAAACATGCTCACTCCTCCCAAATTAGTAGCTATTGGCTTGAGTCTAATCGGCAGCTGGTCGGATACGTGATTTGGCGACAAATGGTCGCATATTATTGGTTTTTCTTAGGTTTTCTTGAGTATTGACGCCATTTTTGTGGCGATCGCCGATGGCCATCAGCACAGTTCTGCTGCACGGCGGTTTGCAACTGTGACTGTAGTGCTGCCAGGCCAGGCCCTAGAATGCGTATTTGCGCCACCCGCGTAGCGGTTCTCGGGCGCGTATTCGAGGCTGTCATGCATATATCTTCCGGTCGCTGGCTCTACGGCATGTTTCTCGCGCTGCTCACCGCGGTGCTGTGGGGCGTGCTGCCGATCAAGCTGAAAGAGGTGCTGCAGGTGATGGACCCGGTCACCGTGACCTGGTATCGCCTGCTGGTTTCCGGCTCGATTCTGCTCGCCTATCTGGCCGCCAGCCGGCGTTTGCCGGCTTTGCGCCCGCTGGGGAAAAAGGGCCGCTGGTTGCTGGCCTTGGCGATTGCCGGGTTGAGCGCCAACTATGTGCTCTACCTGATTGGCCTGAATCTGCTCAGCCCGGGCACTACCCAGCTGGTGATCCAGGTCGCGCCGATTCTGCTGCTGATCAGCAGCCTGTTCGTCTTCCGCGAACGTTTCAGCCTGGGGCAGGGCCTGGGCCTGGCGCTGCTGTTGATCGGCTTTGTGCTGTTCTTCAACCAGCGCCTGGGTGAGTTGCTGACCTCCCTGAGCGATTACACCGCTGGGGTGCTGATCGTGCTGCTGGCGGCATGCGTCTGGACGTTTTATGGCCTGGCGCAGAAGCAGCTGCTCACCGTCTGGAATTCGCTGCAGGTGATGATGGTGATCTACCTGGCCTGCGCCCTGTTGCTCACGCCTTGGGCGCAGCCGGCGCAGGTATTCGAACTGAGTTCGTTGCAGGCCTGGCTGTTGTTCGCCTGCTGCCTGAACACCCTGGTGGCCTATGGCGCGTTTGCCGAGGCCCTGGCGCACTGGGAGGCGTCGCGGGTCAGCGCCACCCTGGCCATCACCCCGCTGGTGACCTTCGCTTCGGTGGCATTGGCGGCAAGCTGGTGGCCGGACCATGTGCAGCCCGAGCAGATCAACTGGATTGCCTATGGCGGTGCCGTGCTGGTGGTGCTGGGCTCGGCGCTGACCGCCCTGGGCCCCTCGCTGATCGCCGGCCTGCGCAACCGCCGCGCTCGCCTGGCCGCCCAACTGTAGTCCAGTGGGCTGGCTGGCTCAGCGGGTGGCGATCCAGATCAGCAAGCCGGCCTGAAACAGGCAGAAGGCGATCAGGCAGGTGATGGTAAAGCGCAGGCTGCCGTCTTCGCGCCTGAACCGATCGATGCGCTCACTGAGCTTGCGCAGCTTGCTCTCCTGTTCGCGCAGGGTCTGGTCGGCCTGTTGCAGCATGCCGGCGGCGTCGAGCAGTTCGACGATCTGCACCTTGTCGGCATTCCAGTCGCTGTGCAGCGTGCTGACCCGCGGTGCGCCATAGCGCGCCTTGAGCTGCAGCGGGTCGAGGTATTCGATGACAAAACCCTGGGCTTGCAGGCAATGGTCGCGGCGCGCCCTGGTCTCTTCGCTGAAGGCGTCCCGGCTGGGCAGGGCGGCCCCCTGAACCTGGTAATGGCTGTAATGCCGGCGCGCCCAGGCGATGCCCTGGGCCAGGAGAAAGCGGCCCAGGCCGCGGTTTTCCGGTTCCAGGTGCAGGCCGTCGTCCGGGGCGAAGCGCAAGAGCTTCTGGCGGTGGTCGGCCCAGACTTCCAGCACATTCTGTTCCTTGCGCAGACGTTGCCCGGGCAGCTGCAGGGTCAGGCGCAGCAGGCTCTGTCGTGGGCTCTGGCGTTCGAGGCGACCCATCTGGATAAAGCGCAAGGGCCGTGGGCCGGTATGGCGGTCGATGGGTAAGGGGGCCAGCCTCAGCAGGCTGAATTGTTCCGGGTCCAGTTCGGCCCAGGGGTGGGCCTTTTCTGTCTCTGCCGGGGGCTGCCCGTCGATCTCTGCAGCGGTTGGCGGCGTTTGTTGGTCAGTCATACGCAAGGGTCCTGTGCGCGAAGCCGGTGCTGGCCTCGCCTGTCCTCAGGCTTATCGGCTGACCTGCGTCTATCTGGAGTCTGCGGCTGGGGCGTTGCGCCGGATAAAAGCGGAAATCTCTGCGCCGAGCACGTCGGCCAAGGGTAGTCGAGGGTTGTTGTAGCTGGCCAGTTGCGCCGGCATAGCCAGCGGTACGATGCGCAGCACATGATTCATGCCGGGCACTATCAACAGTTCGGCATCCGGCTTGGCGGCCTGCAGGGCCTGGGCATCGGCGACGCTGACCTGGATGTCATGGCTGCCCTGAACAATCAGCGCGGGCATGTTCAGCCTGGCGAAGGCTTCGGCGGGGTACTGCTTGAATAGCGAGATCAGATAGGGCTGTACGCTGGGCCTGAACAGCACCTGCAGGGCCTCGGGCACTGGTGTGCTGATCTGCCCGGCCAGCAGGCTGTCGAGCAGCCGGTTGCTCTGCGCCAGCAGGGGCAGTGGCAGGCGAGAGGACAGCTGCTCGCGCAGCACCTGGTCGATCGGTCGCGCGCTGCCGGCCAGGGCCACCAGGGCGTCGGCCTCGAGCTGTGGGGCGGCCAGGCTGGCGATCAGCGCGCCTTCGCTGTGACCGATCAGAATCAGCCGGTCGAAGGCCTTGTCGCGCTTGAGCAGGCGGCCCCAGGCCACCGCATCGGTGACGTAGGCGTCTACGCTGAGGTCGCGTTCGTCCGGGGTCGCCGCGCGGCTGGCGGCCACGCCACGCTTGTCGTAGCGCAGGCTGGCGATGCCGTGACGGGCCAGGTTCTGGGCCAGCTTCTTAAGGCTGTCGTTATGCCCGCCGGCGGGGTTGTTGCCATCCCGGTCGGTCGGCCCGGAGCCGGCGATCAGCAGGGCCACGGCCAGCGGCTCGGCGCTGCGCGGCTGGAGCAGGGTGCCATGCAGCGTACCCTGGCTGGTCTCCAGGCTGAGTGGGCGCTGCTGCAGGGTATTGGGCGCGGCCTGGGCCAGACCGGCAAGCAGGGGGAGGGTCATTAGAAGGGCTCGCAACATGGCCGGGTACTGTAAGGGTGGGACCATTTGGACGTTTTTCCGCGGCTAAGGTTCGAGGATGAACTCAATGGACGCCAAGGGTATACTCGCCGCCTTATTTAACGAGGCCTGACGCGGGTATGCGCCAGGCCTGTGGTCGATTCTTGCGGAGCCTTTGCACATGTCCGGCAATACCTACGGCAAGCTGTTCACTGTCACCAGCGCGGGCGAAAGCCATGGTCCGGCGTTGGTCGCCATCGTTGACGGCTGCCCGCCGGGGCTGGAGCTTTCCCTGGAAGACATGCAACGCGACCTCGACCGGCGCAAGCCGGGCACCAGCCGCCACACCACCCAGCGCCAGGAAGACGATGTGGTGGAAATCCTCGCCGGGGTATTCGAAGGCAAGACCACCGGGTGCTCGATTGGCCTGCTGATCCGCAATACCGACCAGAAGTCCAAGGACTACTCGGCGATCAAGGATTCCTTCCGCCCGGCCCACGCCGATTACAGCTATCACCACAAGTACGGCATCCGCGACTACCGCGGTGGCGGCCGCAGCTCGGCGCGCGAGACCGCCATGCGCGTGGCCGCCGGTGCCATCGCCAAGAAGTACCTGGCCACCCAGGGCATCGTGATTCGCGGCTATATGAGCCAGCTCGGCCCCATCGAGATTCCGTTCAAGAACTGGGAGTCGGTGGAGCAGAACGCCTTCTTCAGCCCGGATCCGGACAAGGTGCCGGAGCTGGAAGCCTATATGGACCAACTGCGCCGCGACCAGGATTCGGTCGGGGCGAAGATCACCGTTATCGCCGAAGGGGTGATGCCGGGTCTGGGCGAGCCGATCTTCGACCGCCTGGACGCCGAGCTGGCCCACGCGCTGATGAGTATCAACGCGGTCAAGGGCGTGGAAATCGGTGCCGGTTTCGCCAGCGTCGCCCAGCGCGGCACCGAGCACCGCGACGAGATGACCCCCGAGGGTTTCCTCTCCAACAATGCCGGCGGCATCCTCGGCGGCATCTCCAGTGGCCAGCCGATCGTTGCCCATCTGGCGCTCAAGCCCACTTCCAGCATCACCACACCGGGGCGTTCCATCGATGTCGACGGCAACCCGGTGGATATCATCACCAAGGGCCGTCACGACCCCTGTGTGGGCATCCGTGCCACGCCGATTGCCGAGGCGATGATGGCCATGGTGCTGATGGACCATCTGCTGCGCCACCGTGCGCAGAATGCCGATGTGCGGGTCACCACGCCGGTACTGCCACAGCTGTGATGAGCATGGCTGCGCGGCCAACCGCTTCCCGCAGCAGGATTCCGGGTTTATGCACAGCATGAGCCCGGCGTTGCCCTACTGGCGTCTATCCGGGTTCTACTTTTTCTATTTCTCCCTGCTCGGTGCCACCGCGCCGTTCCTGGCGCTGTATTTCGATCACCTAGGGTTTTCCGCCGCACGTATTGGCGAGTTGATCGCCATCCCCATGCTGATGCGCTGCATCGCGCCGAACCTGTGGGGCTGGCTGGGGGATTACAGCGGCCGCCGCCTGGCCATCGTGCGCTTCGGCGCGATCTGCACGTTGCTGTGCTTTGCCGGCATCTTTATCAGTCAGAGCTACGCCTGGCTGGCGTTGATCATGGCGCTGCACGCGTTCTTCTGGCACGCGGTGCTGCCGCAGTTCGAGGTGATCACCTTTGCCCATCTCAAGGAGCAGGCCACGCGCTATAGCCAGATCCGCCTGTGGGGCAGCATCGGCTTTATCGTCGCGGTGGTGGGCCTGGGCAAGCTGTTCGAGCTGCTCAGCCTGGACGCCTATCCCTGGGCGCTGATTCTGATCATGGGCGGCATCGTGCTGAGCAGCTGGTGGGTGCCCAACGCTCAGCCGCAGATGCGCCCCAATACCCAGGACCAGGGTGGCTTTATCCGCCAGTTGTGCCGCCCGGGGATTCTCGCTTTCTACCTGAGCGTCGGCCTGATGCAGCTGAGCAATGGCCCCTATT